>NZ_VWUF01000019.1:0-31427 GCF_008631385.1 Pantoea sp. M_9 | reverse complement strand
TAAGGGGCGCGCCCACCCGCCCCTTAGCCCGTCCGCGTGCGGGAACGCCGCTGAAACTGCCGGAAGCCTGGCGGGCGGAACCCCTCCGGCGTCACGCGCTGCCGCACCCAGCCCCGCGCTGCTCAGCACCCAGCCCCGCGCTGCTCAGCGCCCAGCCCCGCGCTGCTCAGCGCCCAGCCCCGCGCTGCTCAGCGCCCAGCCCCGCGCTGCTTAGCGCGCTGCCCGGCGCATCACTTATCCTGGCCCACCCACTGAGTGACGCCGCACCAGCGTCGGACTGAACATATTGGTAACTTCAGGCAGCTCGCTGCCATGCGCCAGCGCAAGCGCCAGCTGTGCCGCTTGCTGCGCCATAGTGACAATAGGGTAGCGCACGGTAGTAAGGCGCGGGCGCACGTAACGTGACACCAGCACATCATCAAACCCGATCAGTGACATCTCCTCTGGTACGCGGATGCCGTTATCACTCAGCACCGCCAGCGCGCCGGCAGCCATCGAATCGTTATAGCAGGCGACGGCCGTCAGGGATTTGCCGCGGCCCAGCAGCTCCGTCATCGCCTGCTCACCGCCTGTTTCATCAGGCTCACCCCAGGCCACCAGACGATCGTTGCAGGGCAGGCCGTGTTCCCGCAGCGCATCGTAATAGCCCTGCAGGCGATCCTCTGCGTCGGAAATAGTGTGCGTAGAGCAGATAAACGCGATGTGCGTATGGCCCTGCTGAATAAGGTGCCGGGTGGCGAGCCAGGCGCCATAGCGATCGTCAAGCGCGATACAGCGTGACTCAAAGCCCGGGATTAGACGGTTCAGCAGCACCATACCCGGCACCTGACGCATCAGCATCTCCAGATCGTCCGCCGGGATTTTCTTGGCATGCACCACCAGCGCCGCACAGCGATGGCGCATCAGCTGCTCAATCGCCTGCCGCTCTTTTTGTTCATTATGGTAACCGTTACCAATCAGCAGAAAGTTGCCGGTCTCGCCTGCCACTTCATCCACCGCTTTTACCATCGCACCAAAAAAAGGATCAGATACATCACCCACCACCAGCCCCAGCGTTTCAGTGGATTGCTGTGCCAGCGCGCGCGCATTGGCGTTAGGGTGATACTGCAGCTGCTCCATCGCCTGGGTTACCGCGAGGCGCGAACCTTCGCTGGCTTTGGGAGAGTTATTGATAACACGGGAAACGGTCGCAACCGACACCCCGGCCATACGGGCAACATCCTTTATGGTAGCCATGCAATTATCGACATCCAGGGAAAACGTTTACACATCGCATCAGTGTTACGGAAAAGCCCCTGAGCCGCAAGCGATCAGAATGCCAGCGTTGTCGCAAAAGCGCGGAAAATCAGCCGCTCACAGGCAGGCTTCTGGCGGACTGCAGCCTCATGCTATGCTGCCGCGCATTCTCTGTTTATCTGCCGGACACTCTCATGAAAACACGCGTGCCGCACCTGGCGCACTGGGGCGCTTTTACCGCCGTAACGGAAGATGGCCGCCTGACAGGCTGCGAACCTTTCTTTGCCGATACCGATCCCTCACCGATGATCCACACCATCCCGGAGCTGGTTTACTCCGACAGGCGTATCCGCCAGCCAATGGTGCGCCGCTCGTGGCTGAAATCGCGCGAGAACAGCGATCGCACCCTGCGCGGGCGTGAAGACTTTGTGCCGGTCAGCTGGGATACCGCGCTCGATCTGGTCGCAGAAGAGAACCGCCGCGTACGCGAGCGCTACGGGGCAGCCGGCATCTTTACTGGCTCTTACGGCTGGTCCTCGGCCGGGCGGGTGAACCATGCGCGGACGCTGGTGCGGCGTTTCTATTTTCAGGGCGGCGGCGGCGTCGATCAGCAGGGCAACTACAGCTGGGGCGCCGCCCAGTTCTTCCTGCCCTATGTGATTGGCACTTACATGCCGCTGACCGGGCGTGTAACCGACTGGCCGCAGGTGGTGGAGCATGCGGAGATTTTTGTCGCCTTTGGTGGCCTGGCGCTGAAAAATGCGCAGGTCGCGTCCGGCGGAGCGGGGCAGCACAGCCTGAAGCCGGCGCTGGAGCAGCTGCGCGCCCGGGGCACCCCGGTAATCAACATCAGCCCGCAGCGCGATGATTGTCCGGCGTGGCTGAACGCCGAGTGGATCCCGATTCGCCCCAATACGGATGTCGCGCTGATGCTGGCGCTGGGCTATGAGATCCTGCGCCACGGCGCCACTGACGACACCTTCCTCGCCACGCACTGCACCGGCTGGCCGCAGCTGCGCGCTTACCTGCTGGGCGAAAGCGACGGCGTGGCAAAAACCGCAGCCTGGGCGAGCGCCATTACCGCTATTCCGGCCGCACGCATCGCACAGCTGGCACAGCAGTTGGCGGGCAGGCGCAGCTTTATGACCAGCGCTTACTCCGTGCAGCGCGCGCATCGCGGTGAACAGCCCTACTGGATGATGATTGCGCTCTCCTGCATGCTGGGTCAGCCGGGCCTGCCAGGCGCAGGCTTCTCATTCGGGCATGGCTCAATGAACAGCGTGGGCAATCCGCGGCAGGAGGGACCGGCGCCGATGATGAGCACCGGGCCTAATCCGGCCAATCTGGCGATTCCGGTAGCGCGCATCAGCGACATGCTGCTGCAGCCAGGCGAACCTTACGATTTCTGCGGTGAGACGCTGCACTATCCTGATATTCATCTGGTGCACTGGGCGGGCGGTAATCCGTTTCATCATCACCAGCAGCTTAACCGGCTGGTCGCTGGCTGGCAGCGACCCGATACGGTGATTGTGCAGGATATTGTCTGGACGCCTGCGGCGCAGATGGCGGACATTGTACTGCCGGTGACCACCACGCTGGAGCGCAACGATATTGGCGGATCGTCGCGCGATCGCTTTGTGCTGGCGATGCACCAGGCCGTCAGGCCGCAGCATCAGGCGCGCAACGACTTCGATATTTTTGCCGATATCGCCGATCGCCTCGGTTATCGCGACCGCTTCACGGAAGGGCGCAATGAGATGCAGTGGATTGAGCATCTTTATCAGCAGTGCGCACAGGCACATGCGCGGCGCGGTATCGCTTTCCCGACCTTCAGTGAGTTCTGGGAGCGCGGGTTTATGGAGATCCCCGAGGGCGGGAAACCCTATATCTTTATGGAGGCGTTTCGCGCCGATCCGCAGGCGCATCCCATCGCCACCGCCAGCGGCAAAATTGAGCTCTTTTGCCAGACCATTGCGGACTATCAGCTGGATGACTTCGCGGGTCATCCCACCTGGCGTGAGCCGCAGGAGTGGCTGGGTGCGCCGCTGAGCAGCGACTATCCGCTGCATATGATTTCAGTGCAGCCTGCCAACCGGCTGCACAGCCAGCTGGATGCAACCCCTGCCGTTCAGGCCAATAAAACTGCCGGGCATGAGACGCTGTCGATGCATCCGCAGGATGCCGCGCAGCGCGGCATTGCCGACGGGGAGGTGGTTGAGGTAAGCAACGCGCGCGGCCGTATGCTGGCCGGCGTGCGCCTGACCGACGGTGTTGCGCCAGGCGTACTGATTATCGCGACCGGTGCATGGTTCGATCCCGGCTTTGGCGGCACGTGGCAGCCGTGGGATCGCGCCGGCAACCCGAACGTACTGACGCTGGATATCGGGACCTCCTCCCTGACGCAGGGACCGAACGCTATGAGCTGCCTGGTGGAAGTCAGAAAACATCACGGTTGCACAAACCACTAACAATCTCACCGCTGGTTACATTTTGCGGGCAACTGTTGCGTTTAAGCAGGTGCAGGGCTGTCAGCTGGCTTGCTACAGTCAGGGTCCCAGAGGTATTGATGGGTGAACATCAAAACGTTTTCTTGATTACACCAACCTGCGCAGATGCGCAGGTTTTTTTTGTCCGTCATCTCTGCAAATAACTGAAACACAGTTTTCCTGTCAACTTGTCAGGCCTTTCTTTATAACAGCCGATAACCAGTCTGGATAACGACTCTCACCGCAGCGGAATGCTATGCCTCCGATTAAAAAATTTCTGGGTAAAGACCAGATTAAAGCCCCGTTTAACCCGTTTCGTTTTCGTCTGATCTGTCTGGGCGTGCTGACCTGTATGGGACTGCTGCTCGCCCGCGTTGGCGATCTGCAGCTGATCAACCACCCGATGCTGGAGCATGAAGCGGATCAGCGCTCACTGCGCACCGTTACGCTGCCCACGAATCGCGGCACGCTGCTGGATCGCGACGGCCAGGCGCTGGCGCTGAGCGTACCGTCGCGCGACATCATCGCCGATCCTAAACGGGTGCTGGAGGCGAATCCCGACTTCAGCAGCGCAAAGTGGGGCTATCTGGCGGCGGCGCTCAGCATGCGGCCGGAAGATCTGCAGGCGCAGATTACGGCTAACCCGAAAAAACGCTTTCTCTATCTGGGCCGCAAAATTGAGCTGGGGATCGCCAAAGATATCGCCGAACTGCACCTGAAAGGGATCAGCTCGGTCTATAACGACAGCCGGTTTTATCCGATGAGTGAAGCGGCTGCGCCGCTGATTGGCATTGTGGGAGCTGACAGCAACGGGCTTAACGGGCTGGAGAAAGGGTTTGATCGGGTGCTGCAGGGCGAGCCGGGCAAAGAGGTCTATCGCCAGGATGGCGAGGGCAATATCATTTCAATGATCGACTATGAGCCGCCGAAGCAGCCGCCCACGGTGCAGCTCAGCATCGACAAATTTGATCAGTTTACCCTCTACAGCAGGCTGCGCGACGGCGTGCTGCTGAACAAAGCGGACTCCGGCGCCGCGGTGCTGGTGAAGATCGATACCGGTGAAATTCTGGCAATGGCATCGTATCCCTCATTCAACCCGAATAATTTCGACAAGGCGACACCCGCCCAGATGCGTAACGTCGCCATCAATGACAGTTTTGAACCGGGCTCAACGGTCAAACCGCTGGTGGTGATGGAGGGCCTGGAGCGCCATCTGGTCAGGCCTGACTCGGTGATTGATACCACCCCCTACAGCGTCAATGGCCATCTTATCCGCGACGTCGGCCACTGGCCGCGTCTCACCATGACCGGCATTTTGCAAAAATCGAGTGATATCGGCGTATCGCACATTGCGCTGGCGATGCCGGCGGAAGCGCTGGTCAACACCTATCAGGCATTTGGGCTCGGCAAGCCTACCGGACTGGGATTAACCGGCGAGAGCGTAGGCTACTTTCCGCTGCATCGTGAGCGCTGGGCGGACATTGAACGTGCAACCTTCTCCTTTGGTTATGGCCTGCGCGTGACGCCGCTGCAGATTGCGCGCGAATATGCCACGCTGGGCTCGTTTGGCGTTTATCGTCCGCTGTCGATAACCAAAGTCACACCACCGGTGCTGGGCAAACAGGTGGCCAATCCGCAGATTGTACAGACCGTGGTGCATATGCTGGAGAGTGACGTGCTGCCGGGCGGCACCGGTATCAAGGCTGCGGTACCGGGTTATCGCCTGGCGACCAAAACCGGTACCGCAGAGAAGATGGGCAGCAGCGGCAAATATGATGGCGGTTACGTGAACTATACCGCCGGAATTGCGCCAGCCAGCCACCCGGAGGTGGCGCTGGTGGTGATGATCAACCATCCGACCGCGGGCGATCACTTCGGCGGCTCGGTGGCCGCGCCCATCTTCGGCAATATTATGGGGCCGGTGCTGAAGCACATGAACATTGCGCCGGATGCGCTTTACAGCAAATCGCAGCCAGATAAATCCTAGCTAAATCAAAATGTAACCAGTAAGAGGCACTGTTCACACCTGGTTGCATTTCGCTGAATACGGTTGCGTTTAGCCGCTGTTATTTTCCCGGCTGCTGCGCGACGATAGCGATCCCAGAGGTATGATTGGTGTAAAGATCGGCTGCTGCGGCAGCGATACCTGTACTGCGGGTATAACCCTGTTCGGTTGCACCGACCCACGCAGACGCGTGGGTTTTTTTTATCTTTTTTCTGCGGCCCCGCGTCGCAGTTTGTCAGGGGACCCGCTTTAATTCTGCTCTGTACTTGTCGCCGCCCTGCAAATCCTGCAAGGTAATTACCATTTTTGACTTTGCTAAGGAGCTGGCATGCTATTTGCCATTTTGCGCACTCTCTGTCGCCTGCTATGGCGCGTGGAACTGCGCGGCGATCTTACGGCGCTGCATAAAGAGAAAGTGCTGATCGCGCCTAACCATATGTCCTTTCTGGATGGCGTGCTGGTTGCGCTGTTTTTACCGATCAGGCCAGTATTTGCGGTCTATTCTGCTATCAGCACCCGCTGGTATATGCGCCTGCTGAAACCGATTATCGACTTTGTTCCGCTCGATCCCACTAAGCCAATGTCGATCAAACATCTGGTTCGCATGATTAATACCGGCCGCCCGGTGGTGATTTTCCCGGAAGGTCGTATCACCGTGACCGGGTCGCTGATGAAGATCTACAGCGGTGCCGGCTTTGTTGCGGCGAAATCGGGCGCGACGGTGGTGCCGATGCGCATTGAGGGAGCGGAGTACACGCCGTTTGGCCGTCTTGGCGGAGTGTTTAAGCGTCGCCTGTTTCCCCGAATTACGCTGAGCGTGCTGCCAGCGACCCATATTCCGATGCCGGAGGCGAAACGCGCCCGCGACCGGCGCGTGCTGGCAGGTGAACACCTGCACCATATTATGATGGAAGCGCGCATGGCGGTGCGCCCGCGCGAAACGCTGTACGAAGCTTTTCTCAGCGCGCGTACCCGCTACGGGCTGACCAAAGCCTGTATTGAAGATGTGAATTTTCAGCCGGACAGCTATACCGGACTGCTGAAAAAGGCGCTCGGGGTGGGACGTATTCTTGAGCGCTACAGCCGGCAGGGAGAATATATTGGTCTGCTGCTGCCTAATGCTACCGTGACCGCGGCAGCGATCCTCGGTGCATCCATGCGCGGGCGCGTCCCGGCCATGCTGAACTATACGGCTGGCGTCAGCGGCATGCGGGCCGCGCTGACCGCCTCGCAGGTAAAAACCGTGTTCACCTCACGCCAGTTTCTGGAAAAAGGCAACCTGTGGCATCTGCCGCAGGGGCTGACTGAAGTCGAATGGGTTTATCTCGAAGATCTTAAAGAGACGGTAACGCTGCAGGATAAGCTGTGGATCTTCGGCCATCTGCTGCTGCCGCGCCGGGCACAGCTGGCGCAGCAGCCGGAAGAGGCGGCGATGGTGCTGTTTACCTCTGGCTCGGAAGGCCATCCCAAAGGGGTGGTGCATTCCCATAAGAGCCTGCTGGCTAACGTAGAGCAGATCCGCACCGTGGCCGACTTTACGCCGCGCGATCGCTTTATGTCAGCGCTGCCGCTGTTTCACGCCTTTGGTCTGACGGTTGGTCTGTTTACGCCGCTGCTGACCGGCGCGCAGGTTTTCCTCTATCCCAGTCCGCTGCACTATCGCGTTGTGCCGGAGCTGGTGTATGACCGCAACTGCACCGTTCTGTTCGGTACGTCAACGTTTCTGGGTAACTACGCGCGCTTCGCCAGCCCCTATGATTTTGCCCGTTTGCGCTATGTGGTAGCCGGTGCGGAGAAGCTGCAGGAGGGCACGCGCCAGCTCTATATGGAGAAATATGGCATTCGCATTCTGGAGGGCTATGGCGTCACCGAGTGCGCGCCGGTTGTGGCGATCAATGTGCCGATGGCTGCCCGCACGCATACCGTTGGCCGTCTGCTGCCCGGCATGGATTCCCGTCTGATTTCAGTGCCGGGCATTGAGCAGGGTGGTCGGCTGCAGCTGCGCGGCCCGAATATTATGAATGGCTATCTGCGCGTTGACGCGCCCGGCGTGCTGGAACCGCCCGTGGCGGACAACGGCGAAGGTGTGATGGAGGCGGGCTGGTATGATACCGGTGATATTGTCAGCTTCGATGAAGGCGGTTTTTGTCAGATTCAGGGCCGGGCGAAGCGCTTTGCCAAGATAGCGGGTGAGATGGTGTCGCTGGAGAGCGTTGAACAGATTGCGCTGAAAGCCTCCGGCGAAAAACAGCATGCCGCCTCGCTGCGTCCGGACGGTAATCGTGGCGAAGCGCTGGTGCTGTTTACCACCGACAGCGAGCTGACGCGCGATCAGCTGCTGCAGGCGGCGCGTGAAACCGGTGCGCCAGAGCTGGCGGTGCCGCGCGATATCCGCGTCATGAAACAGCTGCCGCTGCTGGGCAGCGGTAAGCCAGACTACGTCACTCTGAAGCAGCTGGCAGAAGAGGAGAGAGCATGAGCCAGCATGAGGAGGCCCGCGCTCCGCTGCTGTCGCGCGGTATGATTGCCGTGATAGTGGCGCAGTTTTTTTCCGCTTTTGGTGATAACGCGCTGCTGTTTGCCACGCTGGCGGTGCTGAAAAATCAGTTCTACCCCGACTGGAGCCAGCCGATCCTGCAGATGCTGTTTGTCGCCACCTATATTCTGCTGGCACCGTTTGTCGGGCAGATGGCCGACAGCTTCGCCAAAGGACGGGTGATGATGCTGGCGAATAGCCTGAAGCTGCTGGGGGCGCTGACCATCTGCTTCGGCTTCAATCCGTTTCTCGGCTATACGCTGGTGGGCATCGGCGCGGCCGCTTACTCGCCGGCGAAGTATGGCATTCTGACGGAAATCACCAGCGGTGAACGCCTGGTGAAAGCCAACGGGCTGATGGAGGCATCGACCATCGCGGCCATTCTGCTCGGTTCAGTAGCGGGCGGGATACTGGCGGACTGGCATCTGCTGATGGCGCTGGCCGCCTGTGCGCTGACCTACGCGCTGGCGGTCGTCGCCAATCTCTTCATTCCCCGCCTCAGCGCGGCGCGTCCGGGTCAGAGCTGGCATGCGCTCGGGATGCTGCGCAGCTTCAGCAATGCAGCACGCCAGCTGTGGCATAACGGCGAGACGCGTTTTTCCCTGCTGGGTACCAGTCTGTTCTGGGGAGCAGGGGTCACGCTGCGTTTCCTGCTGGTGCTCTGGGTGCCGGTGGCCTTAGGCATTACCGATAACAAAACGCCCACCACGCTCAACGCCATGGTAGCGATAGGGATTGTACTGGGCGCGGCGGCAGCAGCTAAGCTGGTGACGTTGCAGACGGTGCGGCGCTGCATGCCGGCAGGGGTGCTGATAGGGGTGATGGTGGTGCTGTTTTCGCTGCAAACCACGCTGCTGAACGCTTATCTCCTGCTGATGGCGATCGGCGCCCTGGGCGGTTTTTTTGTGGTGCCGCTCAACGCACTGCTGCAGGAGCGCGGTAAGGCGAGCGTGGGCTCAGGCAACGCGATTGCCGTGCAGAACCTTGGTGAAAATAGCGCCATGCTGCTGATGCTGGGCCTCTATACGCTGGCAATTAAGCTCGGTGCCCCGGCGGTTGCCACCGGCACAGGTTTTGGCATAGCGTTTGCCGCCGCAATCGCGCTGCTGTGGTGGAAATCGCGTCCCTCGCCGTAGGGGCCGCATTTATGCGGCCCTGGTGCATTCAAAGGGCGTCATTAATGACGCCCCTACGAATTCGCACTGCATGATTCAACATTCCCGTAGGGGCCGCATTTATGCGGCCCTGGTGCATTCAAAGGGCGTCATTAATGACGCCCCTACGAATTCCCATCGCGTGATTCAACATTTCCGTAGGGGCCGCATTTATGCGGCCCTGTCGCATTCATGCGGCCCTGGTGCGTTCAAAGGGCGTCATTAATGACGCCCCTACGAATTCGCACTGCATGATTCAACATTCCCGTAGGGGCCGCATTTATGCGGCCCTGGTGCGTTCAAAGGGCGTCATTAATGACGCCCCTACGGTAATTCCCGTCGCGTTTATACGATTACCGCCGTAAAAAAAAGGGCGTCATTAATGACGCCCTTACGTTAATCTCCGCCGTATTTATATAACCCTGAAAAATTACGGTGCGGGATAGGTATACTGCCGGTGGATGGTTTCCAGCGCTTCCAGCACATCGGCGTTCAGCGTCAGATTAAAACTCTCCACATTCGTTTTCAGCTGCTCCAGCGTGGTCGCGCCCAGCAGGGTACTGGCAACAAACGGCTGCTGGCGCACATAGGCGAGGGCCATTTGCGATGGATCCAGATTATGCTGCTTTGCCAGGTCGACATAGGCGGCGATCGCCTGTTGCGACTGCTCACTGCTGTAGCGGGTAAAGCGGCTGAACAATGTATTGCGCGCACCAGCAGGCTTCGCGCCATTCAGGTACTTGCCACTCAGGGTACCAAATGCGAGGCTTGAGTAAGCCAGCAGCTCCACGCCTTCATGCTGACTAATCTCAGCCAGCCCAACCTCAAAACTACGGTTCAGCAGGCTGTAAGGGTTCTGAATCGTCACAATCCGCGGCAGCTCATGTTTTTCAGCCAGCTGCAGATAGCGCATTACGCCCCAGGCGGTCTCATTTGAAACGCCGATGTAGCGGATCTTACCGGCGCGCACCTGTTCGGTCAGCGCTTCCAGCGTCTCCAGCAGCGTCACGGTCGCAGTACTTTCGCTGTACTCATAGCCCAGCTTGCCAAAATAGTTAGTCTGACGCTGCGGCCAGTGCAGCTGATAAAGATCGAGGTAGTCGGTATTCAGACGCTTCAGGCTGGCATCCAGCGCCTCGCGAATGTTTTTGCGATCGAGCGCCTGATGCGGGCGGATCAGCGCGTCGCTGCCGCGAACCGGACCGGCGACTTTGCTGGCGAGGATCACTTTATCGCGGCTGCCGCGCTTTTTCAGCCAGCTGCCAATATATTGTTCAGTTAATCCCTGGGTTTCAGGACGCGGCGGAACCGGGTACATCTCTGCGGTATCGATCAGATTAATGCCCTGGCTCACAGCGTAATCGAGTTGTTCGTGGGCGTCGGCTTCGCTGTTTTGCTCACCAAACGTCATCGTGCCTAACCCCAGTTGACTGACTTCCAGCGTACTATGGGGGATACGGTGATAATGCATTGCCGGCTTCCTTTTTTCATTATGAAACGGAATGTTCTGTCCTTTTGGACTATAGCCTGTCTGGCACAGAGGAAGGAAGAGGGGAACTCCGGGAAATCGCCTGCACGGAGGAAAACGCCGTACAGGCCGGGTAATCTGGCACTTAACGTTCAATGATGGTGGAAACTTCATCACCGTTGATCTGCATAACGTGACCCTGCCGATCGGTGTACTCCACCAGGCCGGTCTCTTTATCGATCGAGGGCTTGCCCTCGGTCATAATCATCTGGCCATCTTTTGTTGCCATCACGTAGTCACTGCTGCAACCGCTCAGCACTGATGCTGCCAGCAGTAAACCCGCTACACCCGCTAACCCTTTCATTATCCGCTCCCTGAGCTGCTTTAACTGCAAAAGTGTAGTAATAAATGCTTTTACGTGACGAAGTAATCGCATGATTCTTAAAAAAGCGAGAGGTAGCGTGCATTAGCTTGACAAGCAGGCTCGTTTCCTGCTGGTTGCACAGCACCGGAGGAGTGTAACGTTACCAGGCGGACGCTGGCAAAGCCAGACATCGGGAAATGTGCGGTATGAAAGAGCGTGTAGTCAATTACAGTAAAAAATGGCGTGCCAGCAGCGCAGCCGTAAAGTGCTTTTTGAGATAGAAGCCGCGCGGCAGCGTCATAATGCGTTCGCCATGTTCACCTGTTGCTTCCGTCAGCGCCCGGTTGTTTGCGGCTTTGGGACGGATTTGCAGGCAGGCGCCGTGGCGGGCGGTAATACGCTCGACCTGCCCCAGCACAATCATATCCATTAGCTCTTCCCAGTCGGCGCGCAGCTGCTGTTCCTCTTCTGCATCAGGCTGCCAGAGCAGGGGCGTACCTACCCGGCGCTCAGCCAGTGGGATCGTGCGCTCGCCCTCAACCGGGATCCACAATACCCGCGCCAGCTTATGGCGCACATGGCTTGACGCCCAGGTCACGCCGCTATTACCGGTCAGCGGTGCCACACAGACAAAGGTGGTCTCCAGTGGCCTGCCCTGAGCATCAACCGGGATAGTTTTAAGCTCGATACCCAAATGCGCAAAATCCTGCTCCGCTTTACTGCCGGCGCTGGCACCCAGGTGCAGCTCCAGCAGCATACCGACCCAGCCTTTATCGCGTTTAAGATTATCAGGTACCGGCAGGTTAAGCCGGGCTGCCAGGGTTTCCAGCCGCTCTCCGGCCAGCTGATGCGCACGCTGCAGCAGCTCTTCTTCACTTAGCGGGGAACCGGGCAATGGAGTGTGAAATGTCATGATGAATATCTGGTTGGTTAAAAAGTAATCAGCTTGCGGGCGGGCAGGTTGTCCACATCGCCTCTTTCTGAACGGGCATCATAATAGCATGATTCACACTACTTTTTTTTATGACTGCAGCAGCAGGTACAATTCAGATCGGCAGTTTATCCCGATTTGTCCGCCACAATAAACAGGATATCAGTGTAAGTTATCCACAGATAAATGGGATAAGCCCGCCCTGAGCCGATCCCTGTTTCTATTTACAGGGCCTGCTGAACCGCAATGCGCGATTTTTTTGCATCATCTGACCAGGTTTAGGGCATTCCTTGTGGATAAAAACAACGGCGATTAATTTTTAACCACACAACGTTCTGTAGCTGATCTGCGCTAAAAAAAACATCCTGACCGGACGCCATTTTTTTAGTCAAGATACTGATTATAATCATTTTTTAATCATGATAAGAATCTTCTGTTTTGCGCTGACGTTAAACTGTCTGCAGTTAATTACCGCGTTCTGCACAAAGCTATCCACAGAAAAAGTGCATAAGATCGCACAGCAGACGGGTTAACTGTTTATAAGTTAAGTCTTCTCTGTGGGTTAACTCTTTTTTATTCTGCGGAGGTCCGGCTTATCCAGTGGTTTACCGCCTGTAAGGAGTGTGAAACAATCAGACCATTCAAATTAAGCTTTGAGGTAGTCCAGTGATCGATGATGATGGCTACCGCCCGAATGTTGGTATCGTAATCTGCAACAGGCAGGGGCAAGTGTTATGGGCCAGGCGCTTTGGACAGCACTCCTGGCAGTTTCCTCAGGGAGGCATCAATCCGGGTGAAACCGCAGAGCAGGCGATGTATCGCGAACTGTTCGAAGAAGTGGGTTTACACCGCAAAGATGTTCGAATACTTGCTTCAACCCGTAACTGGTTACGTTACAAGTTGCCTAAACGTTTGGTGCGTTGGGATACAAAGCCGGTCTGTATCGGCCAGAAACAGAAGTGGTTTCTTCTGCAGTTGATGTGTAATGACGCGGATATCAATGTGCAACACAGCAGCACCCCCGAGTTTGATGGCTGGCGCTGGGTGAGCTTCTGGTATCCGGTACGTCAGGTGGTCTCCTTCAAGCGCGATGTGTACCGGCGCGTCATGAAAGAGTTTGCTGGCGTGGTAATGTCGATGCAGGAGAGTGTGGGGCAGCGTAATAACCCTGTTGCCCACCGTCGTAAAAGAGGATAGGCCACGCCCCTTATGCTCACTCAGTTGCGCGAAATAGTAGAAAAAGTGGCGGGTGCACCGCGTCTGAATGAAGCACTCGACATTCTGGTTAACGAAATCTGCCTGGCGATGGAGACCGAGGTCTGCTCGGTTTACCTCGCCGATCACGATCGACACTGCTACTACCTGATGGCGACCCGCGGTCTGAAAAAACCGCGCGGCCGTACGATCGCACTGGCGTTTGATGAAGGCATTGTCGGCCTGGTTGGCCGGCTTGCTGAACCCATTAACCTGGCCGATGCGCAGAGTCACCCCAGCTTCAAATATATTCCTGCCGTAAAAGAAGAGCGTTATCGCTCTTTCCTTGGTGTACCTATTATCAGTCGTCGTCAGTTAATGGGCGTGCTGGTGGTGCAGCAGCGCGAACACCGTCAGTTTGATGAGAGCGAAGAGTCATTTCTGGTGACGCTCGCCACGCAAATGGCGGGGCTGCTCTCGCAGTCACAGCTCGGCCAGTTATTTGGCCAGTTCCGGCAAACCCGTGTTAAAGCGATTGCCGCCTCTCCGGGCGTGGCGGTGGCGATCGGCTGGGTGGATGAAACACAGCCGCTGCTGGACCAGGTATCTGCCGCATCAACCCTTGATCCCCAGCGCGAGCGAGAGCGGCTGGTGGTGGCGATGGGGGAAGCGGGCAATGAATTCCGTCGTTTCAGTAAACGCTTTGCGGCCGGCGTGCAGAAAGAGAGCGCGGCAATCTTCGATCTCTACTCGCATCTGCTGACCGATGCGCGGCTGAAAAAAGATCTGTTTGCGGAGATTGAGCGCGGATCGGTGGCTGAGTGGGCGGTGAAAACCGTGATCGAAAAGTTTGCGGCGCAGTTTGCCAGCCTGCAGGATCACTATCTGCGTGAACGGGCCGGCGATCTGCGGGTGCTGGGGCAGCGGCTGCTGTTTCATCTTGATGATACGCTGGTGGGAACCAACGCCTGGCCGGAACGCTTTGTGCTGGTGGCTGATGAGCTGACGGCCACGACGCTGGCTGAGCTGCCACATGAGCGGCTGGCAGGCGTAGTCGTGCGCGATGGCGCCGCCAACTCACATGCGGCGATCCTGACGCGGGCAATGGGGATCCCGACCGTGATGGGTGCCGATATTCTGCCGGTGCAGCTTAATAAGCGGCAGCTGATCGTTGATGGCTATCGCGGGGAAGTGCTGATCGATCCTGAGCCGGTGCTGGTACAGGAGTATCAGCGTTTGATCAGCGAAGAGAACGCGCTGAGCAAAATGGCGGAAGGCGTGGTGGATCAGCCCGGTGAGCTGAAAAGCGGGGAGCGGGTGCAGGTCATGCTCAATGCCGGTCTTAGCCCGGAACATGAGCAGGCGCTGGACAGCTGGGTCGATGGCATCGGCCTTTATCGTACTGAGATCCCGTTTATGCTGCAAAGCGGCTTTCCCTCAGAAGAGGAGCAGGTGGCGCAGTATCAGGGCATGCTGCAGCTGTTTTACGATAAGCCGGTCACGCTGCGCACGCTGGACGTCGGCGCAGACAAACAGCTGCCCTATATGCCAATCAGCGAAGAGAACCCGTGTCTTGGCTGGCGCGGTATTCGTCTGACGCTCGATCAGCCGGAGATCTTTCTGGTCCAGGTTCGGGCCATGCTGCGCGCTAACGTCGCCTCCGGAAACCTCAATATTCTGCTGCCGATGATCAGCCATATTGATGAGATCGATGACGCGTGCCGGCTGATCGATCGCGCCGGACGCGAAGTGGAAGAGGTGCTGGGATACCCCATTCCCCGGCCGCGTATCGGCGTTATGATCGAAGTGCCCTCAATGCTGTTTATGATCCCGCATCTTGCCAGCCGCGTTGATTTTATCTCGGTCGGCACTAACGATCTGACACAGTATCTGCTGGC
Source organism: Pantoea sp. M_9 (assembly GCF_008631385.1). NCBI lineage: Bacteria > Pseudomonadati > Pseudomonadota > Gammaproteobacteria > Enterobacterales > Erwiniaceae > Pantoea > Pantoea sp. M_9. The sequence continues at coordinate 16,155 of NZ_VWUF01000019.1, read as the reverse complement.
GGTGGATCGCAATAATACCCGGGTCGCAAACCTCTACGATTCACTGCATCCCGCCATGCTGCGCGCGCTCCATACCATTGCGCGTGAAGCCCGGGAAGCCAAACTTGAGCTCTGCCTGTGTGGTGAAATGGCGGGCGACCCAATGTGTGTCGCGCTGCTGGTCGGGCTTGGCTATCATCATCTCAGCATGAACGGCAAAAATATTCCGCGGGTCAAGTATCTGTTGCGGCATCTGGATTGGGAGGAAGTACAGAAGTTGAGCCAGCAGGGAATTGCGGCGCATACCGCTTCGGAAGTGCGTCATCTGGTTGCGGCATTTATGGAGCGTCGCGGTCTGGGTGGACTGATTCGCGGCGGTCGTTAACGGTTTACATTTCTGCGGAAACTGTGAAAAGCGGCTGTGCTATGATGCGCAGCCTTTTATTGTCTGGCCCTTTAGCCACGCCCGCGTTGGGCAGAAAAATCGATGGTGAATAATGAATAACGGCTACATTTCATTTCCCCAATTCGATCCGGTGATCTTCTCAATCGGACCGATTTCGCTTCACTGGTACGGCCTGATGTATCTGGTGGGCTTTGTTTTTGCCATGTGGCTTGCGGTGCGCCGCGCTAATAAGCCCGGTAGCGGCTGGAAGAAAGATGAAGTGGAAAACCTGCTTTATGCCGGATTCCTCGGCGTCTTTCTCGGTGGTCGTATCGGCTATGTGCTGTTTTACAATCTGCCGCTGTTTCTGGAAAACCCGCTCTACCTGTTCAAGGTCTGGGATGGCGGCATGTCCTTCCACGGTGGCCTGATTGGCGTGATTGTGGTCATGCTGATTTTTGCCCGCCGTACAAAACGCACCTTCTTCCAGGTCTCTGATTTTATTGCACCGCTGATCCCGTTTGGTCTTGGCGCGGGTCGCCTCGGTAACTTTATCAATGGCGAACTGTGGGGCCGCGTGGCGCCCGATTTTAAATTCGCGATGCTGTTTCCGGGTTCGCGCAGTGAAGATCTCGCGCTGGCGGTAAACAACCCGCAGTATCAGCAGCTGCTGAATACCTATGGCGTGCTGCCCCGTCACGCCTCGCAGCTCTATGAGCTGTGTCTGGAAGGCGTGGTGCTGTTTATTATTCTCAACCTGTTTATTCGCAAACCGCGTCCCATGGGCAGCGTCTCCGGCCTGTTCCTGATTGGTTACGGCGCGTTTCGCATTATTGTCGAGTTTTTCCGTCAGCCGGATGCGCAGCTGGGGCTGTTTGAAGGCGGCATCAGCATGGGGCAGATCCTCTCTGTGCCGATGATTCTGGCGGGCATTATCATGATGATCTGGGCGTATCGTCGTCCGCAGCAACAAACCCGAGAGGTAAAATGAAACAGTATCTGGAACTGATGCAGCATGTGCTGAATGAANAAAAAAGGCCGACCGTACCGGTACCGGCACGCTTTCCATTTTTGGCCACCAGATGCGTTTCAATCTGCAGGAGGGGTTCCCTTTGGTCACCACTAAAAAGGTGCACCTGCGCTCCATCATTCACGAGCTGCTGTGGTTCCTGAAAGGGGAAACCAACATTCAGTATCTGAAAGAGAACAAGGTCACCATCTGGGATGAGTGGGCGGATGAGAACGGAGATTTAGGTCCGGTCTACGGCAAGCAGTGGCGCAGCTGGGGCAGCGCCTCTGGCGCAGAGATCGATCAGATAAGCAGAGTCATTGAGCAGCTGAAACGCGATCCGGACTCACGCCGCATTATTGTCTCAGCCTGGAACGTGGGCGAGCTGGATCAGATGGCGCTGGCTCCGTGCCACGCCTTTTTCCAGTTCTACGTCGCGAACGGCAAACTCTCCTGCCAGCTCTATCAGCGTTCATGCGATATCTTCCTCGGCCTGCCGTTTAATATTGCCAGCTATGCGCTGCTGGTGCATATGGTCGCGCAGCAGTGCGATCTGGAAGTGGGTGATTTTGTCTGGACCGGTGGTGATACCCACCTTTACAGCAACCATCTGGAGCAGGCTCGCCTGCAGCTGACCCGCGAACCGCGTCCGCTGCCGAAGCTGGTGATTAAGCGTAAGCCCGCCTCAATTTTTGACTATCAGTTTGAGGATTTTGAGGTAGAGGGCTACGATCCCCATCCTGCCATCAAGGCCCCTGTGGCAGTCTGATCTGCTCCCGATCGCGCCTGAGCCCTGCCGCCGTGCAGGGCTTTTTTTTGCCTGCCCGGCCACGCTTTTCTGACGCTGCCGCACAAAAAAATGGTTTTCTCTGTAGCAGCTAAAGCACGCCTGTGAGCCACTCCTGACCGCACAATTGTCACGCTTGTAGTGCTGCTGCGCTGACGGCAGAGTGACGTCATGAACAGAGATAATCATCACGGGTTTACCCTGCCGGAACTGCTGATCGTCATGCTCATCGCAGGCGTACTGGGAGGCGGGGCGATACAGGGGGGGCAGCGCTGGCAGCAGCAGCAACAGCTGCGCGAAAGTGTGCTGCAGCTGCAGGCGTTTTTGCTGCAGCTGCGTGCGCATGCGGGCTGGCATAATCGCGAGCTAAAGCTCTGGCTGCAACCGGGTCAGGGTGGCTGTCTCGGTACCGGCCCCGTACCGCCTGCAGGCTGCACGACGCCCTCGCGCTGGTGGTTCACGCCACCGTATGCAGGCATACACCTTAGCGCACTGACGGGCGAACCCGGTTTTTACGGGCGCAGGGACGTGGCGCGCGCCGGTAGTGTGGAAATAACGAGCGCTGCCGGGCGCTGGCGCGCAATCATCTCCGCCCGCGCGCGTATTCGTCTCTGCCAGCCGGAAGCAGCGACGTGCGGGTAGCTCAGGCCGGGTTCAGCCTGCTGGAAACGCTGATTGCGCTGGCGATAAGCGCCATGCTGATGCTCAGCCTGGGGCGTTTTCTGCCGCTGCTGCTGGAACAGAATCTGCGGCTGCAGCAGCGGGTACAGCTGCAGCAGGAGCTGGAACAGATAGCCGGCATGCTGGAAAAAGCGCTGCGCCGGGCGGGCTACTGCCGGGGAACCTGCCGCGGCGCGCCACTGACGCTGGCAAACAGCGGCAGCTGTGTGCTGCTGCGCTGGGATGAGAACAGCAACGGTCGCTGGGAGGGTGCGGGGCATAGCGACAGTGATTACTACGGCTATCGTCTGCGTAGCGGGCAGCTGGAGATGCAGCGCGGCGTTGAGGCGTGTCACGGCAGCGGCTGGGAGCGCATCACCGATCCCGCGTTTATGCTGCTGGAACGTTTTCAGGTCAGCCGCCAGCAGCGTTACCTGCGGCTGGAGCTGGCTGCACGTGCAGGTCAGCAGCGTTACCTGCGGCTGGAGCTGGCTGCACGTGCAGGTCAGCAGCAGGTCATGCTGGTGCGCGTTATCGAAGGCATCAATCTGTGAAACAGCAGGGCAACAGTACGCTCGGCATGGTCATGATGCTGCTGCTGCTGGGAGGCGTCACGCTGCACGCGACCCGCCAGCAGCTGAGCCGCAGCATGGTGCTGGTGGCCGATACGCAGCACTACTTTCAGCATCACAGCCAGGCGCAGGCGGCGCTGCGCTGGGGAGTGCAGCAGCGGTGGTCGCCGGCTGATGGCTGGCAGTGCCAGCAGTGGACAACCGCGCAGTGGCAAAGCTGTCTGCTGCGCAGGGAGGAGGGGTATGGCTTGTTATCCGCGCGCCAGGCAGGCAGCGCCCTCTGGCTCTACCGCTGGGTTGAACTTCGTGGAGCGCGCGTGCTGGCCTTGCCGCACGGCTGGATTGACTTCTGCCCGCTCGCCGCGCCGGAGGCGTGTCCGGGAGAGGCAGTTACAGCGGGGATTTAGCCTGGCAGAGGCGCTGGTGGGCATGCTGCTGCTGGCGCTGAGTATCACAACGCTGCTGCACTATCAGCGCGCGCTGACGCTGGGGTTCAGCCAGCAGTGGCAGCAGCGACAGGCGTGGCAGGTTGCACAGCAGGCGTTGCTGGGCCATGACACGGCGGGCTGGCACACGCAGCGTCAGCAGCAGATTCTGCCAGGCAGCTGCACGCTGGAACAGGTGACCGTGACCGGCCCGCATCAGCGCACAGCGATGCTGGCACGGCTGACATGTCACGAAGATGACCAGATTAATAGGCATCTCCGCCGTTTAAGGGTAGAGTGACCAGGCTGTATTGTACTGCTTTGTTAAAGGAGAATTATGTTCCGGGTTTACCACTCCAATCAGCTCGATCTGTTGAAAAATCTGGCAGGCATCCTGATTGAAAACCAGCCTCTCGCCGATCCTTTTGCGGCTGAACAGGTGCTGGTACAGAGCCCGGGAATGGCGCAGTGGCTGCAGATGGAGCTGGCAAACAGCTTTGGCATTGCCGCAAATATCGATTTCCCACTGCCTGCCACCTTTATCTGGAGCATGTTTGTGAAAGTGCTGCCGGGGATCCCGGAAGAGAGTGCTTTTACCAAAGCCAACATGAGCTGGAAGCTGATGCAGCGTCTGCCGGTGCTGCTGGAGCAGGAGACGTTTCAGTCGCTGCGGCTCTATCTGCAGGATGACGACGACAAGCGCAAGCTTTACCAGCTCAGCACCCGCGTCGCCGATCTCTTTGACCAGTATCTGGTCTATCGTGCTGACTGGCTTAACAGCTGGGAGCGGGGGGTACTGATTGACGGGCTGGGTGACGCTCAGCAGTGGCAGGCGGCGCTCTGGCGCGATCTGGTCAGCTTCACGGAGAGTCTCGGTCAGCCGATGTGGCACCGTGCCAATCTCTACGCCCGCTTTATTGAGACGCTGGAGCGGGCTGAAAGCACGCCGGCTGGCCTGCCGCCGCGCGTATTTATCTGCGGTATCTCCGCGCTGCCGCCAGTCTACCTGCAGGCGCTTGAAGCGCTGGGCCGCCATATCGATATTCATCTGCTGTTTACCAATCCCTGCCGCCACTACTGGGGGGATATTCAGGATTACGCGTTTCTGGCAAAGCTGCAGAGCCGTCAGCGCCGCCGTCTGCATTCAGAGGAGACGCTGCCGCTGTTTCGCGAACCTGAAGCCGCCTCCACGCTGTTTAACAGCAGCGGTGAACAGCAGCTGACAAACCCGCTGCTCGCCTCCTGGGGAAAGCTGGGACGCGATAACCTGTTTCTGCTCAGCCAGATGGAGTCAGCCGCCAACGATATCGATGCATTTGTCGATCTGCCTGATGACACGCTGCTGCACAGCCTGCAGGCTGATCTGCTGAATCTTGACGATCGCGCGGTGATTGGTCTGAGTGCCGGAGAGCTGATGAACAGCGCAGAGAAGCGCCCTCTCGATCCGGCCGATCGCTCCATCACGCTGCAGATCTGTCACAGCGCACAGCGTGAAGTGGAGGTGCTGCAGGATCACCTGCTGGCGATGATGGAGGCCGATCCTGAGCTTAAGCCGCGCGATATCATCGTCATGGTGGCAGATATTGATAGCTATGCGCCCTTTATTCAGGCGGCGTTTGCCAGCGCACCGCCGGATCGCTATCTGCCATTTGCCATTTCTGACCGTCGTGCCAGTCAGGCGCATCCGGCCATTCTGGCACTGCTGAGCCTGCTGACGCTGCCGGAGAGTCGCTTCGCCTCAGAGGAGATCCTTGCGCTGCTGGAAGTGCCGGCGCTGGCGCAGCGTTTTTCCGTGGATGAGAGCGGGTTGCGTCTGCTGCGCCGCTGGGTCATGGAGTCCGGTATTCGCTGGGGGCTGGACGATGCCAGCATTGAAGCGCTGTCGCTGCCGGTTACCGGCCAGCACACCTGGCGTTTTGGCCTGCAGCGTATGCTGCTGGGCTACGCGCTTGAGAGCCGCAACGGTGACTGGCAGGGGATCCTGCCTTACGATGAGTCAAGCGGTCTGATCGCAGAGCTGGCGGGACATCTGGCCGAGCTGCTGATGCGGCTTGATACCTGGCGCAGCCGGCTGGCCGGTGAGCGCACGCTGGCGGAGTGGCTGCCGCTGTGCCGTGAGCTGATTGACAGCTTTTTCAGCGGCGATGCCGAAAGCGAGGCGGCGCTGCTGCTGGTAGAGACGCAGTGGAAAGAGATTATAGAGCAGGGTATGGGCTCTGCTTATCAGCAGCCGGTGCCGGTGACGCTGCTGCGCGATGAGCTGCGCTCACGCCTCGACCAGCAGCGCATCAGCCAGCGTTTTCTGGCAGGTCCGGTAAACTTCTGTACGCTGATGCCGATGCGCTCAATCCCCTTTAAAGTTGTCTGCCTGCTGGGTATGAATGATGGCGTCTACCCGCGCACGCTGGCACCGGTTGGGTTTGACCTGATGCAGCAGCAGACGCGCAAAGGCGACCGCAGCCGGCGCGATGACGATCGCTATCTGTTCCTTGAGGCCCTGATTTCAGCCCAGCAGCAGCTCTATATCAGCTATATCGGCCGGGCGATTCAGGATAACACCGAGCGCTATCCCTCAGTGCTGGTCACGGAACTGCTTGATTATCTGGGACAGAGTTTCTGCCTGCCGGGCGATGAGCAGTGCGAGCCGGACGTCAGTGAGCAGCATGTGCGTGAGCACTTACAAACGTTGCACAGCCGCATGCCATTTGCTGCAGAGAATTTTGCACCTGACAGTCACCGGCAGAGCTTCGCTGCCGAATGGCTGCCGGCAGCTACCAATCGCGGCGTGGCACAGCCCGACTTCGTGCAGCCGCTGGCGGTGAAAACGCAGGAGATCGTGACGCTGGAGCAGCTGCTGCGCTTCTGGCGTCATCCGGTTCGCGCCTGGTTTCAGCAGCGTCTTGGCGTCTCATTCTGGACAGAAGAGAGCGAGCTGCCCGATAGCGAGCCTTTTGCACCCGATAGCCTTGAGCGCTATCAGTTAAACGCGCAGCTGCTTAATGCGCTGGTGAACGGCGAGGATCCACAGCAGCTCTATGCGCATCATCGCGCAGCAGGTAACCTGCCTTATGGCGCCTTTGGTGAACTTTTCTGGCAGAGCCAGACCGAAGAGATGCAGGAGGTTGCGGCGGAAGTCGCCGGAGAACGCCTGCCGGCAGAGAGTCAGGAGGTGAATCTGCAGCTCGGTGCCGTGCGGCTGACCGGCTGGCTGACGCAGGTACAGGCTGATGGCCTGCTGCGCTGGCGGCCTGGCGTGCTGAACATGAATGACGGACTGCAGCTGTGGCTGGAGCATCTGGTCTACTGTGCGCTGGGCGGCAGCGGCATAAGCCGGATGTATGGCCGTAAACAGAGTTGCTGGCGCTTTCATGCCGTAGCCGCCGACCGGGCGCAGTCGCTGCTGGCAGAGTATGCCGCCGCCTGCGAGCAGGGGCTGGCGCAGCCGCTGCTGCTGTTAAACAAAAGCGGCGGCGCCTGGCTGGAGGCGAGCTTCGATCGCAAAAGCGGCCAGCTGCTGGAAGATGACGCCACGCAGAAAAAGGCGCTGAATAAGCTGCTGCAGGCGTGGCAGGGCGGCTATCAGGTGCAGGGGGAGGGCAGCGATCCTTATCTTCAGCGCCTGAATCGCACGCTGAATGAGGAGATGCTGCAGGCGATTATCGCTGCGGCACGGCAGTGGTATCTGCCGGTACGCCTCGCCCATCAGGATGATAAATAGCTGCTAAGCGTCGCGCTTACGCCAGAATAATATGTTGATAAACCTGCGCGGAAAATCAGCCGCAGGGCAGAGTAAGATTAAGGGGTTTACATGCGGATTTACGCACGCTGTATCGGCGCACTGCTGTCAGGCGCGCTGGCGCTGAATGTTTTTGCCGATACCGGACAGGGCTGGCAGCCGGTTAATGACATTATCCGCAAAAGCGATCGCGATCCGCGCAGCTATCAGGCGATTACCCTGAACAACGGGATGACGGTGCTGCTGGTTTCAGACGCTGAGGCCCCGAAGTCGCTGGCGGCGCTGACGCTGCCGATTGGCTCGCTGGACGACCCCGACCAGCAGCCGGGGCTGGCGCACTATCTGGAGCATATGGTGCTGATGGGCTCAAAGCGTTACCCGCAGCCCGACAATCTCGCGGAATTTCTCAAAATGCACGGCGGCAGTCACAACGCCAGCACCGCCTCTTACCGCACCGCATTCTATCTGGAAGTGGAGAACGATGCGCTGCAGCCTGCGGCAGACCGCCTGGCGGATGCGATTGCGGAGCCGCTGCTCGATCCGGTTAACGCCGATCGCGAACGTCACGCCGTCAATGCAGAGCTGACGATGGCGCGATCGCGTGACGGACTGCGCATGGCGCAGGTCACCGCCGAGACGCTGAATCCGCAGCATCCGGGGTCGCGTTTCTCCGGCGGCAATCTGGAGACGCTGAGTGATAAACCCGGCAGCAAACTGCAGCAGGCGCTGCGCGATTTCTATCGTACCCACTATTCCGCCAGCCTGATGAAAGCGGTGATCTACAGCAACAAACCGCTCTCTGAGATGGCGCAGATGGCAGCCGCAACCTTTGGGCGCGTCGCGGCGCATCCGGCGAGCGTGCCGGAGATAGATGTACCGGTAGTTACCGACGCGCAGAAAGGCATTATCATTCACTATGTGCCGGCTCAGCCGCGTAAACAGCTGAAGATTGAGTTTCGTATCGCGAACAACAGCGCCGATTTCCGCAGCAAAACCGATACGCTGATTGGCTATCTGCTGGGTAACCGCAGCGCCAATACGCTGAATGACTGGCTGCAGAAGCAGGGACTGGCCGATGGCGTGACCGCAGGGGCCGATCCGGTCACCGAGCGCAGCAGCGGCGTCTTTGCTATTTCTGTGTCGCTGACGGATAAAGGGCTGGCGCAACGCGATGAAGTCGTGGCCGCTATTTTCAGCTACCTCGATATGCTGCGCCGCAACGGCATTGATAAGCGCTATTTTGACGAGGTATCGCACGTGCTGGCGCTTGATTACCGCTACCCGTCAATTACCCGTGATATGGACTACATTCAGTGGCTGGCCGACACCATGCTGCGCGTGCCGGTCGCGCACACGCTGGATGCGCCTTACCTTGCCGATCGCTTCGATTCTGCAGCGGTGGCGGCACGCCTCGGTGAGATGACGCCGCAAAATGCCCGCATCTGGTATATCAGCCCACAGGAGCCGCACAACCAGCAGGCCTACTTTGTTAATGCGCCCTATCAGGTTGATAAAATCAGCGCCGCGCAGTACAGCGACTGGCAGCAGCGTGCAGCGCATATCGCGCTCTCTTTACCTGCGCTCAATCCCTATATTCCCACTGATTTTTCACTGATTGCGCGCGACGGGAAAAACTACACGCATCCGATCGTGCTCAGTAATGATGCGGCAATGCGTATTTTATGGATGCCGAGCCGGTTCTATCCTGACGAGCCAAAAGCGGCGATTACGCTGGCGCTACGCAATAAGGCAGCGATTAGCGACGCGCGTCAGCAGGTGCTGTTTGGTCTGAATGATTATCTCTCCAGCCAGGCGCTGGATGAGCTCAATTCGCAGGCGTCGGTGGGCGGCATCAGTTTCTCTGTGGGAGAAGATGATGGCCTGGTGTTTAACGCCAGCGGATTCACCCAGCGTTTGCCGCAGCTGCTGCAGGAGCTGGTCGCCGGTTACAGCAGCTTCCATCCGGATGAAGCGCAGCTCGCTCAGGCTAAATCCTGGTATCGCGACCGTCTGGATGCGGCTGAAAAAGGCAAAGCGTTTGAACAGGCGATCCAGCCGATGCAGATGCTGTCGCAGCTGCCCTATACCCAGCGCGATGAGCGCCGCCGGTTGCTGCCGGAGATCACGCTGCAGGAGGTGATCGCCTGGCGTGACGCGCTGCTGCATCAGTCAACGCCAGAGATGCTGGCGGTGGGTAATCTCTCAGCAAAAGAGACGGAAGCGCTCGGCGTGGCGCTGAAAGCGCAGCTGCAGAGCAGCGGAGAGGCGCCGTGGCGCAGTGACTATGTTGTAGTAGATAAACCGATCAAGGCGAACCTGCAGCAGGCGGGAAGCAGCAGCGATTCCGCGCTGGCGGCGCTCTATGTGCCTGTCGGATATGATGAATATCAGAGCATGGCCGCCAGTACGCTGCTGAGCCAGATTATCCAGCCGTGGTTCTATAACCAGCTGCGCACGGAAGAGCAGCTGGGCTATGCCGTCTTTACCTATCAGATGCCGATAGGCCGCCAGTGGGGCATCGGTTTTCTGCTGCAGAGCAACAGCCGGCAGCCCGCCTTCCTGCTGCAGCGCTTTCAGGCATTCTATCCGCAGGCAGAACAGCGGCTGCGCAGCATGAAGCCAGAGACCTTTGCGCAGTATCAGCAGGCGATGATCAATGAGCTGAAACAGCGCCCTCAGACGCTGGAGGAGGAAGCCAATCGCTACAGCCGCGACTTCAGCCGTCAGAACTATGCGTTCGATACGCGAGAGAAAGTGATTGCGCAGGTGCAGCAGCTGACGCCGGCGCGGCTGGCCACTTTCTTCCGGCAGGCGATCCGGCAGCAGGGAATGGCGATGATTTCCCAGATCAGCGGTACGCAGGAGAGTTCACCGCAGGCAGATTACGCAGCGCTGCCTGGCTTTACCACCTGGCCGGCGCTGGCGCAGCTGCAGCAGTCGCTGCCGGTTAAGAGTGATACGCCATGAATCAGCGTGCTGAATCGCTCAATCCGCTGACGCTGCCGCTGCGCGGCGAGCGCCTGATTGAGGCCTCTGCCGGGACAGGTAAAACCTTTACCATTGGCCTGCTTTATCTGCGTCTGCTGCTGGGTCTGGGTGGAGAGAACGCTTACAGCCGCCCGCTCTCGGTAGAAGAGATTCTGGTGGTGACGTTCACCGAAGCGGCGACGGCGGAGCTGCGCGGTCGTATCCGCGCGAATATTCACGCGCTGCGGCTCGCCTGTATTCGCGGCGTCAGCAGCGATCCGATGCTGACCGCACTGCTGCAGGCGATTCCGCAGCGGGAAGAGGCCGCCTCGCTGCTGCTGGCGGCGGAAAGACAGATGGATGAAGCCGCTATTTTCACCATCCACGGCTTCTGCCAGCGTATGCTCAATCTCAACGCGTTTGAGTCCGGCATGCTGTTTGAACAGCAGCTGATTGAGGATGAGCATCCGCTGCTGCGTCAGGCAACGGCTGATTTCTGGCGGCGTCACTGCTATCCGCTGACGCTGGATATCGCGCGCGTGATTGTCACCGAGTGGCTGGGGCCGGAACAGCTGCTGGCTACCCTGCGCCCGTGGCTGCAGGGAGAGTCGCCCTCGCTGCGGCTGCCGCCGGATGACCAGGAGACGCTTGCGTCGCGGCATGCACGTAATATGGCGCGCATCGCGGAGATCAAAGCGCAGTGGCGAACGCTGGGTGATGACGTGCTGACGCTGGTTGAGCAGTCGGGCGTGGATAAGCGCAGCTACAGCAGCAAACATCTGCCCGCCTGGGTCAGTAAAGTGAGCCAGTGGGCCCATAGCGACAGCAGTGATTACCAGGTTCCGCCCGAGCTGGCACGCTTCGGGCAGCGGATACTGGATGAGAAAACCAAAAAAGGCGATGCCCCGCGGCACGCGCTGTTCAGCGCAATTGACGCATTTCTGGCTGAGCCGCTGTCGCTGCGCGATGTGGTCATTGCGCGGGCGCTGACCGAAGTGCGAGAGGCGGTGCATAAACAGAAGCGGCTGCAGGCGCTGCTGGGCTTTGACGATCTGCTGAGCCGCCTTGATGATGCGCTGCAGCAGGCGGGCGGCGCGCAGCTGGCGCAGCTGATCCGGCAGCGCTACCCGGTGGCGCTGATCGATGAATTTCAGGATACCGATCCGCAGCAGTACCGGATTTTCCGTACGCTCTATATGCATCAGCCTGAACATGCGCTACTGCTGATAGGCGATCCCAAACAGGCGATCTACGCCTTCCGCGGGGCGGATATTTTTACCTATATCCGGGCGCGTAATGAAATTGCGGCGCACTATACGCTGGATACTAACTGGCGCTCGTCGCCTGCGATGGTAGAGAGCGTAAACCAGCTTTTCTCGCGCTTGCCGGCTCCCTTTCTGTTCGCTGAAATTCCGTTTTTGCCGGTGCAGTTTGCGCCGCCTAATCAGGCGCTGTCGCTAAAGGCAGAGGGCAGAGAGCAGCCCGCGCTGCGCTTCTGGCTGCAGCCCGGCAGCGGTGCCAGCGTCAGCGAATATCAGCAGCAAATGGCAAAGCAGTGCGCAATGGATATCAGCCGCTGGCTGCAGGCGGGGCAGCAGGGTGAGGCGATGCTGGGAAAAGGGCCGGCGCTGCGGCCCGTACAGGCATCGGATATCACGGTGCTGGTGCGCAGCCGCAACGAAGCGAATCAGATCCGCGAAGCGCTGGCGCAGCTCGCGATCCCCTCTGTCTATCTCTCTAACCGCGACAGCGTTTACACAACACCGGAAGCGCGCGAGCTGCTCTGGCTGCTGCGCGCTATTCTGGCTCCGGAACAGGAGCGGATGCTGCGTACGGCGCTGGCGACTTCGCTGTTTGCGCTGGATGCGGCTCAGCTGGATGCGCTCGATCGCGATGCGCGCGGCTGGGACACGCTGGTAGACACCTTTGCGCGCTGGCAGCGCCTCTGGCATCAGCGTGGTGTGCTGCCGATGCTGCGGGAAATTATGCTGGAGCGCCAGCTGGCTGAAAATATGCTGGCGTCGGAAAATGGCGAGCGCCGCCTGACCGATCTGCTGCATCTGGGGGAGCTGCTGCAGGAAGCGGCATCGCAGCTTGACAGCCCGCATGCGCTGGTACGTTATCTGGCACAGCAGATAGCGCGGCCCGACAGTCAGTCGGCCAGCCAGCAGCTGCGGCTGGAGAGCGACCGCCATCTGGTGCAGATCGTCACCATCCATAAATCGAAAGGGCTGCAGTATCCGCTGGTCTGGCTGCCGTTTGCCGCCGGGTTCCGTGAAGCAGATATTGCGCTTTACCACGATCGCGATAACTTCAGCGCGGTGCTGGATTTACAGGGCGATGAGCAGAGCCTGGCGCTGGCGGAACAGGAGCGACTGGCAGAAGATCTTCGTCTGCTTTATGTTGCGCTGACGCGCTCTGTGTATCACTGCAGCATCGGCGTGGCGCCGCTGTTTCGCGGCGCGCGCAAAAAAGAGGGCGAGAGCGATCTGCATAAAAGCGCGCTGGGCTATCTGCTGCAGCGCGGCGAAGCGGCGACGGCAGAGCAGCTCGGCGCCCTGCTGGAAGCGCTGAACGGCGAAGCGTGCGAGGTGGTGATGGCCGATCGTGTTGAAGCCGCACGCTGGCAGGCGCAGGCTGGGGTACGCGACGATCTGCATGCACGCGCGATATCGCGCCAGCTGGCTGAATCGTGGCGCGTGACCAGCTATTCAGGTCTGCAGCAGCACAGCGCGCATCGCCTGCTGGAGGTGGTGCCTCACTTCGATCTGGACGCGGCGGGTGAAGAGCGGCAGGCGGCGACCGAAGAGGTTGTGCTGACGCCGCATCATTTTCCGCGCGGTGCCGCGCCGGGTACGTTTCTGCATGAGCTGTTTGAGTCGATCGACTTTACCCAGCCGCCAGGGACGGAGCTGCTGGAGCAGCATCTGCAGCAGAACGGCTACCCGCTGCACTGGCAGCCGGTGCTGAGCAGCTGGATTGAGCGGGTTGTGACTACGCCGCTTAATGCGCAGCAGATCCGGCTGGCTGACGTGGCCGCACGCGACCGCCTGATTGAGATGGAGTTTTATCTGCCTATCAGCGCTCTGCTTACCGCGCCTGCGCTGGACCGGCTGATGCGCCAGCATGATCCGCTCTCTGCGCAGGCGCCCGCACTTAATTTCAGTCAGGTGCAGGGCATGCTTAAAGGCTTTATCGACTTGGTGTTTCGCCGGGACGGAAAATATTACCTGCTGGATTATAAATCCAACTGGCTGGGGGAGAGTCATGAAGCCTATACCCCGGATGCCATGGCGCAGGCGATGATTGACCATCGCTACGATTTGCAGTATCAGCTCTATACGCTGGCGCTGCACCGGTTTCTGCAGCACCGGCTGCCCGATTACGACTATGAGCAGCATATGGGCGGCGTATTTTATCTGTTTTTGCGCGGTATGGATGGCAGTTCGCCTGATAATGGCGTCTTTTTCACCCGTCCTGCCGCTGAGTTTGTCACACAACTTGATAGCCTGTTTCGCGGGCAGGGAGAGGATGCATGAGCGATATCACTACGCTATTAAAGCAGGCAACAGAGCTGCGGCTGCTGCGCTCGCTGGATGTGCAGTTTGCTCAGCTGATAGCCACCCGCGATGAACCCGCCCGCTTACTGGCCGCTGCCTGTCTCAGCGCTGAAGCCGGAGAAGGGCATGTCTGCCTGCCGCTGGCCCAGCTCAACCGCGAGCAGCTGTTTCGCGGCCGTCATCCCGAACTGGCGCAGGCGATCTGGCAGGCAGCAGGCGATCCGCACGACTGGCAAAGCCTGCTGGCGGGCTGGGATGCGCTCAGCTCCCATGATCGCGCAGCCCCGGTTGTACTGAGCGACGACCGGCTCTATCTGCACCGCTTATGGCACCATGAGGGTGACGTGGCGCGCTTTTTCCATCCTCAGGCTGCGCCGCAGCCGTTTGCCCCGGAGCAGGTACGCAGCGTGCTGGATGCGCTGTTTGGCACCGCGCCGGATGACTGGCAGAAGATTGCCGCTGCTGTCGCATTAACGCAGAAAACCGCGGTGATTTCCGGCGGGCCGGGCACCGGCAAAACCACCACCGTGGCAAAACTGCTGGCGGCGCTGATCCGCCTGAGTGACGGCGCGCTGCGTATTCAGCTGGCGGCCCCAACCGGCAAAGCGGCGGCGCGCCTGACGGAGTCACTGGGGAAAGCGCTGCAGCAGCTGGCGGTCAGCGATCAGGAGCGCCAGCGCTTTCCGGAGGAGGCCACCACGCTGCATCGCCTGCTGGGCGCACAGCCTGAAACGCAGCGCCTGCGTTACCATGCCGGAAATCCGCTGCATCTCGATGTGCTGGTGGTGGATGAAGCTTCCATGGTGGATCTCGGCATGATGGCCAGCCTGATTGCCGCGCTGCCGTCGCAGGCGCGGGTAATTTTTCTCGGCGACCGCGACCAGCTCGCCTCCGTAGAGGCGGGTGCGGTACTGGGCGATATCTGTCGCTGTGCGGAGGCGGGCTACAGTCCGGTGCGCGCCACGCAGCTGACGCTGATGACCGGCTGCGAGATCGGCGGCAGTAATGAAACCGCAGCGCCCGCGGTGCGCGATGCGATCTGCCTGCTGCGTAAAAGTTACCGTTTTGACGCCAGCTCCGGCATCGGCCAGCTGGCAGCAGCCGTTAACGCCGGGGATGCGCAGGCGGTGGAACGCGCCTTTCAGGGCAATTTCAGTGATATTGCGCGTGCGCCGCTGAACAGCGGTGAAGCGTATCAGCGTATGCTGAATGAGATTGCTGCTGGTTATCGGGACTTTCTGCAGCAGGTAGCTGAGGATGCCGCACCGGCTGAGATCCTCGCCTCTTTCGGCCGCTATCAGCTGCTGTGCGCGCTGCGTGAAGGGCCCTTTGGCGTGGAAGGACTCAATCAGCGTATTGAGCAGAAGCTGATGCAGCTGCAGCTGATCCGGCGCCCCGCAGGCGGCAGCCGCTGGTATCCGGGACGGCCGGTCATGGTCACGCGCAATGACAGCGCGCTGGGCCTGTTTAACGGCGATATCGGTATTACGCTGACAGATGAGGAGGGCGTGCTGAAGGTCTTCTTCCCGCTGCCGGACGGAACCATCAAAGCGGTCCAGCCGAGCCGGCTGCCGGCACACGATACCGCCTGGGCAATGACGGTGCACAAGTCGCAGGGCTCGGAGTTTGAGCACACCGCGCTGGTGATGCCGGCCCAGTTTTTACCGGTGCTGACGCGGGAGTTAATTTATACCGCCATCACGCGCGCCCGCAGGCAGCTGACGCTCTACAGTGATGAAAACATTTTCCGTCGCGCAGTGCAGCTGCGCACGCAGCGCCGCAGCGGCCTGCTCTCACGGCTTGGCGCGACGTCTGACGCGTAAAGCCTCATACAGGATAATGTGGCCAGGGCAGGGCGCCATAAATGGCGCCCCTACAGGATCACGTAGGGGCCGCATTAATGCGGCCCTGGGGGGAATAACGCAGCCCGGAATTTCCCGCGCGGCCAGGGCCCCATAAATGGCGCCCCTACGAAAAAACGCCAACGTCCCGTAGGGGCCGCATTAATGCGGCCCTGGGGAGAATAACGCAGCCCGGAATTTCATGCGCGGCCAGGGCGCCATAAATGGCGCCCC
>NZ_VWUF01000018.1:0-41019 GCF_008631385.1 Pantoea sp. M_9 | reverse complement strand
AGAATTTGCCTGGCGGCCACAGCGCGGCGGTCCCACCTGACCCCATGCCGAACTCAGAAGTGAAACGCCGTAGCGCCGATGGTAGTGTGGGGCCTCCCCATGCGAGAGTAGGGAACTGCCAGGCATCCAATTAAAGCGTGCTGATATGGCTCAGTTGGTAGAGCGCACCCTTGGTAAGGGTGAGGTCCCCAGTTCGACTCTGGGTATCAGCACCAGTTTAAAAAAAGCATGAGTTCGGGTAAAAGAATTTGCCTGGCGGCACTAGCGCGGTGGTCCCACCTGACCCCATGCCGAACTCAGAAGTGAAACACCGTAGCGCCGATGGTAGTGTGGGGTCTCCCCATGCGAGAGTAGGGAACTGCCAGGCACCAAACACAGAAGCCCTGAACGAAAGTTCAGGGCTTTTTTGTTTTTGCCTGACAGGATAAAAACGCGCAGCCATAAAAAAGCCCCTGCTGCATGGCAGGGGCAGAGCTAAGGGCGCTGAGGTCAGTGAATAACCTGCGACAGAAACGCGCGGGTACGCTCTGAGCGTGGGTTAGCGAAGAACTCCTCTGGCGGCGCCATCTCTACGATCTCTCCCCGATCCATAAAGATCACCCGGTCAGCCACCGTACGTGCAAATCCCATTTCATGCGTCACACACAGCATGGTCATGCCATCTTCTGCCAGGCCAATCATGGTATCCAGCACCTCTTTTACCATCTCAGGATCAAGGGCTGAAGTTGGCTCGTCAAACAGCATAATTTTGGGTTTCATACAGAGCGAACGGGCTATCGCCACACGTTGCTGCTGACCACCAGAGAGCTGTCCCGGAAACTTATGGGCATGTTCAGCGATGCGCACCCGCTCAAGGTAGTGCATCGCCAGCGCTTCCGCCTCCTTCTTCGGCACCTTTCTCACCCAGATGGGGGCCAGCGTGCAGTTCTGCAGCACGGTAAGGTGCGGGAACAGATTAAAGTGCTGAAACACCATGCCGACTTCGGTGCGTACCCGTTCGATGTTACGCACGTCATCGTTAAGATGAATGCCGTCCACGACGATACGTCCCTGCTGATGCTCTTCCAGATGATTGATACAGCGAATAGTGGTCGATTTTCCTGAGCCTGACGGGCCGCAGAGTACAATGCGCTCACGCGGTTTAACCTGCAGATTAATATCCTTAAGCACGTGAAACTGTCCATACCATTTGTTCACGTTTTCGAGCGTAATCATCATAGCGTTAGCCGCCGTCGTTATTGTGGATGTCATAGTAAACCTCAGTGCGCTTTACGCCCGGTGTGAAAACGCTTCTCCAGATACTGGCTATAGCGCGACATGCTAAAACAGAAAATCCAGTAAACCAGTGCAGCGAAGACATAGCCTTCTGTGGACATGCCCAGCCATGCAGGATCGACCGTGGCCTGCTGCACGCTGCTGAACAGATCAAACAGGCCGATAATGATCACCAGACTGGTATCTTTGAAGAGTGCAATAATGGTATTCACCAGCCCGGGGATCGTGAGCTTAAGCGCCTGCGGCAGGATCACCAGCGCCTGTGTCCGCCAGTATCCCAGCGCCAGCGACTCAGCCGCTTCATACTGGCCTTTTGGCAGCGCCTGCAGACCGCCGCGCACCACTTCCGCCACATAGGCGGACTGAAACAGAATCACGCCAACCAGCGCCCGAACCAGTTTATCGATAGTCGTGCCTTCCGCCATAAACAGCGGCAGCATGACAGAGGACATAAACAGCACGGTGATCAGCGGTACGCCCCGCCAGAACTCAATAAAAATAACGGATAGCGTACGCACTACCGGCAGGTTTGAGCGCCGGCCCAGTGCCAGCAGAATACCCAGCGGTAATGCGCCGGCGATACCGACGGAAGCGATAATCAGCGTCAGCGTCAGGCCGCCCCATTGACGGGTTTCCACCCGCTCCAGACCAAAATAGCCACCATAAAGCAGCAGCCACACCGTAACCGGATAGAGCACCGCCCAGCAGGCAAGATAGCGACCGCGGCGCGGCATGGCGCGGATAAAGAGCGGAATAAGTGACAGTAAACCGATAACCAGAGCCAGGTTGATTCGCCAGCGCAGTTCGTGCGGATAGAGTCCATACATAAACTGACCAAAGCGTGCATGGATAAACACCCAGCAGGCCCCCGCTTTAGTGCAGTCGGCACGGGTTTCGCCCAGCCAGTTTGCCTGAAATATCAGCCAGTTCAGTGCCGGTGGAATGACACTCCAGATGAGCCACAGACTGACCAGGGTCAGCAGGGTATTCAGCCAGCCGGAGAAGAGATTTTTGCGCGCCCAGCTCCAGCTCTTCTGCAGCAGATTACTGCTTACCGGCGGCGTTTCATGTGTTGTCACAGACATAGTGTTTCGTTCTCTTAACGCTCAACCAGCGCAATTTTGCGGTTATAGAGGTTCATCAGCAGGGAAATGGTCAGGCTGATGATGAGATAAACCGCCATGGTAATCGCAATGGTTTCTATTGCCTGACCGGTTTGATTAAGCACCGTACCGGCAAACAGCGACACCATATCGGGGTAGCCGATAGCAGCGGCCAGCGACGAGTTTTTGACGACGTTTAAATACTGACTGGTCAGCGGAGGAATAATGACGCGCATCGCCTGGGGAATAATGACCTGGCGTAGCGTCACGGGATTCGGCAGTCCCAGCGAGCGCGCCGCTTCACTCTGGCCATGTGGTACTGACTGAATACCGGCGCGGATCACCTCAGCAATAAATGAAGAGGTATAAATGGAGAGCGCCACCGTCAGCGCCGCCAGCTCCGGGATCATCACAAAGCCACCGCGGAAATTAAATCCGCGTAGCTCAGGCACATCCCAGTGCACGCCTGCGCCAAACAGGGTATGGGCCATCAGCGGCAGCAGCACAATGAGCCCGGCTGCAGCGGGCCAGGTACGACGCAGCTGACCGGTTTTCAGCTGATGTTTGCGATTAAAGCGAAACAGCGCCAGGCTGGCGATAATGCTTAACGCCAGCGCAACCAGAAACGGCAGCGTACCAGGTGCATACTGGGGCCATGGAATATACAAGCCACGGTTACTGACAAAGGCGAGATCAAAAGCGTTCAGCGCCTGCCGCGGGCCCGGCAGATTACGCAGTACGGCAAAGTACCAGAAGAAAATCTGCAGCAGCGGCGGAATATTACGGAACGTCTCAATATAGATGGCGGAGAGCTTACGCAGCAGCCAGTTATCGGACAGGCGCGCCAGGCCTACCGCAAAGCCAAGCAGGGATGCAAAGACGATGCAAAGTGCGGAGACCAGCAGGGTATTGGTCAGCCCGACCATAAAGACCCGGGCATAGGTATCTCCCTCGGTGTAGTCAATCAGATGCTGAACAATACCAAAACCGGCACTGCGCTCCAGAAAGCCAAAACCTGACGTAATGCCGCGGTTAGCCAGATTGATAATGGTGTTGTGGATCAAATATCCCACCACGGCCACTACCGCAATAATCGCGACAAACTGGTAAAGCCAGGCGCGAACCGCAGGGTTACCGAATGAAAAATCCCTTTTCACGGTTGGGCGTTGCGACATGTTGAAACCTCAATGATAGATACGCGTGGGCGCCACAGGACGCGGCGCCCGACTGGCACAGCAGTGAATCAGCGCACCGGCGGTGCGTACTGAATACCGCCCTGATTCCAGAGCGCATTCTGTCCGCGTGCGATTTTCAGCGCGCTATCTTTACCCACGTTGCGGTCAAAAATTTCCTGGTAGTTGCCCACCTGCTTGATGATGTTATAGGCCCACTTATTATCCAGTTTCAGGTCTTTACCAAAGTCGCCTTCTGCACCCAGCAGATGCGCCATATCAGGCGTGGTCGGTTTTGCTGCCATCTGATCGACGTTTTTTGAGCTGATACCCATCTCTTCGGCATTCAGCATGGCAAACAGCGACCACTTAACAATCGTAAACCAGTCGTCATCACCGCGACGTACCAGCGGCCCGAGCGGCTCTTTAGAGATCACTTCCGGCAGTACGATAAATTCGTCAGGCTTGCCCAGCTTGATACGCAGCGCATAGAGTTGAGATTGATCGGAGGAGAGCGTATCGCAGCGGCCGCTATCAAGCGCTTTGGCTGATTCATCAGAGCGGTCAAAGGTGACCGGGGTATACTGCATTTTATTCGCTTTGAAATAGTCGGCGACATTCAGTTCGGTATCGGTACCCGCCTGAATACAGACCGTTGCGCCATCCAGCTCTTTGGCACTTTTCAGCCCCGCTTTCTTATGCGTCAGAAAGCCGATGCCGTCATAGTAGTTTACGCCGGCAAACAGAAAGCCCATGCCGCCATCGCGTGAAGAGGTCCAGGTAGTATTACGCGACAGGATATCCACTTCGCCCGACTGCAGCGCAGTGAAGCGCTCTTTAGCCGTCAGCGGGGTATATTTAACTTTGCCGGCATCGCCAAACACGGCGGCAGCGGCGGCACGGCAGACATCCACATCAATACCCGTGAATTTGCCGCTGGCATCTGCGTACGAGAAACCAGGCAGTCCATCACTGATCCCACACTGTACAAAGCCTTTCTTTTTAATTGCGTCCAGAGTGGCGCCTGCATGCGCCTGCTGAGTCACGCTCAGCAGCGTGGCAGCGGCAATCAGGGTGGAGAGCATCATCTTTTTCATAAAGCATCCTGTGTGGCGGTTCGTCTGTTGTTATTGTGGTGCGCACTTTGTAGTGCACTGCTGTCTGTCTGTGGCAATTAGCCATCCAGCCTGTTGCAAAGCTGATGCCAGGTTTGCAGCAGGCTGAATTCTTCAGGAAAGAGCGTCAGAAAAGGGCAGGAAGTAACGTGCGGTTACTATCGCGCACCAAAAGGCAGCATGACGAGTCGCCGCGATCACAAATAGTGCAAATAGTTTCACTATTGGCGCGCAGTGTGAGCTATCGCTCATTAGCCGGAGCAGTTAATGCCGCTATGGATAAACGCAGCAGCGACCGGGGCTAGTGCCAGGCTCATGTGAACAGCCCGCAGATTTACGCAGAAGAGGGAACAGAAAAAATGACGCAGGAGATTGCAACGATAGTTACCATTCAGGCGGTAACTGTTTCATGCAGGGTGACAGAAGAAAGCGGCGACAGAAACAAAAACGCCAGCCCGGAGGCTGGCGTTTTCGCAGCAACGAACAATTAGTTCATGCCGTATTTTTTCAGCTTCTTACGCAGAGTACCACGGTTGATACCCATCATCAGGGCTGCACGGGTCTGGTTGCCACGGGTATACTGCATTACCATGTCCAACAGAGGCTGCTCAACTTCAGCCAGTACCAGCTCATACAGATCACTAACATCCTGACCATTCAGTTGAGCAAAATAGTTCTTCAGTGCCTGTTTAACCGAATCACGCAGTGGCTTTTGGGTCACCTGATCCTGTGAGTTAACGGTAGAAACGGTCAGTACGTCAGAATTTACGCGTTGTTCGAACATAGTTCTTTCAGCTCTTTATTTCGTTTACGCAAGATTTTCGAAGTATGCCTCCAACGCCTCCAGCTGTTCGCTGGCATCCTCAATGGCGTTGAATGTGCGCCGAAACTGGTCGTCAGGGGCACTTTCCTGCAAATACCAGGAAACGTGTTTTCGGGCAATACGGTATCCCTTGCGCTGACCGTAAAAGTCGTGCAGCTCCCGTATATGTCCAATCAGCATTTGCTTCACCTCTGCCAGCGGCTTTGGTGCAAGCAGCTCCCCTGTGTCCAGATAATGCTGGATTTCCCGGAAGATCCACGGTCTTCCCTGAGCAGCACGTCCTACCATCAGAGCATCTGCCCCGGTGTAGTCGAGCACTGCCCTGGCTTTATGCGGGTCAGTTATGTCCCCATTCGCGATAATCGGAATGGAAACGCTCTGCTTAACTGTCCGAATGCTGTCGTATTCAGCCTGCCCCTCAAACAAACAGGCGCGGGTGCGTCCATGAATGGTGAGAGCCTGAATGCCACAACGTTCAGCCAATTGGGCAATCTCTGTACAATTACGATTTTCTTTGTCCCAGCCGGTGCGAATCTTCAGCGTAACCGGTACGTCTACTGCGTTTACGACCGCACGGAGAATCGATTCTACCAGTTGCGGATGCTGCAGCAGCGCGGAGCCTGCCATCTTACGATTCACTTTTTTAGCCGGACAGCCCATATTGATATCGATAACCTGCGCGCCAGACGCAACGTTAATTCGCGCGGCGGCAGCCATCTCATCGGGATCGCAGCCAGCAATCTGCACGGCACGAATGCCGGGCTCGTCACTATGCACCATACGCAGCCGGGATTTGTCACTGGCCCAGACTTCCGGGTTAGATGACAGCATCTCGGAGACAGTCATACCGGCGCCGTTCTCGTAACAGAGTGTGCGAAATGGCTTATCGGTTACTCCGGCCATAGGCGCAGCAATGAGGCGATTACGTAGCTGGTGGTGTCCAATGCGCATGAAAAAAGAAGTGACCCTAACTGTTCGCAAGGCGGCGTATATTACGCATTTTTTCCGGAAGATGAAAGGCCAAACTTTGAACAACAGCCTCTTAACATTAAAGCCTATCCGCTGCGATCAACGCGCCTCTCATAATAAACCTTTTAAATCATAAGATTAAATATTTAAGGCGAAATTGTGAACAAACATTTTTCTGAATTCAGACCGCAAAACGCGATATAAAAGCCACGATTTTGATGAATTAACCATAGAATTAACGGCTATTTGCGCAAATTTAATACAAAATTATTCTGACCGCGGGCAGGACAGGTGGCGCACGCCCTCTGTTCCGAAAAACCCCAGGCTTGCGCTTGCACGCCTGGGGTCAAAATCAGCGCAGACGCCCGGTAATACGGCACCACTCCTCTTTCTCCGCGACCGGATCAAGCGCGAAGCGCTCAGCGTAAGCTTCGCAGACGCTTTCTGCCTGACTGGCCAGTACGCCAGAGAGGCCGAGGTAGCCGCCTGCTTTTGGCAGAACGCCGATCAGCGGTGCCAGTTCGCGCAGCGGGCCCGCCAGGATATTGGCGACCACCACGTCAGCCTGCAGGTTTTCAGGCTGCTGATGTGGCAAGTAGAGCGACAGGCGATCTGCCACGCCGTTGCGTTCAGCGTTATCACGGCTCGCCTGAATGGCCTGCGGATCGATATCGATCCCGATCGCCTGTGCGGCACCTAGCTTGAGCGCGGCGATCGCCAGAATGCCGGAGCCGCAGCCAAAGTCGATCACCGTTTTGCCCTGCAGATCGAGACCATCCAGCCAGCTCAGGCAGAGTGACGTGGTAGGGTGAGTTCCGGTGCCGAAGGCCAGGCCAGGATCGAGCATGACGTTGACCGCGTCAGGATCGGGAACATCGCGCCAGCTTGGACAGATCCACAGGCGCTCACCAAAGCGCATCGGATGGAAGTTGTCCATCCACTCGCGCTCCCAGTCTTTATCTTCGATCTGCTCGATCTTGTAGTGAAAGGTCGATCCCGGCACCGGCTGCAGACGCAGTGCGGCGACCACCTCATCCATATCGCTTTCGGCGTCAAACAGGCCGATGACATCAGTATCGCCCCACAACCGGGTTTCACCCGGAAGAGGTTCATACACCGGATTATCGTGCGTATCCTGAAACGTCACCGAGACGGCACCCACTTCCATCAGCGCGTCGCTCAGCGGCTCAGCCTGTTCTCCGGTGCTGTTAATCTTGATTTGAATCCATGGCATAGCGTTTCTCTTTATTTCAGTGCAGCGTCGTGCGTCGCAGACGCGCTGCCAAACAGGTTACCTGCCAGAAAAGCGAGCAGGCTCAGGGTTAGCGAAGGAACAATAGGGTGGAGTCCCCACCATTCAATATTCAGGCTGGCGAGCAGCGTATAGCTTACGGCACCGGCGAGCATACCGCTGATGGCCCCGGCAGCGTTGGCGCGCTCCCAGTAGAGACCCAGCACCAGCGGCCACAGAAAGACCGCTTCCAGTCCGCCAAACGCCAGCAGATTAAGCCAGATAATCATATCCGGCGGATTCCAGGCGGCCAGCAGCAGCAGGATGCCCAGCACAAAAGTAATCGTGCCGGAGAGCATGCGCAGCCGCGCTTCATTTTCACTCTGCCGGGGCGCCACACGCAGATAGAGATCTTTGATCAGCGTAGCGGATGCCTGCAGGAGCTGCGCGTTAATGGTCGACATAATAGCCGCCATCGGTGCGGCAAGAAAAATGCCGGCTGCCACTGGAGGCAGTACGGTAATCATCAGCGTCGGGATTACCCGATCAGGTATGGTTAAATCGGGCAGCACCGCACGTCCCAGCGCGCCAGCCAGATGCATCCCCAGCATCAGGAGCACCACCACGATGGTGCCGAGAATAATCCCGCGGTGCATCGCCTTGCTGTCTTTGTAAGAGATGCAGCGTACGGCGGTATGCGGCAAACCGATGACGCCAAAGCAGACCAGCACGGCGAATGAGCTGAGGAAGGCAGGTGTAATCACATTGCCTGCCCCTTCCGGCGACACCAGCTGCGGATCGATAGCGCGCAGCGTGCTGACCGCGTGACTCAGCCCGCCGGCATGATGAATAACGGCAAACAGCAGCAGAAACGTGCCGGCCAGCATCACCAGACCCTGCATTGCATCGTTCAGCACGCTGGCGCGAAAGCCCCCGAAAGCCGTATAAAGGGCGATAGTTCCGCCAAAAATCAGCAGGCCCGTATCGTAAGGAATGCCCGCCGCCGTTTCCAGCAGACGAGCGCCGCCGATAAACTGCACGGTCATGGCACCGATAAACGCTACCAGCAGGCTGATACTGGCCAGCCAGATCAGCAGCGGGCTGCGATAGCGACCATAAAGCATATCGTTGAGCGTTACTGCGTTATAACGCCGGGCCAGAATGGCAAATTTCTTGCCGAGCACGCCCAGTGATAGCCAGACGGCAGGCACCTGAATCATCGCCAGCAGTACCCAGCCCAGACCATATTTATAGGCGGCACCGGGACCCCCTATAAATGAGCTGGCGCTGATATAGGTTGTGGTCAGCGTCATGGCCAGCACAAACCCGCCCATGGAGCGGCTGCCGAGAAAATATTCGGTCAGAAAACTGCCCTGGCGCTGCTTGCGCATGGCGATCACCGACAGCACGGCGATCAGAACCAGATAAGCCAGCAGCGGCAGAAGGATCTCACTCTCCATCACGGTCCTCCAGTGACATATCACGGAAAATGACGCGGACCATCAGCGCACAGAGTCCGGTAAACAGTAGCGGTGCAAATATGCAGGAGAGTTCGAACCAGCGCGGCAGGCCAGATATTCCGCTTTGCGTCCCGCCGAGCCAGGCAGACAGGGCCCACACCAGCAGATACGCGAGAGAGAGGCCCAGCGACCAGCGTGCCTCTTTGTTCGCTTGTAAAAAACGCCCATCCATCAGGTCACCTCACAGGCGATAACAATAAAAAAGGCCGGATTAACCGGCCTCTGTCGTGCTCTGCGCTGCGATTACTTTTCGTGCAGGCCGAGTTTTTTCTCCAGATAGTGGATGTTGGTGCCACCCTGCTGGAAGTTTTCGTCGGACATGATTTTCATCTGCAGCTCGACGTTGGTTTTGATGCCGTCGATGATCAGCTCAGCCAGCGCATTTTTCATGCGGGCGATCGCCACTTCACGGGTTTCGCCGTAAGTGATGAGTTTGCCAATCATGGAATCGTAGTACGGCGGCACGCTGTAACCAGCGTAGATGTGTGATTCCCAGCGTACACCAAAGCCACCCGGCGCGTGGAAACGCGTAATTTTACCCGGGCTTGGCAGGAAGGTATTGGGATCTTCGGCGTTGATACGGCATTCCACCGCATGACCGCGCACGACCACATCTTCCTGTTTGATCGACAGCGGCTGACCGGCAGCAATACGCAGCTGCTCTTTGATAAGGTCAACGCCGGTGATCATCTCGGTAACCGGATGTTCAACCTGAATACGGGTGTTCATCTCAATGAAGTAGAACTCACCGTTTTCATACAGGAACTCAAAAGTACCGGCTCCGCGATAGCCAATTTCCACGCAGGCGTTAGAGCAGCGCTCGCCGATGAAGCGACGCAGTTCCGGCGTGATGCCTGGCGCAGGTGCTTCTTCCACCACTTTCTGGTGACGACGCTGCATGGAGCAGTCGCGCTCCGCCAGATAGATGGCGTTACCCTGACCGTCGGCCAGCACCTGAATTTCGATATGGCGCGGGTTCTCGAGGAATTTCTCCATGTAGACCATGTCGTTATTGAAAGCCGCTTTGGCTTCCGCTTTCGTCATGCCGATGGATTGCTCAAGATCTTTTTCATGGCGTACAACGCGCATACCGCGTCCGCCGCCGCCGCCAGAGGCTTTGATGATAACCGGATAGCCGATACGCTTCGCGATAGCGCGGTTCTTATCCATATCATCAGTCAGTGAGCCATCTGAACCCGGAACGGTCGGTACGCCCGCTTTTTTCATCGCGGTAATAGCAGAAACTTTGTCGCCCATCAGACGGATTGTATCCGCTTTCGGACCCACAAAGATAAAGCCTGAACGCTCAACCTGCTCAGCAAAATCAGCGTTCTCAGACAGAAAGCCGTATCCCGGATGGATAGCAACTGCGCCGGTAATTTCAGCGGCAGAGATCAGGGCCGGAATATTCAGGTAACTTTTGACCGACTGCGCCGGGCCGATGCAGACAGTTTCATCTGCCAGCAGCACGTGCTTGAGGTCGCGATCTGCCGTGGAGTGGACCGCTACGGTTTTGATGCCCAGCTCTTTGCAGGCACGCAGAATGCGCAGCGCGATTTCACCACGGTTAGCAATGACAATTTTATCCAGCATGCTTCGCCTCGTTATTCGATGACGACCAGCGGCTCGTCAAATTCAACCGGCTGGCCGCTTTCTACCAGGATCGCCTTCACAACGCCGGATTTATCGGCTTCGATCTGGTTCATCATTTTCATCGCTTCAACGATGCACAGGGTATCGCCAGCGTTCACTTTCTGACCCACTTCCACAAACGCTTTTGCGTCCGGGCTTGGGGTGCGATAGAAGGTGCCGACCATCGGTGAACGGACAATGTGACCGCTGACTTCAGGCTTAGCTGCTTCAACCGGAGCGGCAGCAACCGGCGCAACGGCAGCGGCCAGTGCAGGCTGCGGAGCCGGTGCAGCATAAGCCTGCTGCATCATAGGATAACCGACATTGGCAGGTGAACGGCTGATGCGAACTGACTCTTCGCCTTCAGAGATTTCCAGCTCAGCAATGCCGGACTCTTCAACCAGTTCGATCAGTTTCTTAATTTTACGAATATCCATGAGTGTGGTTCCGTACTCTGTTTAATTGGAATGTGACAGGCGTTTTATCGCCGTTTGTAAAGCCCACGCGTACCCATCCGCGCCAAGTCCACAAATGACGCCGGCAGATACATCGGAAAGATAGGAGTGGTGCCGGAACGGCTCGCGTGCATGCACGTTGGAGAGATGCACCTCGATAAAAGGTATGCTTACCGCCAGCAAAGCATCACGCAGCGCAACACTGGTGTGCGTGAACGCAGCCGGATTGATGATGATGTAATCCACATCGCTGCGTGCGGCGTGAATACGATCGATCAGCTGATATTCTGCGTTCGATTGCAAATGACTCAATTTCACATGGTGCTGGTCAGCCTGCTGCGCCAGATCGCTGACGATATCAGCCAGCGTGGCGTGACCATACTTGTCAGGCTCGCGCGTTCCCAGCAAATTCAGGTTGGGACCGTTCAACAACAGTATGTGAAATTTATGCGCCATCTTGCGGCTATCTCCTGCAATCATTAGGGCATCGCGTAAAATACCGCGACATCCTTCATTTGTCACCCTTGAGAGTGAAAAAGAAGGGTTTGCTTGCACTAAAGCCGGGCATTATATCCGTTTCGGGACAATTCGCAGCAAAATACTGGTCTTATCTGCGAAGTTGATCCGGTGCGGCCCGAAGGCCACACGTTTTAACAGAAAGCGGGGGGAGAAAACAACCTCAGGAAAATCAGCGGCTGAAGCTTTTGCGTAACTTTTTGTAGCGCCACGCCAGCAGCAGCGCGGCTGCCAGCGCATAGAGCCACGGCTGCGGCGACAGGACTTTGACTGACCAGAGATAGTGAATGGGAACGAGGATCGCTACCAGATAGATAGCGTTATGCAGCGTTTGCCAGCGTCTGCCGAGCTTGCGCTGCGCGCGCTGAAACGAGGTTATCGCCAGCGCAAATAGCACCACCCAGCTGATCATACCCAGCAGCAGATAAGGGCGGGCGAAAATTTCACTGCCGAGCAGGCGCAGATGCGTAAAGCCCAGCTCCAGCAGCCAGTAGCTAATCAGATGTAGCGTGGCCCAGGCAAAGCACCAGAGTCCCAGCATCCGGCGGGTGCGGATCAGCAGTGGCTGTTTCAGATAGCGCGTCAGCGGACTGACCAGCAGCGTTGCCAGTAACAGCTTCAGCGCCATTCTGCCGGTAAAGTGCTGAATATCTTTGGCCGGATCGGCGCTCAGCCAGCCCTGAGCAGCCGAAAGCACCAGATAGAGCAGCGGCAGCAGGGCGGCCAGGTGCAGCACTACTTTAAGCCAGGTAACCTGTCGCAGGGTCAGGCGCATTTAAAAATTCTCCCGCAGATCGAGCCCGCGATAGAGTGACGCAACCTCGCGTGCATAACCGTTAAACAGCAGCGTAGGCTGCCGCTCTACGTTGAGCAGGCCGCCCGCGCCGATAAAACGCTCTGTCGCCTGTGACCAGCGCGGGTGGTCAACGTGCGGATTCACATTGGCGTAAAACCCATATTCGCTGGCGGCAATCTGGCTCCAGGTCGTCGGCGGCTGGTCAGCGGTCAGCGTGATTTTCACAATCGATTTAATGCCTTTGAAACCATATTTCCACGGCACCGTCAGGCGTATCGGGGCACCATTCTGCGGCGGCAGCGCTTTGCCATAGACACCGGTGCTGAGCAGCGTCAGCGGATGCATCGCTTCATCCAGCCGCAATCCTTCAACATAGGGATAGTCGAGCCCGCCGCCAATAAAGCGATCTTTCTGACCTGGCATCTGCTCAGGGTCGTAGAGCGTCTGAAACGCCACGTAGCGTGCGTTGCTGGTGGGTTCAGCCAGCTTCAGCAGCTTACTGAGTTCAAAGCCCACCCAGGGCACGACCATTGACCAGGCTTCGACGCAGCGCATCCGGTAGATACGCTGCTCCATGGCAAAGCGTTTAAAAATATCATCCATATCCAGCGTTAGGGGCTTAGCCACTTCGCCTTCAATACGCAGCTGCCAGGGTTCAGTCTTCAGTGAGCCGGCGTTGGCTGCGGGATCGGCCTTATCCAGGCCAAACTCATAAAAGTTGTTGTAGCCCGCGACTTTATCGTAAGGCGTCAGAGGTAAATCCGCCTGCCACTGTGCGGGTTTAGTGAAGGTCAAATCGCGTCCTGCCGGTGCCGGCGGACGATCGTTTCCTTTAAACCAGCTCAGAATGTCCGCCCGCGCGCTACCCGGCAGCGTTGCGGCGGCAGCACCAATGCCCAGCGCCTTCAGCACCTGACGCCGGCGCAGCGCAAAGATGTTTTCCGGGGTAACATCAGCTTCAGTGAGAGTGTGCTT
Organism: Pantoea sp. M_9; assembly: GCF_008631385.1. Taxonomy (NCBI): domain Bacteria; kingdom Pseudomonadati; phylum Pseudomonadota; class Gammaproteobacteria; order Enterobacterales; family Erwiniaceae; genus Pantoea; species Pantoea sp. M_9. Next base: position 27,437 of record NZ_VWUF01000018.1, on the reverse strand, counting down.
GAATTTCATGGTGTTCTCCGGCAGATAAGCAGTGATCATTAAGATGCGTAAACCCCATCGGCGATGCCACTTTGCCGGAGAAAATATGAAATTTCCTGGCAGACAGCCTCTGTTGAGAATAGGACGAAAAAGCCCGCCCGGCAGTCAGGCGCCGTGACTTTACCGTTATACTCGCGCGACAGCGTGCTTGCCGGAGCATTGGCGCTGATTCAGACAGCTATTTATGGTACTTTGCTCAGGATTGCGTCAGCTGAATGACGCACAGGCTGGCTGCCCGTTTATAACCGCAGTGGTACAGGCACAGGGATGCGATTAACAACGAAGTTTTCTGCGTTTATTACATTATTAAGCTTACTGGCAATGTTACTGATGCTGGTAGGCTGCGCTTTTAGTTTTATCTGGCTGTCGCAGGAGCGCGTTGAGAACCGTATCGATACGCTGGCGACCGAAGTCGACAAAGCGCTGATGACTCAGTCGCCGCAGGAGGTTGAACAGTGGCTGACGCGGCTGATGCCGGTGATCAACGCTGAGCAGGTCACGCTGCGTAATGATGAAGGCGAACTATTCCGCCTCACCCGCCATGAGAATCCGATGCTGGAAGATGAGCCTAACCGGTTTATTCAGCTTGAGCTGCCCCTGGTGCATGCGCCCGAGATGCAGCTGCGCGTCGTGGTACTCGATCCGGCGAAAACCTGGTTCCGCTCCTTTACCGGTGCCTATACGCTGGTGGTGCTGCTGAGCGTGGTTGCCATTATGGCGGCGCTGCTGGCGATGACGCACCACTGGCTTAATCGCCGCTGGCGCAATATGGATCGGCTGGAGGCACGCGCGGAACGCATTATTGCCGGCGAGCGAATCGCCCGCGTCCCGGGCACCACTGAATGGCCGGCCAAAGCCAGCCGCGCGCTGGATACGCTGCTCAGCGATCTGCAGGAGGCGGGAGAACAGCGTCTGCGAATCGATACGCTGATCCGCACCTTTGCGGCTCAGGATGCGCGCACGGGCCTCAATAATCGCCTCTTTTTTGATAACCAGCTGGCGACGCTGCTGGAAGATCAGGAGGATGTCGGCACGCATGGCGTGGTAATGATGATCCGTCTGCCTGACTTCGACAACCTGCATGAAATAATTGGTCCGACGCTGGCCGAAGAGTACCTGTTTGATATCATCAATATGTTTTCAACGTTTGTGCTGCGCTACCCGGGGGCGCTGCTGGCACGCTATTTTCGCAGTGATTTTGCCGTACTGCTGCCGCACCGGACGCTGAAAGAGGCGAATAGTATTGCTGAGCAGCTCATCAATGCGGTGGACTCTCTGCCGCCGATGCGCAGGGTGGATCGCGATGATTTAATCCATATTGGCATCAACGCCTGGTGCAGCGGACAGAGCGTACTGCAGGTGATGGAGAACGTCGAACTGGCCACACGGCGCGCCGTACTGCAGGGAGGCAACACCTGGTCGGTGGGCGAGGGTAATCCGCTGGATATGGGCCGCGGCAGCGTGCGCTGGCGTACGCTGCTGGAAAATACGCTCAATCGCGGTGGTCCCCGTCTTTATCAAAAGCCTGCGGTACTGCTGGATGGTAAAGTTCATCATCGTGAGATGCTGGCGCGCATATTTGATGGCGATAAAGAAGTGGTTGCCGCCGAGTTTATGCCGCTGGTCATGCAGCTGGGGCTGACTGACAGCTGGGATCGTCAGCTGGTGACGCGCATCGCCGCGCTGACAGAAGTGTGGCCGGATGAGACGCTGGCGCTGCCGGTAAGCATCGATTCACTTCTGCAGCGGCCGTTCCAGCGCTGGCTGCAAAAACTGCTGCTGCAGTGCAATAAATCCCAGCGCCGGCGATTTTTATTTGAACTTGCCGAGGCGGATGTGTGTCAACACATCAATCGCCTGCTGCCGGTCTTTCACATGCTCACCACGTTTGGCTGCCGTATCGCGGTCGATCAGGCGGGAATGACGGTGGTCAGCAGCGCCTATATCCGCCAGCTTCCTGTTGATGTGATTAAGCTGGATCCGGGACTGGTACGAAATATCGATCGCCGCACAGAGAATCAGCTTTTTGTGCAAAGCCTGCTGGAGGTATGTAAATCCACCTCCAGCTATGTTTTTGCTGCTGGCGTGCGTACCCGGGCTGAATGGCAAACCCTGACTGCGCTCGGGGTATCGGGCGGGCAGGGGGATTTGTTTGCGCCATCCTTACCGGTTAACAGTAACGTTAAAAAACACTCGCAACGTTACCGCATTTGATGTGCTGGCAGGGATTGTCCCGGCAATCAGTGTTTTTCTGGCATTAACCAGCGGGAGCGGGCAGAGCCAGAGGCATGAAATGTTAAATTTTATGTCGATAACCCCGCCGCCGGCCCGGGCAATTTGCGTTAAAGAGGGCCGTTTAGCGCTATCTGGCGCTGCCAGTAGCGAACAGTACCGGCCGGAAAAATTATACGGTCTATTTTTTCACCGTAGCCGAACGTTTTTGCGCCTTGTAGCGGCTTCGTGTGGTTGGTAAAGTAAGCGGATTTTATTTTCCGCCCCCAGCTTGCAGGATTATCCCTTAGTATGTTTAAAAAATTTCGCGGCATGTTTTCCAATGACTTGTCCATTGACCTGGGTACTGCGAATACCCTGATTTATGTAAAAGGACAGGGCATCGTGCTGAACGAGCCTTCAGTGGTTGCTATCCGTCAGGATCGCGCCGGCTCCCCAAAGAGCGTAGCGGCTGTTGGTCATGACGCAAAGCAGATGCTTGGCCGTACGCCGGGCAACATTGCCGCTATTCGTCCGATGAAAGATGGCGTGATTGCCGACTTCTTCGTGACTGAAAAAATGCTCCAGCACTTTATTAAGCAGGTACACAGCAACAGTTTTATGCGCCCGAGCCCGCGCGTACTGGTGTGTGTACCGGTCGGCGCGACCCAGGTTGAGCGTCGCGCTATCCGTGAATCTGCGCAGGGCGCAGGAGCACGCGAAGTATTTCTGATTGAAGAGCCGATGGCTGCGGCTATCGGTGCTGGTCTCCCGGTCTCTGAAGCAACCGGTTCAATGGTCGTGGATATCGGTGGCGGTACGACTGAAGTCGCCGTGATCTCCCTGAACGGCGTGGTCTACTCCTCTTCTGTACGCATCGGTGGCGATCGCTTTGATGAAGCTATCATTAACTACGTGCGCCGCAATTACGGTTCACTGATTGGTGAAGCCACCGCAGAACGTATCAAACACGAAATCGGCTCAGCCTATCCGGGTGACGAAGTGCGCGAAATCGAAGTGCGTGGCCGTAACCTTGCAGAAGGCGTGCCGCGTGGCTTTACGCTGAACTCAAATGAAATTCTTGAAGCACTGCAGGAGCCGCTGACCGGCATCGTCAGCGCGGTTATGGTTGCGCTGGAGCAGTGTCCGCCAGAGCTCGCTTCTGATATTTCAGAGCGCGGCATGGTGCTGACCGGCGGTGGTGCACTGCTGCGTAATCTGGATCGCCTGCTGATGGAAGAGACAGGTATTCCGGTCGTGGTAGCGGAAGATCCGCTGACCTGCGTAGCGCGTGGCGGCGGTAAAGCGCTGGAGATGATCGACATGCATGGTGGCGATCTGTTCAGCGAGGAGTAATTCCTCACTGGCTGCGACCATGATCATATTGCGCAGGGAATCGCGACAATACTCATCATAAACTGAACCGCACGCAGCGATGCATCATGCAGCGGCGGTTCAGGCATGGGTAAATGGCGCGGCTGCGTATGACGGCATAATGCGTCCAGCCCTGGAGGCGCGGGTCTGCGGACTGGTGCTTCTTCCCTGATGTCGAGGAATTCGCAGAATTTATGAAGCCGATTTTTAGCAGGGGGCCTTCCCTGCAGTTGCGTCTCTTTCTGGCCGTTATCGTGGCAATTGCGATTATCATCGCCGACAGCCGCGTAAGTACTTTCTCCCGGATCCGCAACTATCTGGACACGTCAGTCAGCCCATTTTATTTTCTGGCCAACGGCCCGCGACAGCTGCTTGACGGCGTGTCGGATACGCTGGCATCCCGTCAGCAGCTGGAGCTGGAAAACAAAGCGCTGCGCCGCGAGCTTTTCCTGAAAAACAGCGATCTGCTGATGCTGGGGCAATATAAGCAGGAAAACGCCCGCCTGCGCGAGCTGCTTGGATCGCCGCTGCGTCAGGATGAGCACAAGATGGTGACGCAGGTGATCTCAACCGGTACCGATCCCTATACCGATCAGGTAGTGATCGACAAGGGTAGCGTAAACGGCGTTTACGAAGGTCAGCCGGTGATCAGCGATAAAGGTGTCGTCGGGCAGGTGGTGGCCGTTGGCCAGCTGACCAGTCGCGTGCTGCTGATTTGCGACGCCTCTCACGCGCTGCCAATTCAGGTGCTGCGTAACGATATTCGCGTTATTGCTGCCGGTAACGGCTGCAGCGAAGATCTGCAGCTGGAGCATCTGCCAGGCAATACAGATATTCGCGTCGGCGACGTGCTGGTGACATCCGGCCTCGGCGGCCGGTTCCCGGAAGGTTATCCGGTCGGCGTCGTGTCGTCAGTCAAGGTGGATACCCAGCGCGCCTATACGGTCATTCAGGCGCGTCCGACTGCCGGGCTGCAGCGTCTGCGCTATCTGCTGCTGCTGTGGGGAGCAGATAAAAATGGCGATATGCCGATGGCACCGGATGAGGTACATCGCGTAGCGAACGAGCGTCTGATGCAGATGATGCCTCAGGTGCTGCCACCGGCGGGCGAAATGGGGCCGCCGGCGCCCGCGGGGATGCAGCAGAGTCAGCAGATAGGACCGCCATCCTCTGCGGCCCGCGGAAGTTCACAGAGCACGCCGGCGAACACGCGTGGGGGCCAGCCTTGAGCCGATATCGCAGTCAGGGACGGTGGGTAATCTGGCTCTCTTTTCTGCTGGCATTAATTCTGCAAATCATGCCGTGGCCGGAGCAGTTCTATATGTTCCGGCCGTCGTGGCTGCTGCTTATCCTGATCTACTGGGTGCTGGCGCTGCCGCATCGGGTCAACGTCGGCACCGGGTTTTTTCTCGGTGCCGTTATGGATCTGATTGCCGGCTCCACGCTGGGCGTACGCGCGCTGGCTTTCAGTATCATCGCCTACCTGGTCGCCTTTAAATTCCAGCTGTTCCGCAACCTTGCATTGTGGCAGCAGGCGTTAATGGTTATGGTTCTTTCTCTGGCAGTAGATGTCATTGTTTTCTGGGCTGAATTCCTGGTCATAGATGTCTCATTCCGGCCTGAAATTTTCTGGAGTAGCGTGGTCGACGGCATTCTCTGGCCCTGGCTATTCTTATTGATGAGAAAGATCCGCCGGCAGTTTGCCGTTCAGTAAGGAACACAATGATTACCCTGTATCTGGCTTCCGGCTCGCCCCGTCGGCGCGAGCTGCTTACGCAGCTTGGGCTGCAGTTTGAGCGTCTGTTAACCCATACCGAAGAGCAGCGTCAGCCTGACGAAGCGGCTGAACATTACGTTCGCCGTCTGGCGGCGGATAAAGCCCGCGCCGGTGTCGCTATGGCGCCCCGGGATCTGCCGGTGCTGGGCGCGGACACGATTGTGGTGCTGAATGGTGACGTACTGGAAAAACCGCGTGATGCGGAACACGCCGCAGAGATGCTGGCAAGGCTCTCCGGACAGACGCATCAGGTGATGACCGCGATAGCGCTGGCTGACAGCGAGACGCTGCTGGATTGCCTGGTGCTTACCGATGTGACCTTCCGCAACGTGACCGCTGATGAAATCGCGCACTATATAGCCAGCGGCGAACCGATGGATAAGGCGGGCGCCTATGGCATTCAGGGCCTGGGCGGCAATTTCGTGCGCACGATTAATGGCAGCTACTACGCCGTAGTGGGACTACCGCTGGTGGAAACCACAGAGCTGCTGAGCCATTTTCAGTCGCTGCGTGCATTAAGGGGAGAGAATGACGGCTGAACTGCTGGTAAATGTGACACCTTCGGAAACGCGCGTTGCCTATATTGATGGCGGCATTTTGCAGGAAATTCATATCGAACGCGAAGCGCGGCGCGGCATTGTTGGCAACATCTACAAAGGCCGGGTCAGCCGCGTGCTGCCGGGTATGCAGGCCGCCTTTGTCGATATTGGCATGGATAAAGCCGCCTTTCTGCACGCTTCCGACATCATGCCGCACACCGAGTGTGTTGCCGGCGATGAAAAGAAAAATTTTGTTGTGCGCGACATCGCCGAGCTGGTACGCCAGGGGCAGGACCTGATGGTGCAGGTAGTGAAAGATCCGCTCGGCACCAAGGGCGCACGCCTGACCACCGATATCACGCTGCCATCCCGCTATCTGGTCTTTATGCCTGGCGCATCACACGTGGGGGTTTCACAGCGTATTGAAAGTGAGGCGGAGCGCGAGCGGCTGAAAGCGGTCGTAGCTGCCTACTGTGACGATCTGGGCGGTTTTATTATTCGTACCGCTGCGGAAGGCATTGGCGCAGAAGAGCTGGCGCAGGATGCGGCGTTTCTCAAACGCCTGTGGACCAAAGTCAGCGAGCGCAAAAAGCGTAACCAGACGCGCTGCCTGCTCTATGGCGAACTGGCGCTGGCACAGCGCGTGCTGCGCGATTTTGCCGGTGCCGCGCTGGATCGCATTCGCGTCGATTCGCGTCTGACCTGCGATCTGCTGGTGGAGTTTACCAGCGAATATATTCCCGAAATGGCGGGCAAGCTGGAGCATTACAGCGGCAAGCAGCCTATTTTTGATCTCTATGATGTAGAAAATGAAATCCAGCGGTCGCTGGAGCGCAAGGTCGAGCTTAAATCGGGTGGCTACCTGATTATCGATCAGACGGAGGCGATGACCACGGTAGATATCAACACCGGGGCGTTTGTTGGCCACCGTAACCTTGATGAAACCATATTTAATACGAATATCGAAGCGACGCAGGCCATTGCCCGTCAGCTGCGGTTACGTAACCTCGGCGGCATTATCATTATCGATTTTATCGACATGAGTAATGACGACCACCGCCGTCGCGTGCTGCATTCGCTGGAGAGTGCGCTGAGTAAAGATCGGGTTAAAACCGGGATCCATGGCTTTTCAGCGCTGGGCCTGGTGGAGATGACCCGTAAAAGAACGCGTGAAAGCATTGAGCATGTGCTCTGTGCCGATTGCCCGGTATGTAAAGGACGCGGCTCGCTGAAAACCGTAGAGACCGTCTGCTATGAAATCATGCGTGAGATCGTACGCGTGCATCACGCCTATGACTCCGACCGCTTTCTGGTTTACGTCTCGCCGGCGGTAGGCGAAGCGCTGAAAACGGATGAGTCGCATGCGCTGGCCGAAGTCGAAATCTTTGTCGGCAAACAGGTCAAAGTTCAGGTTGAACCGCTCTATACTCAGGAGCAGTTTGACGTCGTCATGATGTAAGGCCTACGGCCAGACGTTATTATCCAGTGACCAGCAAGGAGAGATGTGTGAGGCGGTTGCCAGGGATTTTGTTACTGCTGATCGCCACAGTGATTGTCATTGTGGCGCTGCTGGTGAGCGGGCTGCGTCTGGTGATGCCGCATCTCAACAGCTATCGCAGCGACATTCTGCAGACGGTTTCACGCATCAGCGGCGTCACCGCAGACGCCAGTGAACTGCAGGGAACGTGGCAGAATTTTGGCCCGACGCTGCAGGTACGCGATCTGCGTATTGATATGAAACAGGATGGCGAACTGCACATTGGCCGCGTCACTCTTGCGCTGGATGTCTGGCAGTCGCTGCTGCACTGGCGCTGGCAGTTCCGCGATCTCACCTTCTGGCAGCTGCGTCTGGCGACGGAGCGGCCGCTGTTTACCCGCGACAGCGATACCACCAGCATCAAGCCTGCTCAGATCAACGACCTCTTCCTGCGCCAGTTTGATCACTTCGATTTGCGCGACAGCACTATCCGCTTTCTGACGCCTTCAGGCCAGCATGCCGAGCTGGCGATACCGCGCCTCACCTGGCTGAATGAAGCCAGCCGGCATCGCGCGGAAGGCGAGGTCAGTCTCAGCAGCTTTACCGGCCAGCATGGCGTTGTGCAGGTCAGGCTGGATTTAAAGGATACCCGTGGCCTGTTGAACGACGGTCGCATCTGGATGCAGGCAGACGATGTGGATGTGCGTCCCTGGATTGGCCGCTGGCTGCGTGATAACACCAGTCTGGAGAGCGCGCGTATCAGCCTGGCGGCGTGGGCCAGCCTGCGCGATGGCGAACTCTATGCGGGCGATGTGCTGATTAAACAGGGTGGGGCGCGCTGGCGCGGCGAGCAGCACGACCATCAGCTGCAGATTGACGGACTGACCGCACACCTGGCGCGCTTCCGCGACGGCTGGAGCCTGAACATACCGCAGACCCGGCTCAGCACCGATGGCGTGGCCTGGGCACCCGGCCGGATTGCGCTGCTGTGGCAACCTCAGGATAAAGCGGCAGCGGAGATCCGCGTGCGTGCTACCCGGCTGGACCTGCAGCGGTTTGCGCCGCTGGTGCCGCTGATTGGCCCGCTCTCGCCGACGCTGCTGGATACCTGGCGTGCACTGCAGCCGCGCGGTTATATCGATACGCTGGCACTGGATATTCCTCTGGCACAGCCGGAGCAGACGCGACTGCAGGCGACGTGGCGCGATCTGGCGTGGCATAACTGGAAGCTGCTGCCAGGCATCAGCAATCTCAGCGGGCGCGCCAGCGGCAGCGTCAGCAATGGTCAGGTTGATCTCCGCATGGGACAGGCTGAAGTGCCTTATGGTGATATGTTCCAGGCGCCGCTGGATATTCATCAGCTGAGTGGCCAGCTGAGCTGGCTGCGTGACCGTCATGGCCTGACGCTGGCCGGACACCAGCTGGATGTGCAGGCGCGGTCGCTGTGGGCGCGCGGTGATTTCCGCTATCAGCAAAACAGTGACACTGCACCACGGCTCGATATTCTGGCCGGCATTCGCGTAACCGATGCGGGCGATGCGTGGCGCTATCTGCCGGAACCGCTGATGGGGCATAACCTGACGCGCTACCTGAGCGAAGCGATAAAAGGCGGGGAAACGGATAACGCCACGCTGCTATTCGCCGGCGATCCGCGCCTGTTCCCGTTTAAGCATAACGACGGCATGTTTGAAGTTCAGGTGCCGCTGCGTAATGCCGCGTTTCGCTTTCAGCCGGGCTGGCCAGCTCTGCAGGATCTGGATATCGATCTCGATTTTGTGAATGACGGCCTGTGGATGCGCGCTGATCACGCGCGCTTGGGCAAAGTCGGGGCGCGTAACGTCACGGCTGTTATTCCGGATTATCTTAAAGAAAAACTGCTGATCGCTGGCGATCTGAGCGGGCAGGGAGAGGATATCGGCGCCTACTTTAATGAGACGCCGCTGAAATCGTCGCTCGGCGCTGCGCTGCAGCAGCTGCAGGTTGGGGGCAACGTAAAAAGTACGCTCAACCTGGAGATCCCGCTGGATGGCGAACAGGTACACGCCAGCGGCAACGTGGTGATGAATAACAACACGCTGCATATTAAACCGCTGAAGAGCACGCTGACGCAGCTGACAGGGCGTTTCCGCTATAACAACGGCAACCTTGAAAGCGAAGAGATGCAGGCGAACTGGTTTGGTCAGCCGCTGGGCGTGACCTTCAGCACGCAGGAGAATCCGCAGGATTTTGGCGTTAACGTCCACCTGCTGGGCGACTGGCAGCCGGCGCGTCTTAGCGTGATGCCAGCGGCGGTAGCGCGTCAGCTCGGCGGGTCACTCGCCTGGCAGGGCGATGTGGATATCAGGCTGCCGCATAGCGGAGGCGCGACCTACAGCGTCGATCTCAGGGGCGATGGCAAAGCAGTAAGCAGTCACTTACCTGCGCCGCTGACAAAGCCTGCCGGTGAGGCGCTGCCGGTGACGGTTAAGGCTAAGGGCGATCTGAACGGCTTTATGCTCAGCGGCAGCGTGGGCGAGATGCACCGCTTTAACAGCCGCTGGCTGCTGGAGCCGCAGCTGCGCGTCGAACGCGGCATCTGGCAGAACCAGACCACGGCAACGCCTGCGCTCCCGGCGCAGCGCGGTATGGTATTAAACCTGCCGCCGCTGGATGGGGAAGCCTGGCTCGGTGTACTGGCCGGAGCGGGCGGCAGCGGAGAGGGCGCCACGCAGGTGGGTGGAGTCGGCTTACCGGGCGATGTCACGCTGCATACGCCAGCCCTGACGCTGGGCGGGCAGCAGTGGCACGATCTCAGCGCCACTCTGCTGCAGGGCACGGGCGGTGATGCGCAGCTGAAGCTGGAGAGTCGTGAAGCGCGCGGCACGCTGACGACAGCGCAGCGTGCACCATGGCGCATTAATCTGAACTACCTTTATTACAACCCGCAATGGAAAGAGACCGGCAGCAGGCAGGCGTCATCACCGTTCAGCGGCGACAGCGGAATCGATTTCAGTCAGTGGCCTGCACTGCAGCTTAACTGCGATGAGTGCTGGCTGCGCGGACAGAAGTTCGGACGGATGGCTGCGACGCTGACGCCGCGCGGAGAGACGTTAGCACTCACTAACGGAATTGTGGACAGCGGCAGCGCCCGGCTCAGTATCAATGGCGAATGGGTTAATTCACCGGGCAATCCGCGCACCTCGCTGAAGGGACGCCTCAGCGGCAGCAATATCAACGACGCCACCAACTGGTTCGGTATGAACACGCCGCTGCGCGATGCGCCGTTTAACGTGGATTACGACCTGCACTGGCGCGCTGCGCCCTGGCAGCCTGCTGAGGCGACGCTGAGCGGCACGCTGAAAACGCACTTTGGCAAAGGAGAGATCGCCGATGTCAACACCGGACGGGCAGGACAGCTGCTGCGCCTGGTAAGTTTTGATGCGCTGCTGCGCAAGCTGCGTCTGGATTTCAGCGATACCTTTAGCGATGGCTTCTATTTTGATTCAATCAACGGCACTGCCTGGATCGAAAACGGCGTCATGCGCACCGATAACCTGCTGGTAGATGGGCTGGAGGCGGATATTGCGATGCAGGGCCGGATCGATCTGGTACAGCGAAAGATTGATATGGAAGCGGTCGTGGCGCCGGAGATCTCCGCGTCGGTCGGTGTGGCAGCAGCATTTGCGATCAATCCGGTGGTTGGTGCCGCCGTTTTTGCCGCCAGCAAGGTACTGGGGCCGCTCTGGAACAAGATTTCTCTGCTGCGCTATCACATCAGTGGCCCGCTGGATAAACCGGAAATCAGTGAAGTGCTGCGCAAAGCGCGCGACGCCGGCAGCAAGTGAATTTGACGCCGTCGGGGAATTGCCGCAGGCTATGACTATCTGAGCACATAATGAGTGAGAAACGATGACTCTGAATCTGGTAAGTGAGCAGTTACTAGCTGCGAACAGCATTAATCAGCAGGACCTTCATTCCCTGTTAGGGCAGCTTTCAGAACGTCGTCTGGATTATGCCGATCTCTATTTTCAGTCCAGCTTCCATGAGTCCTGGGTGCTGGAAGATAAAATTATTAAAGATGGCTCCTACCACATCGATCAGGGCGTTGGCGTACGTGCCGTAAGCGGTGAAAAAACCGGCTTCGCTTATGCAGACCAGATCACCCTGAACGCCCTGCGACAGTCCTCAGAAGCCGCGCGCAGTATTGTACGTGAGCAGGGCAATGGCACCGCACATACGCTGCAGGCAGTGATGCAACGTTCGCTTTATGCGCCGGTTAACCCGCTCGACAGCCTGACGCGTGAAGATAAAATCGCCCTGCTGCATCGCGTGGACCGCGTAGCGCGCGCGGCCGACCCGCGCGTACAGGAGGTTAATGCCAGCCTGAGCGGCGTTTATGAGCAGGTGCTGGTTGCGGCAACGGATGGGACGCTGGCGGCGGATATTCGTCCGCTGGTGCGTCTGTCAATCAGCGTGCAGGTGGAAGATCAGGGCAAGCGCGAGCGCGGCTCAAGCGGCGGCGGCGCGCGTACCGGCTATGAGTTTTTCCTCGCTGATGAGAGTGGTGACGTCCGGGCTGACGCCTGGGCGCGTGAAGCGGTGCGTATGGCGCTGGTTAACCTCTCTGCAGTTGCAGCGCCTGCTGGCGCACTGCCGGTCGTGCTGGGTGCCGGCTGGCCAGGAGTGCTGCTGCACGAAGCGGTAGGACATGGCCTTGAGGGGGACTTCAACCGTCGTGAAACGTCAGTATTCAGCGGTAAGATGGGTCAGCTGGTTGCTTCGGAACTCTGCACCGTGGTGGATGATGGCACGCTGGAGGGGCTGCGCGGCTCGCTGGCGGTGGATGATGAGGGCGTTCCGGGTCAGTACAATATGCTGATCGAAAATGGCGTGCTGAAAGGCTATATCCAGGACAAGCTGAACGCGCGCCTGATGGGTGTGCCGCCAACCGGTAATGGCCGGCGCGAATCGTATGCGCATCTGCCGATGCCGCGCATGACTAATACCTACATGCTGGCGGGCAAGTCCACGCCGCAGGAGATCATCGAAAGCGTGGAATATGGCCTCTATGCGCCTAACTTCGGCGGTGGTCAGGTCGATATCACCTCGGGCAAATTTGTCTTCTCTACCTCAGAGGCGTATCTGATTGAGAAGGGTAAAGTTACCCGGCCGGTCAAAGGCGCTACGCTGATTGGCTCCGGCATTGAGGCGATGCAGCAAATCTCAATGGTCGGTAACGATCTGGCGCTGGATAAAGGCGTCGGCGTATGCGGTAAAGAGGGGCAGAGCGTTCCGGTTGGCGTAGGTCAGCCGACGCTGAAGCTGGACAAAATCACCGTAGGCGGCACCGCCTGAGGTGCTGAACCTCTGTCACTATAAAGGCTGCCTGCGGGCAGCCTTTTTTGTGGCTGCGTCAGCTATAAATGCCCTCCGGTTAGCCACTTTGGCAAAAACAGATATCGCGCTAAGTCGTGTGGTTATTTATTCAGATTAAAAAGTGATTTATGTCACGATTTGTAGAAAACATATAGTCAGGCACGTTATTATACGCGCGCTGGGTTTATGCACTGCATTCCGTTACGGACCAGACAGGCTGATGATACGCTATGATTAGCGCAGGGCGGCCTGAAGGTTACTGCCACTTTTCTGCTGCCTGCTTAACCATTTCCGGTGCGGCACAGCGTGGGGGCAAAAGCGGTGCGATCCCGGCAAGGTCGAACTAAGGAACCGAAATGAGTGTGCTTCCGGTATTTGTCGTATTCGGGCTATCTTTCCCGCCCATCTTCATTGAACTACTGGTTTCGCTGGCGCTGTTCTGGCTGGTGAAACGTGTGCTGACGCCAAGCGGGATCTACGATCTGGTCTGGCATCCGGCCCTGTTTAACACGGCCCTGTATTGCTGTGTGTTTTATCTTGTATCCCGTCTATTCATCTGAGGTTTTAAGTGAAAGCGCTCATAAGAAAAATCGCGCGTTACGCGATTACGCTCCTGCTGGTTATCATCGCCGTCGTGATTGTCTTTCGCGCCTGGGTGTTCTACACCGAATCCCCGTGGACACGCGATGCTAAATTCTCTGCGGATGTGGTGGCTATCGCACCTGATGTCACCGGTCTCATCACCGACGTGCCGGTGCATGACAACCAGCTGGTGAAAAAAGGCGATACGCTGTTTATCGTCGACCGGCCGCGCTATCAGAAAGCGCTGGCGCAGGCGCAGGCAGACGTGGACTACTATCAGGCGCTGGTGAGTGAAAAACGCCGCGAGGCGGGACGGCGTAATCAGCTCGGGACCAGCGCGATGTCGCGTGAGGCGATTGAACAGGCCAACAGCGATCTGCAGACCAGTGAACATCAGCTGGCGAAATCGATCGCTACCCGCGATCTGGCGGTTATCGATCTCGACCGTACCACGATCAAAGCCCCTTCTGATGGCTGGGTGACCAACCTCAATGTCTATGAGGGTGAATTCATTACGCGCGGCTCCGTAGCGGTCGCGCTGGTACAGCAGCACTCTTTCTACGTGCTGGCTTATATGGAAGAGACCAAACTCAGCGGCGTGCGTCCGGGCTTTCGCGCTGAAGTCACGCCGCTGGGCAGCAATACCGTGTTACGCGGCACGGTGGATAGCGTGGCTGCCGGGGTGACCAACAGCAGCAGCAGCATTGATAATAAAGGTATGGCAACGGTGGACTCTAATCTGGAGTGGGTGCGCCTGGCGCAGCGCGTGCCGGTGCGTATCCGACTGGATGCCCAGCCTGGCAACCGCTTCCCGGCAGGCACAACCGCGACCGTAGTGATCACCGGTGAGCAGGATCGGCAGACCAACGTCTCGCCGCTGGCGCAATTCTTCAATCGCCTGCGTGAGTTTGGTTAAGCGGGGGCGTAATGATTGAGTTTTTGCGTTTCCCGATCAAGCTGACGTTTGCGCTGGTGGCCGCGCTGATGATTGGCTTTCACTTTCATCTGGAAACGCCGCGCTGGGCGGTGATGACGGCCGGTATTGTCGCTGGCGGTACCGCCTTTGCAGCTGGCGGCGATCCCTACTCCGGCGCGCTGCGCTATCGCGGCGTATTGCGCATTATCGGCACCTTTATCGGCTGTATCGCCGCGCTGACTATCATGATCACCACCGTGCGTGCGCCGGTCGTGATGCTGCTGCTGTGCTGCATGTGGGCCGGTTTCTGCGTCTGGCTCTCTTCGCTGATCAAAGTTGAAAACTCCTATGCGCTTGGGCTGGCAGGTTACACGGCGCTGATTATCGTCGTCACCGCTGACGCAACCGGCGGGCTGACGCTGGCTCCCCAGTTTGCCGTTGAACGCTGCAGCGAAATTGTGATCGGGATCCTCTGTGCGATTCTGGCAGATATGCTGTTTTCACCGCGCTCCATTAAAAAAGTCATAGATGCTGAAGTGGATGCGCTGCTGGTGGCGCACTACAAACTGCTGCAGCTCTGCGTTGCGCATGAAGATAAAGATGAGGTGGACAAAGCCTGGAGCGCGCTGGTGCGCCGCACCACTGCCCTGAACGGCATGCGCAGCCAGCTAATGATGGAGTCATCTCGCTGGCAGAACAGCAGTCGCCGGCTAAAGATGCTTAATACGCTGTCGCTGACGCTGATTACGCAGGCCGCTGAAACGTTCCTTATCCAGAACTCCCGGCCCGACTATATTCCGCCGCAGTTCCGGCTGCTGCTGGAGAAAGAGGCAAACAGCGCCGGTGAGGTACATAAGCGCATGAAAGTGCTGCGGCGCGTTATCAGTGACAGCAGCAAAACGGTTCCGGTCACGCTGGCGAGCTGGACCGGAGCAGCGACTGAATATCTGCTGCTGATCAAAGGGATTAAATGCAACAGCCGTATCAGCGCCCTTGAAGAGAACATCCTGCAGCGGGAGATTATCGTTCAGGCCCGCTCGGCTGAAACTCACCATGCGATGATCAACGGTATTCGCACCTTTGTCGCCACCGCGCTGGGGGCCCTGTTCTGGCTCTATACCGGCTGGACCTCCGGCAGCGGCTGCATGGTCATGCTGGGGGTGATCACCGCACTGGCGATGCGCATGCCCAATCCGCTGATGATGGCCAAAGATTTCTTTTACGGTATGGCGGTCGCCGTGCCGCTTGGATTGTTCTACTTCACCTGGGTTCTGCCTGCCACGCAGCAGAGTGCGCTGCTGCTCTGCATCGCCATCGGCCTGCTCGGCTTTGTCGGCGGTATCTTTGTGCAGCGGCGGCAGATTGGCACGCTGGGCGCGCTGATTGGCACAATCAATGTGCTGGTGCTGGACAACCCGATGAAGTTTGAATTCAACGTGTTTCTCGATAACGCGCTGGGGCAGTGGATCGGCAGCTTTGTCGCCATGATGGTGATTTTGCTGATTCGCGATAAATCCAAAGCGCGTACCGGCCGCAAACTGCTGAATCGCCTGATGTATGCTGCTGTTGCAGCGCTGACGACCAATCAGGCCCGGCGCCGTGAAAATCATCTGCCGGCGCTTTATCAGCAACTTTTTCTGCTGCTCAACCTGTTTCCGGGCGATATCGACAAATACCGTATCGCCCTGACGCTGATCATTGGTCATCAGCGGCTGCGTAATGCAGAAGTGCCGGTCAATGCGGAGCTCTCCGCTTATCACCGGCAGCTGCGGCACACCGCGGACCGGGTTATCTCAGCCAGCAGTGATGATAAGCGACGCGACGCGTTCAGGACACTGTTGCAGGAGCTGGCTGGCTATCAGGAGAAGCTGGCGCATTATAGTGCCCCTGCCAGCGTCACGGAGCCGGTCGCCCGCCTGACGCAGAT
The DNA here is from genome assembly GCF_008631385.1 of Pantoea sp. M_9. Taxonomy (NCBI): domain Bacteria; kingdom Pseudomonadati; phylum Pseudomonadota; class Gammaproteobacteria; order Enterobacterales; family Erwiniaceae; genus Pantoea; species Pantoea sp. M_9. Next base: position 11,240 of record NZ_VWUF01000018.1, on the reverse strand, counting down.
GCTGGACAAATATCAGAACACCCTTATCCAGATTTGAGCCTGCCGCCGTGCGCGGCGGCGGGTTTATGCCACGCTGACACCAATCGGCTGCGCGTTGCCATCTATACTTTCCTGACGGATGCATACTGACAGGAGAATACTGATGTCCGCTTCTTTGCAGCAACATGAACTCTTCAAAACCGGCTTCTTCGCTGCGGGTCAATGGCATGCGGCCTCCGCGACGTTTGACGTAACCAATCCGGCAACCGGCGAGGTCATTGCCCGCGTTGCCAAAGCGGGTAAAGCGGAAACCGAACAGGCGATCGCTGCCGCGCAGCGCGCTTTTCCAGGCTGGCGGGATAAAACGGCCAAAGAGCGATCCGGGATCCTGATGCGCTGGTATCAGCTGATCGTGGAGAACAAACGCTGGCTTGCAGAGCTGATGACCGCCGAGCAGGGTAAGCCGGTCAAAGAGGCGGAAGGCGAAGTAGAGTATGCCGCGAGCTTTATTCAGTGGTTTGCAGAAGAGGCAAAGCGCGCCAACGGCGAGATTATTCCGCCCGCTAAACCCGGCTCGCGCATTCTGGCCACGCGTGAACCGGTTGGCGTGGTCGCGGCGATCACCCCCTGGAATTTCCCGATGGCAATGCTGACCCGTAAGCTTGGGCCGGCGCTGGCCGCAGGCTGCACCGGAATTATCAAACCGGCAAATAATACACCGCTCAGCGCATTTGCCCTGATAGCCCTGGCGCAGCAGGCTGGCGTGCCGGACGGCGTGCTCAATGCCGTTGCGGGCGATACCCAGGCGATCAGCGACGCTATTATGGCCTCACGCGCGGTGCGCAAAATCTCGTTTACCGGTTCCACTGCCGTGGGTAAAACGCTGATGCGCAATGCGGCTGAGACGATGAAAAAGGTCTCCATGGAACTGGGCGGCAACGCGCCATATATCGTCTTTGAAGATGCGGATATCGACGCGGCGGTACAGGGTGCGATTGCCAATAAATTCCGCAACGCTGGTCAGGTCTGCGTGAGCGTGAATCGTTTTTATATCCATGAGCAGATTTACGATCGCTTTGTTACGCAGCTGGCAGAAGCGGTGAAGCAGCTCAAAGTCGGTAACGGTATGGACGAAGGCGCGATCGTCGGGCCGCTGATCGCTGCCTCCGCGCTGGAAAAAGTTGAAGAGCATGTGCAGGATGCGGTGCGTAAAGGTGGCCGAATCGTCACCGGTGGCGAACAGCATGCGCTGGGAGGCAATTTCTGGCAGCCCACGGTCATTGCCGAAGCGCAGGAGAGCATGATGCTGGCGCAGGAGGAGACATTTGGTCCGGTTGCGGCCTGCTTCCGCTTCAGCAGCGAAGAGGAGGTAATCGAGCGGGCGAATGATACCGAATATGGTCTGGCTGCCTACTTCTATACGCAGAATCTGCAGCGGGTGTTCCGCGTCGCTGCCGCGCTGGAAGCGGGGATGATCGGTATCAATGAGTGCGCGGTCTCTACTGAGGTGGCGCCGTTTGGCGGGATCAAAGAATCAGGTCTGGGACGTGAAGGCTCAGTGCTGGGTATTGAAGAGTACCTGGAAGTCAAAGCGCTGCATCTGGGCGGTCTCTCTTAGCAGGAGGATACAGCATGCGAACCGAGCGTTTCGATTTTGATGAAATCGTCGATCAGGCCCACTTCTATAGTCAGTTTGGCGAGCGTTTTATGCTGAACGAGGCCGCTATTCGCGATCCGGACGATCTCTGGCGGGTGATGAGCGGTAAACAGCTTCCGCTGCCGCTGGAAATTGTCTTCGTTAATCTGGGGAGAGGGCAGAAACGCCGGTATAGCGCACTGATCCTGCTATTTGAAAAGGCAGAAGAGGAGCTGGAGGGCCAGCTCCGCTTTACCGCTCAGTAATACAATCCAAAAAGGGCCCCGCAAAGCGGGGCCAAAGGGTTCGTCAGGGGTGACGAGGAATTACTTATAGAGTTCGGCGGTCACGTGATAGCTATCGCCGGTACGTGCTTCGATAACGCGGTAAGCGCTGGCACCCTGCGCATCAGCCTTCTGAGAAAGCTGTTCGCGATAATCCATTGGTGAACCGCCGGTACCGCTGATTGAGATGGTGCTGCCAGCAGGCTGCAGATTTTGTGCTGATTCACTGGTAACCAGTTGAGCCGCAGAGGCGCCAAAGGCAAACAGAGACAGCAGGCCAGCCGTTGCAAGAGTTGTTTTGATTTTCATGATGTATCTCCTCGTTAGCATCAACAACCTGCAGCTACACCAGAGTAAGCGGGTCGTCGATTAGCATCGGCGTTATATCACGCCGGTTGACAGTTATTTATAGAGTTCAGCTGTAGCGTGGTACGTGTTGTCGTTATAAGCCTCGATAACACGATACGCTTTTGCGCCCTGCGCATCGGCTTTCGCATTCAGCTGCTGGTGGATATCCATTGGCGAGCCGCCTACGCCGCTGACGCTGATGGTGCCGGCCGACTGCAGGTTCGCTGCCTGATCGGCAGAAATAGAATCTGCTGCAGAAGCGCCAAATGAGAGTGCAGAGAGAATGCTTAGGGTGGCGATAGCCGCTTTAACGTTCATGGTATTTTCCTCGTCTGTGATTTTTATCTTTTTAGTTAGTGTGATTTGCGTCACGAAAAGAAGTATAGATCTAATCACATGGGAAATTAATACTTCGCTAATAATGTTTCGTTGTTATCCTTTATCCTTATGCCACCTTTTTATAACGTTAAGTTATTAAAATCGGCTATTTTTCATCCGTCAGGCTCTTTTTTTTCGCAAAAACAGTGATCTGCGTCAAATTAACTTTTCGTGCCAAAGTTTATGGTCAATGCCGCTGCATGCTGGCGAGAAAATCAGTTAAAACGGGTGAAAGAGTGGTTACAGGCAGGAGAATATATGGCTGAGTGTGACAAGAGCTTAAAGGTCTGACCTATATCAGCAGGCCTGATAACCTTTAGCGATAAAGGCGGGATGGAGTAACAGAAGATATCAGGTATCTGAACGCCAGAAGGTGCCGGCAGACTGGCCGCCGGCAGAGAAGTGCTACAGCTCCTGCTCAAACAGCACCAGTACCGCGTCATAGAGCTGCTTGACGGTAAAAGCGCGCGCCGGGGTGATGAAAATGGTGTCATCGCCGGCGATAGTACCCAGAATTCCTTCCGCTTTGCCGAGGGAATCGAGCAGGCGGGCAATCAGCTGCGCGGCGCCCGGACTGGTATGAATCACAACCAGCGCTTCATTGTAATCGATATCCAGCACCAGGTTTTTCAGCGGGCTGGTAGCGGTAGGGACACCCAGTTCAGCGGGCAGGCAATAGACCATCTCCATTTTTGCGTTGCGCGTGCGTACGGCGCCAAACTTTGTCAGCATGCGGGAGACTTTTGACTGATTGATATTTTCAAAGCCATCTTCCTGCAGCGCCTGCACGATTTCGCCCTGAGAGCTGAATTTTTCTTCTTTAAGCAAAGCTTTGAATGCCTTGATAAGGTCGTCTTGTTTTGAAGGATTACGCATAAGCTACCAATGAATGAGAGGCGCAGCAGGCAACAAGCCTGCAGCTGATAAATTATTATGCATTTAGATGAATTTTTATGCAATGCGTCAGCAGAGACTTTCGCCATACGTCCGCGCGGGACGGGCATTCTAGCAGAAACTGGCTACGCACCAAAATCGCGCGCTGACGCGCAAAGCAGAGGTTGCAAAGTTGTTATACTATTGACGTGGTAACAACCAGATCGACGATCAAAGCCGTATATCTCTGCTGGCTGCGATAAGATCATTCAGGCGCTTCTGAAACAGAGCGGTATCGGAAGCGGATAGCAGCAGGCTGCCTGTGCGCAACGGCTATGTCGCTATCGCCTGAGATGTTGACTAAACTCGTAAGCTGATGGATTTCTGGCATATCTTTGCCCCATCTTAATAAGGAGTTCAGGATGAAATTTGCCGTTCTCGGAGCCGCTGGCGGTATTGGCCAGGCGCTGGCTCTGCTGCTCAAAACGCAGTTACCCGCGGGTTCCGCCCTCTCTCTCTATGATATTGCACCGGTCACGCCTGGCGTGGCGGTCGATCTCAGCCATATCCCTACCGCTGTGACGGTTGAAGGTTTCAGCGGTGAAGATGCCACCCCGGCGTTAAAAGGAGCCGACGTGGTTCTGATTTCTGCCGGGGTAGCGCGTAAGCCCGGCATGGATCGCGCGGATTTGTTTAACGTTAACGCGGGCATTGTCCGCAACCTGATAGCGCAGGTAGCCAGCACGGCACCCAAAGCGCTGATTGGCGTCATTACCAATCCGGTTAATACCACCGTAGCGATCGCCGCAGAGGTGCTGAAAAAAGCTGGCGTTTACGATAAAAACCGGCTGTTTGGCGTCTCCACGCTGGATGTCATTCGTGCCAATACCTTTGTCGCCGCGCTCAAGGGTAAACAGCCAGGAGAAGTAGAGGTGCCGGTAGTGGGCGGCCACTCTGGCGTGACCATTCTGCCGCTGCTGTCGCAGGTGCCGGGCGTCAGCTTCAGCGAGCAGGAGATCGCCGATCTTACAAAGCGTATTCAGAACGCCGGCACCGAAGTGGTGGAAGCCAAAGCGGGTGGCGGATCGGCGACTCTCTCAATGGGGCAGGCCGCCGCACGCTTTGGCCTGTCGCTGATCCGTGCGCTGCAGGGTGAGGCCAACGTAGTTGAATGCGCCTATGTCGAAGGCGACGGTGAGTATGCGCGCTTTTTCTCTCAGCCGCTGCTGCTGGGAAAAAACGGGATTGCCGAACGTCGCCCGCTCGGCACGCTGAGCGAATTTGAACAGCAGGCGCTGCACGGTATGCTGGAGACGCTGAAAAAAGATATTGCGCAGGGTGAAGAGTTTGTGAAGCAGTAAATCCTGTTACGCAGTGTGAAACGCCCGGCTTCAGCCGGGCGTTTTTATTACAGTCCGCCAGATTTAAAGGTCTGCGTCGCCGCCGTGCCATTGCCGGCAGGCGTTTTGCGTCCCAGCGTTTCCATACGTACCTGGAAGGGCGGGAAAGGCATCTCAATATTGTGCTCCGCAAAGCCCCGCAGGATGAGCTGATGCAGCTCATGCCGCAGCGGCATGCGATGGCCCATCTCTGCCGCATGCACGCGCAGCTCAAAGAGCTGAATACCCTGCTGCAGGTCCACCAGGTAAACTTCCGGCGGCGGCATATCCAGCACGTAGGTGCAGCGCTCGGCCGCCTGTTTCAGTATGGTGGTAGCTTCTTCACTGTTCACGCGCGCCGGCGCCGGAATCGTCAGCACCACACGCGTAACGGAATCTGACAAAGACCAGTTCACGAACTGCTCGGTAATAAACGCTTTATTGGGCACGATAATCTCTTTGCGGTCCCAGTCGGTAATAGTAGTCGCGCGGGTGTTAATACGCGTGATACTGCCGGTTAGATCGCGAATGGTGACGGTATCGCCGATGCGGATCGGTTTTTCAAACAGGATAATCAGGCCGGAGATAAAGTTGGCAAAAATTTCCTGCAGGCCAAATCCGAGCCCAAGACCCAGCGCAGCGACCAGCCACTGCAGCTTTGACCACTCCACGCCAATCATAGAGAAGCCAATCAGGCCGCCCATCAGCATCAGCGCATATTTGGTCAGCGTCGTAATCGCGTAGCCGGTACCCGGCGCGAGGCTGAGATGCTGCAGCAGCGCCAGCTCCAGCAGCGCCGGCATATTGCGAACCAGCTGCGTGGTGATGATCAGCACCAGAATGGCGATGAGTACTGCACCCAGCGTGATAGGCTGCACGCTCTCAACGCCCTGAACCGTGGTACTGGCATCCCAGAGCGGAATGTTATCGAGGAAGCTAAACGCGGAGTGGATTTCCGACCAGAGCAGGATCACCGATACCAGCGCAATCAGCGTCAGGATTGAACGCACCAGCCGCAGCGACTGCGCACTGATGGCATCGAGGTCAATCACCGGCTCATCAATTTCAATGGTGTCAGTATTGGTGGCGCTCTGCTGCTCTTTTTCTTCTTCACTGCGCGCGCGGTTGGCCAGCATATCGGCACGACGCTGGCGGGCGCGATCGAACGCAATGCGTCGGCGCTGAATCAGCATCCAGCGGCGAATAATGTGATAAATCACCAGCAGGAAGAACCAGATACAGACTGAGGTTTCCAGGCGAGCCAGCAGCGCCTGGGCGGTTGCCAGATAGCCAATGCAGGATGCAAAAGCAGCTACCAGCGGAATGGCGATCATCAGGTTCCACAGGATGCGATTGACAAAATTATCTCCGCTGCCCTCTTTATCAAGATAAAGCGGAATACCGGCGCGCTTCAGGCTGACCGTGACAATGCTCAGTGCGCCGCAGATCAGCACAAAACAGAGTCGGCCCAGCGTCGCGGAAAACTGCGGATCTTCCAGGTTGCCAAAGGCGATCAGCAGCATGATCAGCGGTACAATCAGCCCCACGGTCAGCGAATAGTAGCGCATGGCGCGCGCTACCCGCGTCTGCGGCCAGCGAAAATGCACGACAAACAGGCCGTCATGACGGGCAAAGGCGGCGCTGATCATAAACGCCCACAGCAGTGGCAGCGTGGCGGTAATGCCATCCCCTATCGCCACGGCAAACGGATAGGGCCACGCATGCTGCAGGCCATAACCCAGCGCCGCCCAGAGCACCGGCAGCGGCAGCGCCACCAGAATGGACCAGAACACCGTACGCAGCGTCAGGCTGAAGCGATCCTGTGTCACTTTGCCCACGCGGCTGGCGGCGCGCGCCATAAACGCGTTGTAGTGGCGGCGTGAGCTGATGCTGAAACCCACCAGCAGCACGGCACCCATAATCGGCAGCACCGTTTCGCGACTGGTAAACATCATGGCCAGCGCTTTGCCCATCTGGCCCAGCGTATCCAGCGACAGCAGGCGGGTGAGGGCGCTTGCTACCTCAAGGGGGTACTTCAGGCCCACCGGACTGACATCCGCCGTCCAGAAGAGGTAACGGTGCGTCGCCTCTTTAACTTCGCTGAGCGCATCCTGCAGCTGCGTGTTAGACACCCGGAGCTTGGTGATCTCCAGAATCAGCGTATCGCAGCCGGAGATCAGCGAATTAAGCAGTTCACGCTGGGTGCGCAGCTGCGCGTCCAGGATCCGGCTCTGCTCGCTGGTATAAGGCGTGCCATCTTCCTGCTTCTCTTTACGCAATGTCTGCTGACGTTCGAGCAGTGACTCATAGTGCAGCCGCTGCACCCGTAGCTCACCCATTTCGCTATCGATCTGCTGTGCTTTTGGCATATCGGGCAGACGGGCTACCTGCGCGCGCAGCGCTTCACCCAGCAAATTAGAGGCGCCCAGCCACTGCGACTGCTCGCGCAGCGTGCTCAGCGCCTGGCGTACCTGCAGCGTCTGATTCGTTGCCAGACGCTGCTGCGAGGCGACCAGATCCATACGCTGCGCCTGCTGATTCAGATCGGCAGAGAGCTGACGATTAATACGCAGCTGCTCGCTAATCGTGGGCGGCAGATCGCCACTGTTTTCCGCCAGCTGCTCCGTACGCTCCAGCGCCAGCTCCGCCTCGCGCTGACGCTGATTGTTCAGCTGGCTGCGCAGCGCCTGCAGATAGTTATCCAGCTGCGTGGCTTTCCGCTGATGCACTTCTGCCCGCATGCGGGCCAGTTCCTGACGGTTATTGGCTGAGAGCTGCGCCAGCTCCAGCTCATCTACGCGGGCTTTGCTCGCTGCGCTTTCTGCCTGACGGGCATACATCTGCGCCTGGGCAAGGGGCGACGCGCTGTTTGAAACGCCCTGCGCGCGACGCTCATTCTCCGTCATAGCACGGCGCGCATCGGTCTGCTGCTGCGGCAGCTGCGCCAGCGAGTCGCTGATTTCACGTGCGCGGTCCTGCTCCTGCTGCGCCTGCCGTCCCTCTTCCAGCAGCTGGCTGCTGACCTGGAGTATTTCCTGATCCAGTTCCGCATTGCTCATATTGCTGCGTACGGGTTTGCTGGTCTCGTTCAGCGTGGCGATCTGCTGGCGCAGTTCGCGTGCCAGCCGGGGAAAATCGTCGATCACCTGCTGATACTGCTTCGCCCGCTCCAGCGAGTCGCTGCGTTCAGAGAGAAAATTGATGGCCGCTTCCAGTGCCTGCACCTGTTCGGTTTGTGCAGGGCTGTTTTTAGCGGATTTTGCCTCATCCAGCTCCTGCTGCAGCTGCGTGGTGGAGGGGAGGGAGGCGGCACAGAGAGGGCTGCTGAGCACAAGGCTCAGCAGTAGAACAAGGAAAGCGCGCACGGGAGCAGGTCTCTGATTAGTGAGTCAGCGGGGCGCTGTCGCCAGACTGCGGCAGTGCAATAGCCAGCGGCTGGCCGAGACGCGTTTTACTTTCCGCCTCCAGGCTTTCCGCCAGTTTTACCCGGTCAGGAGCAAACAGGTTGATCACGGTTGAGCCCAGCTTGAAACGGCCCATTTCCTGACCTTTCAGCAGTACGACCGCACCATCATGTTCGGCAGAAGGGTAGCGCCAGCGTTTGATCACACCTTCACGCGGTGGCGTCACGGTTCCTGCCCAGACAGTTTCAATACTGCCGACAATAGTGGCACCCACCAGAATCTGCACCATCGGGCCGTGATCGGTATCAAAGACGCAGATAACGCGTTCATTACGCGCAAACAGATTAGGAATATTGCGCGCCGTGAGCGGGTTAACGGAGTAGAGGTCGCCCGGCACATAGATCATTTCACGCAGGATGCCGTTGCAGGGCATATGCACCCGGTGGTAGTCGCGTGGGGCAAGATAAGTGGTAACGAACTCCCCATCAATAAACTTCTCTGCCAGCTCGTCGTTGCCTGCCAGCAGCGCCTGCAGCGTATAGTAGTGTCCTTTCGCCTGAAAAATCTGATCGCCGGTGATGCGGCCCAGCTGGCTGATTGCGCCGTCACACGGCAGCGCCAGCAGCGAGGCGTCAGGATCGACAGGGCGGGCACCCTCTTTCAGCGGGCGGACAAAGAAATCGTTGAACGTGCGATAGCTGCCGGTATGCGGCTTACTGGCTTCCGCCATATCAACTTTATAGAACCAGACGAAAGCATCAATGACCGCTTTGGTCAGCCAGCCACCGCGGCGACTGGCGCCCCAGCCGGCGAGTTCGGTCAGCGCCTTCTTAGGCAGAATATGATTCAGGCCGAGTTTAAAACGATCAAACACCGTTGCCTCCTGGCTTAATACCTGTGGTTTACGTAAAAAGGGGGCGGATTGTAGCAGCGCCCCGGTGAGTTAGCGACTATGTCGTTTTACCGATCAATCTTCATCGGCAGAAAAGTTTTTACGCGTTTTTACCTGCGCCATACTCTCCAGAATACGGTGGTAATTATCAAAGCGCGACGCGTTAATCAGGCCATTCTCTACCGCTTCGCGGATTGCGCAGCCGGGATCGGTATCGTGCTTGCAGTCGCGGAACTTACAGCTGCCGAGAAATTCGCGGAATTCGATAAACCCGCGGGTAACCTGTTCCGGCTCAAGGTGCCACAGGCCAAATTCACGTACACCGGGCGAGTCAATCACATCGCCGCCGTGCGGGCAGTGGTAAAGACGTGAGGCGGTCGTGGTGTGCTGACCCAGTCCGGACACATCCGACACGTCATTGGTCAGGATCTCACTGCCGGCAACATCGAGTCCCAGCAGCCGGTTAAGCAGGCTCGATTTACCCACGCCTGACTGGCCGGCAAAAATGCTGACGCGCCCGGTCAGTGCCGCTTCCAGATCTTTCAGGCCATCCTGTGCGTAGCTGGAGACCATCAGCACGCGATAACCGATATGGCGATAGATATCCATCTGCTCATCAACAAACGCGCGTGCGTCGCTATCCAGCAGATCGATCTTATTGAGTACCAGTAACGGCTCGATACCCAGCGTTTCGCTGGCGACCAGATAGCGGTCGATAATATTGAGCGAAAGCTCCGGCAGAATAGCTGATACGATCATGATCTGATCGATATTGGCCGCGATAGGCTTTACGCCGTCATAAAAATCGGGGCGGGTCAGCACGCTTTTACGCTCGTGTACCGCTTCAACGATACCTTTACCGCCATTTTCATTCGCTGCACGCCATACAACGCGATCGCCGGTAACCAGCGAGCGGATAGTGCGACGGATATTACAGCGATGCACTTCACCCGCCTGGTCTTCGACATCTGCGTGCATGCCAAAGCGGCTGATCACCACGCCCTCAGACGCATCGCCAAACAGGCTATCATCAGGCTCCGGTTTTTCACTCCGTTGCTGCAGACGACGCTGATGGTTTGCGCTTACGCGACGTTGTTGACCCTTCGACAGTTTATTTTTGCTCACGCATCCTCTCACGCTTTCGCCAGGCTTCGCCCCGCTGGGCAAAACGTCTATGATACACCTTAACGCGGTCGAATGACGACACTGGCAACGGATGGAAAATAGATGACAGCTGGAAACGAAAATAACCTGATCTGGATCGACCTTGAAATGACCGGACTCGATCCGGTACGCGATCGCATTATCGAGATCGCGACGATCGTTACAGACGCAAACTTAAATGTGCTCGCAGAGGGGCCGGTACTGGCGGTGCATCAGTCTGATGAGCAGCTGGCTCTGATGGATGAGTGGAACGTGCGCACCCATACCGGCAGTGGCCTGGTGAAGCGGGTCAAAACGAGCCAGTATGACGATCGGGCGGCTGAACAAGCCACGCTGGCGTTTCTGCAGCAGTGGGTGCCCGCTAACACTTCACCGATTTGCGGCAACAGCATCGGTCAGGATCGCCGTTTTCTGTTTAACTATATGCCAGAGCTGGAAGCCTACTTCCATTACCGCTATCTGGATGTCAGCACGCTGAAAGAGCTGGCGCGACGCTGGAAACCGCAGATCCTGCCGGGCTTTAAAAAAGCGGGTACGCACCAGGCGCTGGATGATATTCGCGAGTCGATCGCGGAGCTGGCATACTATCGCGAGCATTTTTTACAGCTTTAACGGTCTGAAATGCACAGTAAAGCATCATTTTGTCGATTAAAGCAGCAAACGCGCTGAAAGCGCAAAATTTTGCGATAAGAGGCTTGCGGCAAAAACGAATTCTCGTATAATGCGCACCCCGTACCGATGAAGAATTTCGTGTGGTGCGCAGCAGTAAAGCATCAGCGTTTATCCCCCGCGTGAAGGTTACGCCGAGGTAATCGCAATGATGATGCGGGAATAGCTCAGTTGGTAGAGCACGACCTTGCCAAGGTCGGGGTCGCGAGTTCGAGTCTCGTTTCCCGCTCCAGA
>NZ_VWUF01000017.1:0-42638 GCF_008631385.1 Pantoea sp. M_9 | reverse complement strand
CGGTGACGCGGAGAGGGCGAAACACCTGGCTTCAGGCGCGGTCCTGAGGGCAGTAAAGAATCGGTGGAGCGGTAGTTCAGTTGGTTAGAATACCTGCCTGTCACGCAGGGGGTCGCGGGTTCGAGCCCCGTCCGTTCCGCCACCCTATTTAGGGGCGTAGTTCAATTGGTAGAGCACCGGTCTCCAAAACCGGGTGTTGGGGGTTCGAGTCCCTCCGCCCCTGCCAGAAAACAATCCTTTGCTTCGGCAAAGGATTTTTTTTGCCTGAAATTCAGGATATTTTGGCATCCTTTCAAAAAATAAAGAGTCTGCGCCCGCTTTCACAGCTTCAGACCCTTCTCAATCTGCTATCTCAATGCGTCAGAACCGGAAATTTAAGCAGCTGACGGATATGCGTTTGCTGATCGCTATTCTGCAGCCAGACCGCATATAGCGGACGCACCGCTACCGGTGTATCGGGGATCGGCACAATATCGTTATATATGCCCTGCCAGGAATCGGGTAAGAAAGCACAGGCCCCGGTAGTGTGTAACAGTTCCCGCGTTACATGTGCTGATGTCGTGGTTAACACCGGAACATCATCACTGGACAAATAGCTCTCATGCTGATGAAAATCCGCGCCCCATTCCAGCTTGATATAATCATACTTCTCGCGTTTTTCCGTTTTACGCGCCCGGAACAGAGCAAGTGAAATATGACCAATCTGCTGGCTGGTCAGCTCATCCATTTTTGGCGCTTCCGTTGTGATTAGCAGATCAAGCTGCCGCTCATGCAGCTGTTTAACCAGCAGATGACGCTGGGCAATGCGGGCTTCCATATGCAGACTTTCACGGTTCTCATAGAGCGTCTGAAGCCAGGGCGTGAGATAAGCCTCCCACAGGGAAGCGCTGGCACCAATTGAGAGCTCATGATGCTGCTGCGTATGCGAAACCTCTTTCTTTGCCATCAGCCAGGTACTCATCAGGCTTTCCGCATAAGGCAATAACCGCTCACCTGCTGAAGTCAGGCGGATATTATTACGATGGCGGGTAAAGAGATTTACGCCCAGCTGATTTTCCAATTGACGGATGCGAAAACTGACAGCAGATTGCGTAAGGTACAGCGCCTCCGCAGCACGTCCAAAATGACGCGTTCTGCTCACCTCCAGAAAAGTTTTCAGTAATTCCGTATCCACACTATTCTCCCAAAATTTGTTTGTCGTACTGATTTAAATGTTTTGTTTTACACTCTGTCAAGCCTATCTAATACTCCGCGCCATAAATAGCACGGCCATATGAGAATCAGGAGCGTGTAAAATGGCGGAAAGCTTCGCAACAACAAATCGTTTCTTCGATAACAAACATTATCCACGTGGATTTTCACGTCATGGTGATTTCACTATTAAAGAAGCCCAGCTTCTGGAGCGTCACGGATACGCCTTTAATGAGCTTGATCTGGCAAAACGCGAACCGGTAACAGAAGAGGAGCGGTCGTTTCTTGAAGTGTGCCGCGGACAACGTGAGCCGATGACTGAAGCAGAGCGCGTCTGGTCTAAGTATATCGCCCGCATCAAGCGTCCCAAGCGCTTTCACACCCTCTCGGGTGGCAAGCCGCAGATGGATACGGTTGAAGATTTCAGCGACAGCGATGACTGATAAAACGGGGCTCGGAATAGCCCCGTTTTTATTCCAGCGTCTTATGCAAATAAATCATCAAACGATCGATACTGCGGTAGCTCACCGCTTCCTGCAGATGCGGCCGTGCTATCTGTGTTTCCCCGGCAAGATCGGTGATGGTTCTGGCCACTTTCAGGATGCGCTGCCACGCACGCACCGACAAACCCAGCGTATTCAGTATCTCTTCCAGCCACTCTGCATCAGCCTGTAACAACGCACAGTCACGTGCGATCTCCGCATTAGTAAGATGGGCATTAATTTTGCCGGCGCGCGCCTGCTGTCGTGCTCTGGCTGCCAGTACCCGTTCCCTGACCTCCGCAGTGCTCTCGCCGGTGACAGCCTGCTGACTAAGGGTGCCGCCTGGCAGCAGCGGGATCTCAAGCGATAAATCGAAGCGGTCCAGAAAGGGTCCTGACAACCGGCTGAGATAGCGCAGTACCTGCTGTGGTGAACAGCGGTTGTGATTGCCCTGGTAATGCCCGGTGGGACTGGGATTCATTGCGCCTATCAGCTGGAAGCGCGCAGGATAAGTCACTTTAGCGCGCGTACGGGAGAGTGCAATTTCGCCTGACTCGATAGGTTCGCGCAGCGCATCAAGGACGCGGCGATCAAACTCCGGTAACTCATCCAGAAACAGTACGCCATTGTGCGCCAGTGAGATTTCACCCGGGCGGGGTATAGAGCCTCCGCCAACCAGCGCATAGAGTGAGGCGCTGTGATGAGGCGCCCTGAAAGGGCGCTTGCGCCACTGAGCACGCTGTTCGCCAGTACTGACCAGGCTGGCAATTGCCGCACACTCCAGCGCTTCACTGTCGTCCAGCGGTGGCATAATGCCCGGCAGACGTGTGGCCAGCATCGTTTTGCCTGTACCGGGTGGCCCGAGCAGCAGCAGATTATGTCCGCCTGCTGCTGCAATCTCCAGCGCGCGGCGTCCCTGCTGCTGACCAATAACGTCACGCAGATCCTGCGGTGAGTCTGCGGCCTCTTCGGTAACGGTCTGCGCCACTCTGAGCGTGGTCTGATTGTGCAGAAAAGCGCATATTTCACTAAGATGCACGCCGGTCAGCGTTTCGCCCTGCTGGATTAATCCCACATCCTGCTGATTCTGTTCAGCAACAATCATCTGGCGGCCGGCTCTGAGCGCTGCCATAGCGGCCGGAATTGCGGCCTGCACGCCACAGAGCGCGCCGTTAAGCGCCAGCTCACCCAGAAACTCATAGCGCGTAAGTTTTTCCCCTGGCAGCTGTTCTGAGGCTGCGAGAAGCGCGATAGCAATGGGCAGATCGTAGCGACCGCCCTCTTTAGGCAGGTCAGCAGGCGCCAGATTGATAGTGATACGTTTGGCCGGAAAGCTAAATCCGCTATTAATGATGGCGCTGCGTACCCGTTCGCGAGCTTCCTTAACCGTGGTTTCAGGCAGGCCGACCAGCGTCAGCGCAGGCAATCCATTACTGATATGAACCTCGACGGTCACCAGCGGCGCTTCGATTCCCAGTGCCGCACGGGTCAGAACTTTAGATAAAGACATCACCCCTCCTTGTTGCCTCTATCCTTGCTCCTCAGCGCGCTATCTGCGATCCCGGTTGTGCCATTTTGCCCGCTTTATCCCCTGTTTTTTTCTCTTGTTTCACTGTTTTCGCCAAAAATGCGCGCTCTCTTCCGCTAAGCATTGTGCAATTACGCGCCGGGCGTAATGAATATTTATCACAAATCTGAATAACCTAGTTTTTACAAGGTGATAACGAAGATTACATCGGAATCGCAAAAAATTGGCTGATGAAAATTATTGTAAATGACCCGGTAACTATGATAACTCTGTAGGCATTACTTCGAACAAGTGAAAAAAAGACAACGTATGAAAGCCCTTCTATCCGTGATTAGCCTAGTCGTGATTAGCGTGGTGGTGATTATTAACCCACCGTGCGGGGCTGCGTCTGGAGAAAGAAAGGCTTAAAAATCAAGTCTGAAATCTCAAAAACCCCCGCACCGAAAGGTCCGGGGGTTTTTTTTTGACCAGACAAACTATCAGCTGATTAGCGAGGAGCAGATTATGAGCAGTAGCATAAAATTCTGTTGTTCTCACAGGATTACAGGAGAATAACCATGACAGGTGCACAATGGGTAGTTCAGGCATTACGCGCACAGGGCGTTGATACCGTGTTCGGTTATCCTGGCGGCGCTATCATGCCCGTGTACGATGCGCTATATGATGGCGGCGTAGAACATCTGTTGTGCCGTCATGAGCAGGGCGCGGTGATAGCGGCTATCGGCTATGCGCGTGCTACGGGTAAAACCGGCGTCTGCATCGCAACCTCTGGTCCGGGAGCCACTAACCTGATCACCGGCCTGGCGGATGCGATGATGGATTCTGTTCCCGTAGTCGCCATCACCGGACAGGTTTCATCCACTGTGATGGGAACCGACGCTTTTCAGGAGATTGATGTCCTCGGGCTGTCGCTGGCCTGCACCAAACACAGTTTTCTGGTGGAATCGCTCGACGATCTGCCTTCAGTGATGGCCGAAGCCTTTGCTATCGCGCAGTCGGGGCGCCCGGGGCCGGTACTGGTTGATATTCCAAAAGATATCCAGCTTGCCAGCGCGGAACTGACGCCCCATCTGCTGCCGGTTGAGGAGACGCTTTCCCATTCGCCGCAGCATATTGATGAGGCGCGCGCCTTAATGGCACGTGCGGCAAAGCCCATCCTCTATGTAGGGGGTGGCGTGGGTATGGCGCAGGCGGTGCCGGCACTGCGTGCGCTGGCAAAAGAAAGCGGCATCCCGGTTGTCTCAACCCTGAAAGGGCTTGGCTGTGCAGAGAGCAGCAGCGAGCTTTATCTCGGGATGCTGGGCATGCACGGCACTAAAGCGGCCAACCTTGCCGTACAGTCGTGCGATTTGCTGATTGCAGTAGGCGCCCGCTTTGATGACCGCGTGACCGGCAAGCTGGATACCTTCGCCCCGCATGCCAGCGTTATTCATATCGATATCGATCCGGCGGAGCTGAACAAACTGCGCCGTGCTCACGTTTCGCTGCCGGGCGACCTCCGGCAGATACTGCCCGCGCTGAGTATGCCTCTGCAGATCGATGCATGGCGTCACGAAGTCCGCGCGATGAAAGCGGAGTTTAGCTGGCGCTACGATCATCCCGGCGACGCTATTTACGCACCGCTGCTGCTGAAGCAGGTTTCCGATCGCAAACCGGACAGTACGGTTGTGACCACCGATGTGGGTCAGCATCAGATGTGGACCGCGCAGCATATGCAGTTCAGCGCGCCGGAAAATTTCATCACCTCCAGCGGTCTCGGCACCATGGGATTTGGCCTGCCGGCAGCCGTGGGGGCGCAGATTGCCCGCCCTGATGATACGGTCATCTGCGTCTCCGGTGACGGTTCCATCATGATGAACATTCAGGAGCTGGGCACGATTAAACGCAAACAGCTGCCGGTAAAAATTCTGCTGCTGGATAACCAGCGGCTGGGAATGGTGCGCCAGTGGCAGCAGCTGTTTTTCGATGGCCGCTATAGCGAGACCATCCTGACCGATAATCCCGATTTTCTGATGCTGGCCCGCGCGTTTGATATTCCAGGCCAGCGTATCAGCCGTAAAGATGAAGTTGACGCCGCGATTGATGCTCTGCTGAACAGCGAAGGACCTTATTTCCTGCATGTTTCGATTGATGAGCATGAAAACGTCTGGCCACTGGTCCCGCCGGGTGCCAGCAACGCAAACATGATGGAGAAGAGCATATGAATCAGCATCAGTTATCAATTGAAGCCCGTTTTCGCCCGGAAGTGCTGGAGCGCATTTTACGCGTTGTTCGCCACCGCGGCTTTCAGGTCTGCGCGATGAATATGGGCTCCGCCAGCAACGCAGACAACATTAATATCGAAATGACCGTTGCCAGCCAGCGCTCAGTCGATTTACTGTCTTCCCAGTTACGCAAACTTTTGGATGTCGCCTGTGTCGAGATCCAGCAGCAGACAACACAACAAATCCGCGCTTAGTCGCCAAAGGACATAACGATGAGTACGAAGAAAGCAGACTTTATTTGGTTCAACGGAGAGATGGTTAAGTGGGAAGACGCCAAGGTCAGCGTTATGTCTCACGCACTGCATTACGGTACTTCCGTGTTTGAAGGCGTACGCTGCTACGACTCGCACAAAGGCCCGATAGTGTTCCGTCACCGCGAACATATGCAGCGTCTGCACGACTCCGCAAAAATTTATCGTTTTCCCATCAAAGCCAGCGTCGACGAGCTGATGGAAGCCTGCCGCGAAGTGATCCGCGTTAACAATCTGAAGAGTGCCTATATCCGCCCGCTGGCGTTTGTCGGTGATGTGGGTCTGGGCGTTAACCCGCCGGACGGCTTTACCACTGACGTAATTATTGCTGCTTTCCCGTGGGGAGCGTACCTCGGTCCGGAAGCGCTGGAGCAGGGTATCAACGCCATGGTCTCCTCGTGGAACCGCGTGGCGCCTAACACGCTGCCTACCGCAGCCAAAGCGGGCGGTAACTATCTCTCCTCTTTGCTGGTGGGCAGCGAAGCGCGCCGCCACGGCTATCAGGAAGGGATCGCGCTGGATACGCAGGGCTACATCTCTGAAGGTGCGGGCGAAAACCTGTTTGAAGTCAAAGATGGCATCCTGTTTACGCCGCCATTTACCTCTTCCGCTCTGCCAGGCATCACCCGTGATGCGATTATCAAGCTGGCGCACGATCTCGGTATTGAAGTACGCGAGCAGGTGCTGTCGCGCGAGTCGCTCTATCTGGCCGATGAGATTTTCATGTCAGGCACCGCTGCTGAAATCACCCCGGTGCGCAGCGTTGATGGCATTCAGGTCGGCGAAGGTAAGCGTGGTCCGGTGACCACCCGAATCCAGAAAGCGTTCTTTGGCCTGTTTACCGGCGAAACCGAAGATAAATATGGCTGGCTGGATCAGGTTAATCCGTAACAAGAGATCAGCGCGGGGGCAGCAGCGCCCGCGTCATTTTTCAGACTGGAGTAAATAGAGCATGCCTAAGTACCGTTCAGCCACCACCACCCACGGCCGTAATATGGCGGGTGCCCGTGCCCTGTGGCGCGCCACCGGAATGACCGATGATGATTTCGGCAAGCCGATTATTGCGGTAGTGAACTCATTCACACAGTTTGTACCAGGGCACGTGCACCTGCGCGACCTCGGCAAGCTGGTTGCAGAGCAGATTGAAGCAGCGGGCGGCGTGGCAAAAGAGTTCAACACCATCGCGGTAGATGATGGTATCGCCATGGGACATGGCGGCATGCTGTATTCACTTCCGTCACGTGAGCTGATCGCCGACTCCGTAGAGTATATGGTCAACGCCCACTGCGCGGATGCGATGGTCTGCATCTCCAACTGCGACAAAATCACCCCGGGCATGCTGATGGCGGCACTGCGCCTCAACATTCCGGTGATCTTTGTCTCCGGCGGCCCGATGGAAGCGGGAAAAACCAAACTCTCCGACCAGATCATCAAGCTGGATCTGGTGGATGCGATGATTCAGGGGGCGAACCCCAACGTCAGCGACGCCGACAGTGAGCAGATTGAGCGCTCAGCCTGCCCGACCTGCGGCTCCTGCTCCGGGATGTTTACCGCGAACTCCATGAACTGCCTGACAGAAGTGCTGGGCCTGTCACAGCCGGGCAACGGCTCGCTGCTGGCCACCCACGCCGATCGTAAAGCGCTGTTCATCAATGCCGGTAAGCGCATTGTGAGCCTGACCAAACGCTACTACGAGCAGGATGACGCCAACATGCTGCCGCGTAATATCGCGACCAAAGCAGCGTTTGAGAACGCCATGACGCTGGATATCGCCATGGGCGGATCCACCAATACCGTACTGCATCTGCTGGCGGCGGCGCAGGAGGGCGAGATCGACTTCAATATTTCCGATATCGACCGCCTGTCACGTAAAGTACCGCAGCTGTGTAAAGTGGCGCCCAGCACCCCGAAATATCATATGGAAGATGTGCACCGCGCCGGCGGCGTAATCGGTATTCTTGGCGAGCTGGATCGGGCTGGCCTGATTGACACCAGCGCACGCAATATTCTGCAGCAGACGATGCGTGAAACGCTGGATCAGTACGACATCATGCTGACACAGGACCAGGCCGTAAAAGATATGTTCCGCGCCGGCCCGGCGGGCATCCGCACCACGCAGGCTTTCTCGCAAAGCTGTCGCTGGGACACGCTGGATGACGATCGCGCTGAGGGCTGTATCCGTACGCGCGAACACGCCTACTCACAGGATGGCGGCCTGGCGGTCCTGTACGGTAACCTGGCAGAAGATGGCTGTATCGTTAAAACGGCGGGCGTCGATAAAGAGATCCTGACCTTTAAAGGCCCGGCAAAAGTTTATGAAAGCCAGGATGATGCCGTTGAAGCGATCCTGGGCGGTAAAGTGGTGGCCGGTGATGTCGTCGTCATTCGCTACGAAGGGCCAAAAGGGGGTCCGGGCATGCAGGAGATGCTTTATCCGACGACCTATCTGAAGTCGATGGGCCTTGGCAAAAGCTGCGCGCTGATCACCGACGGGCGCTTCTCTGGCGGCACCTCCGGCCTCTCTATCGGCCACGCCTCGCCGGAAGCGGCGAGCGGCGGCACCATTGCGCTGGTAAAAGATGGCGATCTGATTGAGATCGATATCCCGAATCGCGGCATTAAGCTGGCGGTACCGGATAATGAGCTGCACGCCCGTCGTGAAGAAGAAGCTGCGCGCGGAGAAGCCGCCTGGACGCCGCATAATCGCGAACGTCAGGTCTCTTTTGCGCTGCGTGCTTACGCCTCACTGGCGACCAGCGCGGATAAAGGCGCAGTGCGCGACAAGTCGAAGCTGGGAGGCTGATGGTATGGCTGAGTCTCAACCCCTCTCTGCGTCGCCTGGCGGCGCGGAATACCTGCGTGCCATTCTGCGTGCGCCGGTTTATGAAATTGCGCAGGTAACGCCGCTGCAGAAGATGGAGAAACTCTCATCAAGGCTCGGCAACACCGTTCTGGTGAAACGTGAAGATCGGCAGCCGGTGCACAGCTTCAAGCTGCGCGGTGCCTATGCGATGATCGCCGGATTAAGCGAAGAGCAGAAAGCGCGCGGCGTGGTGACCGCTTCTGCCGGGAACCACGCGCAGGGGGTTGCACTCTCAGCCAGCACGCTGGGAATTAAATCGCTGATTGTCATGCCGCTCACCACCGCGGATATCAAAGTCGATGCGGTACGGGCGTTTGGCGGTGAAGCCTTTCTGTTTGGCGCAAATTTCGATGAGGCGAAGGCCAAAGCGATTGAGCTGGCGCAGCAGCAGGGGTACACCTTTGTGCCGCCGTTTGACCATCCGGCAGTGATTGCCGGACAGGGCACGCTGGCGATGGAGCTGCTGCAGCAGGATGCGCATCTTGATCGCGTATTTGTTCCGGTTGGCGGCGGCGGGCTGGCGGCCGGCGTGGCGGTGCTGATTAAACAGCTGATGCCGCAGATCAAAGTCATCGCGGTGGAGTCTGAGGACTCCGCCTGCCTGAAAGCTGCGCTGACGGCGGGCGAGCCGGTGGATCTGCCGCGCGTCGGGCTGTTTGCCGAGGGCGTGGCGGTGAAACGTATCGGCAGCGAAACCTTTCGGCTCTGTCAGGAGTATCTCGACGACATTATCACCGTTGACAGCGATGCCATCTGTGCGGCGATGAAAGATCTGTTTGAGGATGTGCGGGCCGTGGCGGAACCCTCAGGTGCGCTGGCGCTGGCGGGAATGAAAAAGTATATCCAGCAGCATGACATCAAAGGCGAGCGCCTGGCACACGTGCTGTCGGGCGCCAACGTCAACTTCCACGGCCTGCGCTATGTTTCCGAACGCTGCGAGCTGGGAGAGCAGCGGGAAGCGCTGCTGGCAGTAACCATTCCTGAACAGCAGGGCAGCTTTCTGACGTTCTGTCAGACGCTGGGCGGCCGATCGGTCACAGAATTTAACTACCGCTATGCGGATGCGGACAGCGCCTGCATCTTTGTCGGCGTGCGTCTGACGCGCGGTCTTGAAGAACGCGGCGAGATCATCAGTCAGCTGACTGAAGGGGGCTACCAGGTGGTGGATCTCTCTGATGATGAGATGGCCAAGCTGCATGTGCGTTATATGGTCGGCGGGCGTCCGTCAAAACCGCTGCGCGAGCGGCTGTTCAGCTTTGAGTTCCCGGAGGCGCCGGGCGCGCTGCTGAAGTTTCTGCAGACGCTGGGCGCGCACTGGAATATCTCACTGTTCCACTACCGCAGCCACGGCACCGATTTTGGTCGCGTGCTGGCGGCATTTGAAGTGAATGACAAAGAACCCGATTTTGAAACTCACCTGACGGCACTGGGTTACGAGTGGCACGATGAGGCGAATAATCCGGCGTTTCGTTTCTTCCTGGCTGGCCAGTAATCAGAGCAGATGCCAGAATGCATGAATCAGCGGCTCCCCGAGCCGCTTTTTTTGTACGCAAACGCCCAGCTGCAGCGGCGCAACTGACTCCACGTTCTCCAGCGTCATCACCCGGTTTCGCACTGGCTCAGGGCTGTTCTCCAGCACCACATCCGGCACCAGCGCAATCCCGCAGCCCAGCGCTACCATAGAGATAATCGCCTCATGGCCCGCCACCGTAGCGTAGATCTGCGGATTAGCGAGACGATAGCGCCGGAACCAGAGATCAATGCCGCGCCGCGCCGGCCCCTGATCCGGAATAATAAACGGAATCTGCGACCAGTCGGGCTGCGTCTGCGTGGCCTGGCTGCGTACCGGGCAGGGCAGCGCCGGCGCAATCAGCACCAGCGGGATCAGCCCCAGCGGCGTAAAGCCGATGCTGGCGGGCAGCGACTCCGGCCGGCCGGCGATAGCCAGATCCGCCTCACCCGACTGCACCATCTCAATGGCGTCCGCCGCGTCGCCGGTCGTGAGCTTGATCTCCACCTGCGGATGTTCAGCACGAAAGCGATCGAGAATCGGCGGCAGGTGGCTGTAAGCGGCAGTCACCGAGCAGAACAGACGCAGCTCACCGCTTAGCGAGGGGCCGTTGAGATCCATGACGTGACGCAGCTGCTGATACTGCAGCAGCGTCTGCTGGGCAAACTGGCGCAGCCGCTCACCCGCTTCCGTCAGCGTCACGGTGCGGTTATCCCGCAGAAACAGCGCATGGCCGACATCCTCTTCCAGCCGCTGGATCTGGCGCGACAGCGTAGAAGGGCTGACGTGCATGGCGCGTGCCGTACGGCCAAAATGGCAGCTTTCTGCCAGATGCAGAAAGAGTTTTAAATCGCGTAAATCCATCCGGGATCTCCTGACATTTTGTATTGCAAAAATTGCAACGTGACGTTGTTAATATATCAATTTAAGCAATGGATTTCCTGTCATATGATGGGGTCATTCGCAGCGCTGAAGCAGGCGCCGCTATCAGACAATAATGCAAACACAACATTGATGCGGAGTACCCCATGGCTAACTACTTCAACACATTAAACCTGCGCAATCAGTTAGCGCAGCTGGGCAAATGTCGCTTTATGGCGCGCGATGAGTTCGCCGATGGCGCCAGCTTCCTGAAAGGTAAAAAAGTAGTGATCGTGGGCTGCGGCGCACAGGGCCTGAACCAGGGCCTGAATATGCGTGACTCCGGGCTGGATGTAGCCTATGCGCTGCGTGCAGAAGCGATTGCAGAGAAGCGCGCCTCGTTCCGCAAAGCAACAGAAAATGGTTTTAAAGTCGGTACCTATGAAGAGCTGATCCCGCAGGCGGATCTGGTGGTTAACCTGACGCCAGACAAACAGCACTCCTCTGTTGTGAAAGCGGTTCAGCCCCTGATGAAAGATGGCGCTGCGCTGGGCTACTCGCACGGCTTTAACATTGTTGAGGTGGGCGAAACTATCCGCAAAGATATCACCGTGGTAATGGTGGCACCGAAGTGTCCGGGTACAGAAGTGCGCGAAGAGTATAAACGTGGTTTTGGTGTTCCGACGCTTATCGCCGTGCACCCGGAAAACGATCCGAAAGGCGAAGGCATGGCTATCGCGAAAGCCTGGGCTGCGGCTACCGGCGGTGACCGCGCAGGCGTGCTGGAGTCCTCCTTTGTAGCGGAAGTAAAATCGGATCTGATGGGTGAGCAGACCATTCTGTGCGGCATGCTGCAGGCGGGTTCGCTGCTCTGCTTCGATAAGCTGGTGGCTGAAGGGCACGATGTCGCCTACACCGAAAAACTGATCCAGTTCGGCTGGGAAACCATCACTGAATCACTGAAGTTTGGCGGTATTACGCTGATGATGGATCGCCTGTCTAATCCGGCAAAAATCCGTGCGTATGCGCTTTCTGAGCAGCTGAAAACGATCATGGCTCCGCTGTTCCAGAAGCATATGGATGACATCATTTCGGGTGAATTCTCCTCCGGTATGATGGCTGACTGGGCGAACGATGATAAAAACCTGCTGACCTGGCGTGAAGAGACCGGTAAAACGGCGTTTGAAAACGCGCCGCAGTTTGAGGGCAAAATTGAAGAGCAGGAGTATTACGACAAAGGCGTGGTGATGGTCGCGATGGTAAAAGCGGGCGTTGAGCTGGCGTTTGAAACCATGGTAGACGCCGGCATCATTGAAGAGTCTGCATACTATGAGTCGCTGCATGAGCTGCCGCTGATTGCTAACACCATCGCACGTAAGCGCCTGTATGAGATGAACGTGGTGATCTCTGATACCGCTGAGTATGGCAACTACCTGTTCTCATTCGCCGCGGTACCGCTGCTGGAGGAGTTTATGACCACGCTGCAGCCGGGCGATCTGGGCAAAGCGACAGAAGGCACTCAGGTTGATAACGCACAGCTGCGTGACGTTAACGAAGCGATTCGCCAGCATCCGATTGAAACCGTTGGTCGTAAACTGCGTGGCTACATGACCGATATGAAACGTATCGCGGTAGCTGGCTAAGCCCCATCCGACAATTTTCAGCCTTATCAAACCCCGGCCTGCCGGGGTTTTTTATTGCGCCGCACCGTCCCGGCCTAACGGGCCGCATAAATGCGGCCCCTACGTGATACACCTCTGTAGGGGCGTCATTAATGGCGCCCTGGCACAACGCCGCACCATCCCGACATAACGGGCCGCATAAATGCGGCCCCTACGTGATATATCCCCGCACGGGCGCCACACCCCCCGTAGGGGCGCCATTAATGGCGCCCTGGCTCAACGCCGCACCGTCCCGGCATAATGGGCCGCATAAATGCGGCCCCTACGTGATACACCTCTGTAGGGGCGCCATTAATGGCGCCCTGGTACAAAGGGCCGCATAAATGCGGCCCCTGCCGCGATACATCCTGCATCAGGATACGCGTTTATGCCGCATCATACAGCGTCTGGTGCCGCGTCTCTTTGCAGGCGATCAGGGCAATCAGCGTCAGCACCGCCATGGCGGCCAGATAGAAACCTACTGCCTGCAGGCCATAGTTTGCATTGAGCCAGGTGGCGATATAGGGCGCTACGGACGCCCCCAGAATAGATGACAAATTATAAGAGAAAGAGGCACCGGTATAGCGCACTTCGGTCGGGAACAGCTCCGGCAGCAGCGCACCCATCGGGCCAAACGTCAGGCCCATAATGCTCAGGCCCAGCAGCAGAAAGCCCATCACCAGAATCTGCGAGCCGGAGCCGAGCAGCAGCGGGAACATCAGCGCAAACGCGATAATCATCAGCGTAATAGTGATCATCGTTCTGCGGCGACCAAAGCGATCGGCCAGCAGACCAGCAATCGGCACCATTACGCCAAATCCGATTACCGCCACCATCAGCATCCAGAGGAAACTGTTGCGCGAGTAGCCCAGTCCGACCGGCGCCGGCGCGGTGCCGTAGCTCATTGAGTAGACGGTCATGATGTAGAACAGCGTGTAGGTAGCCAGCATGATAAAGGTGCCGAGTATGGTCGCCGTCATATGTTTGCTCAGCAGCGTGCCGATAGGCATACGCACCTGCTTCTGCTCCTTCTGCACTTTGGCAAAAACCGGACTCTCATGCAGCGAGACGCGCACGTAGAGGCCGATCAGCACCAGTACCGCAGAAAGGATAAACGGCACGCGCCAGCCCCACTGCATAAACTGCTCGTCGGTCAGCAGCCAGGAGAGCAGCAGGAACGTACCGTTGGCAAAGAAAAAGCCGATCGGTGCGCCCAGCTGGGGGAACGATCCGTAAAGCGCGCGCTTTTTCGCCGGTGCATTCTCGGTTGCCAGCAGCGCGGCACCGCCCCATTCGCCGCCCAGTCCCAGCCCCTGACCGAAGCGCGCCAGTGCCAGCAGCAGCGGCGCGGCAACGCCAATGGTTTCATAGCCAGGCAGCAGACCAATCAGCACTGTTGAGACGCCCATCGTCAGCAGCGAAGCGACCAGCGTCGCTTTACGACCAACGCGGTCGCCGAAGTGACCAAACACCGCCGAGCCGATTGGCCGCGCGACAAAGGCGATGGCAAAGGTTGCCAGCGACTGCAGCGTCGCAACCGTGGCGTCCCCCTGAGGAAAGAAAATATGCGGGAAGACGATAACCGCTGCGGTGGCGTAAATATAGAAATCGAAGAACTCGATAGCCGTACCGACCAGGGAAGCTACGACAACTTTACCGCGTGAATTGACCGGCGCCTCGTCGTGCAGCGCGTCAGGTGTTTCTGTGATGGAGGCTTGCATAAATGTTTCTTAATTGTAAATGTAAACCAGAAATATTACGCACCTGGTATGCGGCATTCAATGAGCAAAAAGCGTCGCAAAACGACGATTTTCGGCGAAAAAGAGGATAATGTCTGAGTTAACCGGAATGGTGGCGAATGGCAGCGGCAGGAAACGTTTTTCTGGCGTGAATCGCTGCTAAACCGCTAAATAAAAGTGACTGGCTGGCGTTTCCTGCTGGCGGGTGCGCTAAAATTCGCCAGCAGGAAACAGGTTTTACTGTTCAGGGAGTTGCCCTGTGCCCGTTGTCAGGAGGGCTGGCGCGGCTGCGGCATCTCCGTATCGCCTTTATATTTCGCCGTGGCGATCCACGCGGCGCAGAACAGCGTCAGGCGGGCAAAGAAGTAGAAAAATGCCATCAGGCCGAGTACTGAACCAAAGGCCGCGCCTGAAGGAGAGGTCGCCAGCTTCGGCAGCGTCAGCGTCATAACAAATTTAATCACCTCAAAGCCGATAGCTGCCAGCAGCGTGCCGCGCAGCAGCGCTTTTTTACGCGGCTTATGGCGCGGCAGGATCCAGAAAATCCACAGGAACAGCAGATAATTCGCCAGCACCGAGATGGAGAGGGCAATAATTGTCATCACCGGACGCAGCCAGTCGATGCCATCCAGCCCCAGCGCGCTGACAATCGCTGCCTGAGCCGCACCGGCAATCGACGTCAGCGAAAGGGTGATCACCAGCGCCAGCATCAACCCCAGGAGTGAAAAAAGGTCGCGCAGATATTTCTTCCAGAACACCTCTTTATCATCCGGCGTCCGCTCCCAGACATCGCGCGACTGCGCGCGGACCGCTTCGCGCAGGTTGCCCATCCAGTTGATACCGGAATAGAGTGCCAGCAGCAGACCGGTCAGACCCACGGTAGCGCGCTGCTGAATCGCAGTGTTCACGGTATTTTTTAACGTGGTGGCGAGCGTGGGATCGCTGATGCTGCTGACAATTTTGTTAATCAGCTCCGACAGCAGATCCTGATTGGAGGCCAGCACAAATCCCACGGCGGCAAACGACACCATCAGAATCGGGATCAGCGATAAAAAGGAGAAGTAGGTGATCGCCGCGCCAAACTGGCTGCCCAGCCGGTCATTAAAGCGATCCAGCGCCCGGATAAAGTGCGCGACGGCCGGAATAGACTGAAACCACGCGGCAAAACGCGACACGCGACGAATTGAGCCATCCACGGTTTTATTACCGGTGTGGATATCGATCAGCGGCTTTGGATCGGCGGCTGACTCCTGGGTTGTTTTGTCTGTCATAGACGATAGGCATCCTGTTCACTGCGAAACTGAAATTATATACCGTAAATAAGGGCGGCGGCGGATGTGTCAGGTGACATACTCCTGCAGCACCTGACTCAGCCACTCCATAAACACCCGCACGCGGCGCGCCACGTTGCGGCGGTGCGGATAGAGCAGCGTAATCGGCATCGGCTTTGCCGGAAAAGCGTGCAGCACTTCCACCAGCTGACCCGACTCCAGCAGCGGCTGAACGCCCATTGCCGGCACCTGAATAATCCCCAGCCCGGCGAGACAGGCGGCACGGTAGGTTTCAGTACTGTTGACCGTCACCACGCCGCCGGTCTGCACATAGTGACACTGGCGGCCATCGAAATATTCAAATCCCGGCGCAGGCTGACCCAGCTGCTGGGTATAGTGCACCATGGCGTGCTGCGACAGCTCTTCCAGCCGTATCGGACGGCCAAAGCGGGAAAGGTAGTCGGGACTGGCGCAGTTGATCAAGGCATAGGTGCCAATTTTTCGCGCAATCAGACCGGAATCTTTCAGCTCGCCCACGCGCACCACGCAGTCAAACCCCTCCCGAATCACATCCACCTGGCGATCGCTGCTGCTCAGCTCAATCTCAATGCCGGGATAGTGCTGCAGAAACTCCGGCAGGCGCGGCAAAATAAAGCTGGTGGCCATCGCCACCGACATATCGACCCGCAGCTTGCCGCTCAGCGTCGCCGGGTCATGCTGAAACAGACTGTCCATATCCTCCATCATCGACAGCAGATCGAGGCAGCGATCGTAATAGACCAGTCCATCCTGGGTGAGGTGCACGCGCCGGGTGGTACGATGCAGCAGGCGCGTGCCCATCTGGTTCTCCAGCGCCTGCAGCTGACGCGACACGCTGCCTTTTGGTAAACCCAGACTTTCAGCAGCACGGGTAAAGCTGCCCATCTCCGCGACGCGTACAAAAACCTGCATTGCATGAATTTTATCCATGTTGTTCACCGATTGTTGTTGTTATTGAAACAGTGCTGCGCAGTTATCTGCGTTTATAGATCACTTCGGTTTGAATATCTTTATCAGGAGTTCACTTTTTCAGCAGGAGAGAGTTATGAGTCACAAAATAGCGCTGATTACCGGCGGAAACCGTGGTCTGGGACGTAATGCAGCCCTGAAACTGGCCGCACGCGGCACACATATTGTGTTTACTTACCGAAATCACGCTGATGAAGCGCAGAGGGTGGCAGAGGAGATCGAAGCGCTGGGCGTACGGGCGGCTGCGCTGCTGCTGGACGTTGGCGACAGCCGCCAGTTCGCTGCTTTTGCACAACAGCTTACGCAGACGCTGCAGCGCGTCTGGCAGCGCGACCGGTTCGATTTTCTGGTGAATAACGCCGGCCATGGTCACTATCAGCTGCTGACCGATACCACCGAGGCGGAGTTTGATGCGCTGGTTAACGTACATCTGAAAGGCCCGTTTTTTCTGACCCAGACGCTGCTGCCGCTGCTGAACGACGGCGGGCGTATTCTGAATATCTCCAGCGGACTGACCCGCATCACGCAGCCCGGCTCCGGGACCTATGCCGCAATGAAAGGCGCCATGGAGGTGCTGACGCGCTATCAGGCGAAGGAGCTGGGCGCACGCCGCATTCGCGTCAATATTCTGGCACCCGGCGCCATTGAGACTGACTTTGGCGGCGGACGGGTACGCGATACGCGTGAACTGAACGCGCAGATTGCGTCCGTCACCGCGCTGGGGCGGGTCGGGCTGCCGGACGACATCGGCGACGCTATTTGCATGCTGCTGAGCGAGGAGAGCGGCTGGATCACCGCCCAGCGCATTGAAGCATCAGGCGGTCAGGCGTTGTGATCGCCTGCTGACGTCAGAGCGGCGCGTCAGAGCGCGATGGTACCGTCGATTACCGTTACCGTCTGGCCACCAATCCAGATCGCCTCTTCCGTATAGGTAACGTCGATACGGCCGTTGCGCTGAATCGCGCTGCCCTGACGCGCCCGGTAGCTGCGCGTCTGGCCCTGGGCCGCCAGGTAGCGTGCCAGACAGGCGTTGGCGCTGCCGGTGACCGGATCTTCAGTCAGGCTGCCATTCTCCACAAACAGCGCGCGGACCTCATACTGCTCCGGTTCCCCCGGCGGCAGCGCGCCGAAAATCAGCGCGCCGCTGACGCCCGCCCGCTGCTGCAGCTGCTGCAGATCGGCCACGGAAGCCGTGACGTCGATGACTGCCTGCGCGCTGCTGAGCGGGATCAGCAGCCAGCGAATACCCATATCCGCTACGGCGGGCGACTGCGTCAGATCAAAGGCCTCGCTGTTAAGCGCGCGGCTCATCAGCGCATCGCTGAACGGCGTCAGGGTTGCCGTCGGGGCAGCGAATGCCAGCGCGCCATCGGCGGCGATACGCACCTCAACCAGTCCGACGCCGCACTCCTGAACAATACAGCCGGCGTTTTTCCGCGGCCAGCCCGCTTCCAGCAGCGTATGGGCTGTACCCAGCGTCGGGTGACCGGCAAACGGCAGCTCACCTGAAGGGGTAAAAATGCGGATGCGATAGTCCGCCGCGCTGCTCTCTGGCGGCAAAACAAACGTGGTCTCTGACAGATTGGTCCAGCGCGCAATCGCTGCCATCTGATCGTCAGTTAATCCCTCTGCATCCATGATCACGGCCAGCGGATTTCCCCGAAATGCCATAGTGGTAAAGACATCCACCTGTTTAAACGCCACTCTCATAACAGTTCCTTTTCAGTCAGCCAATGTGTGGAATGATACCCTGCGCATGGTAAAAGCGCGCTAACAGGACTATGAATAGATTAATAATTCTGCAGGCGGAGTCCGCGATGTTAAAAATTTTAGGTCGTAAAACGTCAATCAACGTGCGCAAGGTGCTGTGGCTCTGCGCTGAGCTGAATATCACCTATAAGCATGAATCCTGGGGCGACGACGGGCTTTCACTGCATGCACCGCAGTTTATGGCGCTAAATCCTAACGCCCTGGTACCGGTCATCATCGACGACGGGCTGGTGATATGGGAATCCAACGCTATTCTGCGCTACCTGGCCAACAGTTACGGTGGTGCATGGCTCTATCCGGAGGAGCCGCGCTTACGCGCGCCGGTGGATCAGTGGATCGACTGGCAGGCTACCGAGCTTAACACCTCCTGGCGCTACGCCTTTATGTCGCTGGTACGAAACTCACCGGCGCATCAGGATCCCCGTCTGCTCGCGGCAGCGGTAAAAGGCTGGACGCACACCATGGGAATACTCAATCAGCAGCTGGAAAAATCGGGCCGCTATGTGGCCGGGCGTCACTTCAGCCTGGCGGATATTCCCATCGGACTGGCGGTGAACCGCTGGTTTGAGACGCCGCTGGATCACCCCGATTTTCCGGCAATACAGACCTACTATGAGCGGCTGACGGAGCGCCCCGGGTTTACCACCTGGGGGCGCAACGGCACGCCTTAAGGCGCAGCAGGGGCAATGCCGCTCATCTCGCATGCCAGAGCACCCGTGCGCGCTAAGGCACGGGTATAACGCGCGTCGAACGGATAACAGCAGGAGAGGCGCAGCGCATGCCGGTAGCGTTCGCTTAGCGTATAGAGCGCGCCTGGCGTGACGCAGATCTGCTCCTGCAGCAGACGATTAAACAGCAGCACGGTATCAATCTCACCCGGCAGCTCGACCCAGAAGACAAAGCCACCGCGCGGCAGCGTGGCGCGCGTTCCCTGCGGAAAATGGCGCGCCAGAATGCCCCGCGCCGCATCCAGATTTGCCGCGTAGCGTCGGCGCAGCGAGCGCAGATGGTGATCGTAGCCCCCGCTGGCAAGGAACTCTGCCAGCGTCTCGCTCAGCAGCTGCGATTCAGTCATCGACGAGACCGCTTTCAGCCGCGCAATGCTGGCGTGAAACCGGCCCGCGGCGGTCCAGCCGATGCGAAAATCAGGCGCCACGGTTTTGGTAAAGCTGGTGCAGTAAATCACCCAGCCATCGCGATCGAACGCTTTAACCGGCGGTGACAGCGGCCAGTCAAACTGCAGTTCATCGTAGAGCCCGTCCTCAATCAGCGGAATGCGATAGTGATTTATCAGCGCGGCGAGCCGTTTTTTGTTCTCCAGCGGCATCACGTAGCCCAGCGGGTTTTGCGCGCCCGGCATAGCGATCAGCGCCTGAATGCGCTGCTCCTGCAGCAGCATCTCCAGCGCGTCCAGTGAAAGACCGCGCTGCGGGTCGGTAGGGATCTCCAGCGCTTTCAGTCCGAGCGAGGCGAGCAGCGGAAACAGGAAAAAATAGGTGGGGGACTCCAGCCCGATACAGTCGCCGGGCTGCGTGACAGCGCGCAGCGCCAGCTGCAGCGCCTC
The DNA here is from genome assembly GCF_008631385.1 of Pantoea sp. M_9. NCBI lineage: Bacteria > Pseudomonadati > Pseudomonadota > Gammaproteobacteria > Enterobacterales > Erwiniaceae > Pantoea > Pantoea sp. M_9. The sequence goes on along the minus strand of NZ_VWUF01000017.1, from coordinate 22,675 downwards.
CATGCAGCCGTGGGTCAGGGTAATCGCCTGAGCGGTAAGGTTCAGTCCGGTATGCACGCTGCGCCGGGCGATCTCCTCGCGCAGCCGCTCGCTGCCGGGCGGCAGCGCATAACGACCGATAATGTCGCCCTGGCGCCGGATCAGCGCGGCGGTGATCCGGCCCAGCTTCGCTGAAGGAAAAAGCTCACTGTCCTGCGGACAGGCCAGCGAAATATTGGTGTAGCCGGGATTATTCTGCGCGGCAAAAACCTGCTCAATCAGCGCCAGCTTCTGTGCATCCGGATCGCCACTCTCTGCGGCGGGCGGCTGCGGCTGTAGCGTAACGGCAGGCAATACGCCGCGAACGTAATAACCTGACTGCGGCCGCGCCTCAATCAGGCCGCGATCCTCCAGCAGTTGCCAGGCGCTGAGCACGGTATTTACGCTGAGCTGATGCGACTGCGCCACTCGCCGGATGGCGGGCAGGCGGGCACCCGGTCGCAGCGAACCCTGATGAATAGCGTCGGCAAATTTTGCTGCCAGCTGCTGGTAGCGCGGTTGATCGTCAGTAAACGCGAGGGACACAATGGCCTCCGAAAGCGACAGGTACAAAACAGAGAAACTGGAACTGTACCCATTACAATACTGAATTGCTGTCTCTGTCGCCATTGCGGCAGCGGCATTACGATGGAGTCAGCTTATTCAGCCCGGAGAACTCTTATGCTCGATCCCGCCTTTTTCAGTTATGTCACCATCATGTCTATTACGCCCGGCCCGAACAATCTGCTGCTGGCCACATCAGGGGTCAATTTCGGCTTTCGTCGCACGCTGCCTGTGCTGGGCGGTATACTGCTTGGCTGCGCGCTGCAGATGCTGCTGGCGAGCGTGGCGCTGGAGCTGCTGCTGACGTGGATGGCAGTCGTGCGCCTGCCGCTGACGCTGGCGGGCTGCGGCTATCTGCTATGGCTGTCATGGAAAATTTTTCACGCCGGTGCGCCGCAGGCCAGCGTCCGTCCGCGTCCCATGACGCTGCTGGGCGGCGTGGCTTTTCAGGCGGTTAATCCCAAGGCCTGGCTGATGGTCACTAACGTTGCGCTGCTTTACGCCAGCAGCAGCAACGTCTGGCTGGTGCTGATCGGTTTTGCCGCGCTCAATCTGCCCTGCATTCTGCTCTGGGCAGCGCTGGGCGATCGGCTGCGGACGTATCTGCAGACGCACTGGAAGCGGCGCCTGTTTAACACGCTGATGGCGCTATCGCTGGTGGCAACGACCGGCTGGATGGGGTATGACGCGCTGAGCGCACTGTAGAGCAGGTGCGCCGGGCGGCGCACCTGAGCAGTCAGCTATTTGCCGACCACGTGAGCGGTGATCCGCGCTTCGTCGTTTGCCGCGTGCGAGGTGATCACCGGCTCATATTCCAGCTGCAGTATGCGACTGGTATCGGCCAGTACTTTCTCAGTCAGCGCCACGTCACCATTAAGCTTGCGGCCCCATGACGGAATAACGGCCCGGATTTTAGTCTGCCACTCCGGTGAGCGCATCTGCTCAGGGAAAGCTTTTGCCATCAGCTCCAGCATAATCGGTGGCGCGGTCGATGCGCCAGGCGAGGCGCCCAGCAGCGCAGAAATAGAGCCATCAGCAGACGTTACCACTTCAGTGCCGAGGCGCAGCACGCCGCCTTCCAGCTCATCATTTTTGATAATCTGCACGCGCTGGCCCGCCGTGACCAGGCGCCAGTCTTCCTGTTTCGCCTGCGGCACATAGGCACGCAGCGCCTCCATGCGATCGGCATCGCTCTGCAGCACCTGATCAACCAGATATTTCACCAGGTCAAAACTCTTCAGGCCGACCTGCATCATCGGCAGCAGGTTGCTGGTGTTCATCGCGCCAAACATATCCAGCAGCGAACCCTGTTTCAGGAACTTAGTGGAGAAGGTGGCGAACGGGCCAAACAGCAGCACCTGTTTGCCATCCAGCACGCGCGTATCCACGTGCGGCACTGACATTGGCGGTGCGCCGACGCTGGCTTTGCCGTAGACCTTGGCCATATGCTGCGCGACCACATCCGGATTTTCGGTCACAAGGAAAGAGCCGCCCACCGGGAAGCCGGCGTAACCTTTAACCTCAGGAATGCCTGATTTCTGCAGCAGCGGCAGCGCCGCACCGCCGGCACCGATAAACAGCTGGCGGGTAATCAGGGTACGCTGTTCACTGGTATCCAGGTTCATCAACGTAACCTGCCAGCGGCCATCGTTCAGACGTACCAGGTCACGCACTTCCTGCCGCATACGCAGGCGGAAATGCGGTTTTTTCTCCAGGGCGGCGATCAGCTGACGCGTCACTTCACCAAAGTTGACGTCTGTACCCATATCGGTCCAGGTGGCGGCGACCTTCTGCTGCGGATCGCGTCCTTTCATGACCAGCGGGATCCACTGCGCAATCTGCTCGCGATCTTCTGAATAGTGCATGCCGCGGAACAGCGTGCTCTTCTGCAGCGCCTGGAAACGCTTGCGCAGGAAGTCGACGTTAGCGTCACCCCACACAAAGCTCATGTGTGGTGTGGTATGGATAAAGCTTTTGGGATCCTGCAGGTTGCCTTTCTGCACGTGATGCGCCCAGAACTGACGCGACATCTGGAAAGATTCATTAATGGCTACCGCTTTAGTGATATCGATCGAACCATCCGCCTTTTGCGGCGTGTAGTTAAGCTCGGCCAGCGCGGCGTGACCGGTACCGGCATTATTCCAGCCGTTAGAGGATTCCACTGCGACGTCATTCAGACGCTCAACCATTTCAATGGACCAGTCTGGCTCCAGCTCCTGCAGCCAGGTGCCGAGCGTAGCGCTCATTACGCCTGCGCCAATCAGCAGGACATCAACTTCTTTCCGTTCCTGACGTTTTGCACCATCCATTGCAGCGCTGCTCAGCGCCAGGTTTACCGCAGTGTTGCTCATGAGGCGACATCTCCTCTTCTGTTGACCTGAAGCTCAACAGGTTGGCAGGCAAAATAGCCGCGCGGTTTACGCGCGCTGCGCTATCTCAAAGGGTTAAGACTCAGGTTAAGCCAATGGGGCGATAACGGTTAACTACACGTTATGCATATGCTTCTGAATATAACATTCTCGTATTGGAATTAAACGTTTGTTTATTTTTTAAATGCCGAAATGATTCAGCATAAGAATTAATCAGCCTGAGCGGCGGCTTATAAGATATTTTTATCCGCTAATCAGCAGGTTATGCAGATATCAATGTTATGTAATTGTGATGAGATTACAGAGGTTAAAAGATGAACGGTGACACGCATCACAAAATAACACTCTGAATAATAAGAAATATTTATGGCGAGCTGGAAACGGGGATTTTTTGTTGCGTGATATGTCGCCCGTCTGTGTAAAAATAGTGTTACATTTCTGTGATTCTGATTTTAACGGGCGAAGCGTTTAAGAGAGAGGTCAGCGCATCTGAAACCAGCGACGCCAGATAAAACGAATAACAAAAAACTCCAGCGTGCCAAGCAGCAGGAACCACAGGCAAAACACCAGCGTATAGAGCTGGTTGAGATCCTGGAGGTGTAAGCTCTGCTGCAGTCGCTGCGCCCATATCAGACCAAAAGAGGGGGCGGGCAGCAGAAGCGCCGAAAGAAAGCCCAGCAGCAGGATCCCGCCTGGAATAATCAGTGTTTCGAAAGGGTTTTTCATCGCTCTTTTCCTGTCAATATTGCGCGGGCATTAGCGCATAAAAGGGGCGGGCAGTGCAATCTGTGAATCAGACGATGCTAGGAAATTTCTTCGATTCCATCAACTTAGCGTTAAAAATAGCGGCAGTTAAGAGTTATAGCCTTTGCTATACTTAAACCCCTGATTTTGTTGTCTTTTTTTTGGGGTATTTGCATGCTAGACTGCGCGCACTTTTTTATGACTGACATATTAAGACGAACAAAGCAGAGGATTTACGCATTTGTTCGCTAACTGGCTAAAAACCCATGACATTCATCGCAACCCTGATCCTGGCTTTTGGCATGTCAATGGACGCCTTTGCCGCTGCACTGGGTAAAGGTGCGTCGTTGCACCGTCCGGGAATTAAAGAAGCCTTACGCACTGGCCTGATTTTTGGTGCCATCGAAATGCTGACGCCGCTCATCGGCTGGGCAATCGGCCTGGCGGCCAGTCATTATATTATGGCGTGGGATCACTGGGTGGCCTTTGGTCTGCTTAGCGTCCTGGGCGGCCGTATGATTATGGAAGGTTTCCGCCAGACAGCAGATGAGCCCTGTGAAGCGCCGCAGCAGCACGGCTTTATGGTGCTGGCGCTGACGGCGGTTGCCACCAGCCTTGATGCGCTGGCCGTCGGCGTCGGTCTCGCTTTCCTGCAGGTTAATATCCTGTTCACCGCGCTGACCATTGGTGCTGCAACCACGCTGATGGCGACAACCGGTGTGCTGGTGGGACGCTTTATCGGCCCTGTACTGGGTAAGTGGGCAGAAGTGCTGGGGGGCGTGGTGCTGATCTGTATCGGCAGCACAATTCTGATTGAGCATCTGGGATTGATGAACTGAACGTTAATTTTGTGATCTGGCTCAAATAAAATTGCATGAAAAACGCGCTGCCGCTATAATTTGCGCGTAATTTTTCAACAATATTTGAGTCAGGTGTTTCATGAAAGCTTTTTTCCGTTATGTGTTTCGCGCCTATGTCGCAACCTTTAAACACGTACCGCCGGGCGCGCTTTCTTAAGCGTCCAGAGTTACCCTCGATAATCGCCTTCAGGGATTGAAGGATGATTATCACCTCTCTTCTTTGTCCTTTCCCGCACGCAGACTGACACAAACCTTCACCACTTTCTTTGCAGGTCATACCGCATTTCTGGCTGGCTTTTGATACGCTGCGCGCCATTTCTTATTATAACGAGGCGGTTATGCAGCTTTGCAGTTTTTATCTGATTGATTGTGCACGCAAAAGCTATGGCATCGTGCAGAAAGAGGGTGTTGTTGATCTTGGGCTGCGCCTGGGTGACGCCTGTCCCGACCTGAAAACCCTGCTGGCGCGCGGCGGTATCAGCGATCTGGCCGCATTTGAGCATCTGCCAGCGGATCATGCGTTTAGTGCCATTCGTTTTCTGCCGGTCATTGAGCAGCCGGGAAAAGTGTTCTGCGTCGGCATGAACTATGCCGATAAACGTAAAGAGTTTGCGGAAACGCTGGAGGCGCCCACGCTGTTTGTCCGTTTCGCTGACTCACTGGCGGCGCATGAACAGCCGCTGCTGAAGCCCGCGACCACCGCAGAATTCGATTATGAGGGCGAGCTGGCCGTGATTATCGGCAAAGCCGCCTCGCAGGTGCCGGCAAGCGACGCGCTGACGTATGTGGCGGGCTATAGCTGCTTTATGGATGCCACTGTCCGCGATATGCAGTTTACCTGGTTTACCGCCGGAAAAAACTGGCAGCAGACCGGCGGCTTTGGCCCGTGGATGACCACGGCTGATGAGATCCCGGATCCGCAGCAGCTGGCGATCAAAACCTGGCTTAACCAGCGCGAAGTGCAGAACGACACCACGGCCAGCATGGTGCATCCGGTGGCGAAAATTATCGAGTATATCTCTGCGTTCAGCCCGCTCTCCCCGGGAGACGTCATTATTACCGGATCGCCCGGCGGCGTCGGCAAAAAGCGTACGCCACCGCTGTTTATGTTCCCGGGTGATGAGATTGAAGTGGAGATTGAAAAAATCGGTCGTCTGCGTCACCGGGTGTCTGACCGTAACCCGGCGCTGCTGCCGGCAGGGTGATCGTTTACCGGCGATAGCGTATTATCTCAGCACGGGTGATGGCGTACCACCCGATCCAACCGCCGCTGTTTTCAGACGGCTGATGACGCCTGACTATACGCTTATCCCTGCGCGGAGAGGGCGGCGGGTCAGGCGTTTTTCGTTTCCTGCTGCCGTTACGCGCGCTTCATTCCGGAGATCAAATTATGCTGAAGTCGCTGTGCGCCGTCATCGTCGGCGGAGCTGCTGGCTGCACCCTGCGCTGGCTTATCTCGCTGCGTTTTAACGCGCTGTTTCCTGATTTGCCGCCAGGCACGCTGATTGTAAACCTGGCGGGCGGTTTCATCATTGGCGCCGCTCTGGCGTGGTTTATGCGCTACCCACAGCTCGATCCGGCATGGAAACTGCTGATCGTCACCGGGCTGTGCGGCGGACTGACCACGTTTTCTACCTTCTCAGCAGAGATTGTCAGCCTGCTACAATCAGGTAAATACCTGTGGGCAATGTCGAGCGTGATGGTGCATGTCGTGGGTTCGCTGCTGATGACCTTTGCGGGCTTTGCAGTGGTTAACCTGCTCGGCTGAGCGCCCGTCAGCGGCCCGTCAGGGAGGATTCTGTTCAGACGCAAAGGAGCGTAACCATGCCGGGCAATCCACTTTTTCTTAATCTGGTCCTGCTGCAGGGCGAGCCTGCAGCAAAGCTGCGCGCGGCGCAGGATGCAGGTTTTGATCAGGCTGAAATCTGGCGCGAAGATGTGGAAAAGATGGAGACGGCGCACTTAGCGCACTCCGCGATCCGTTTCACTAATCTGCAGGTGCTGCGCGACTTTACCGGCGTGCCGGACAGCGAGCGCCAGCAAAAGCGTGAGGAGCTGCAGCAGTTTATCCGGCTGGCGCGCGCGATTGGCTGCGACACCATCCAGGCGCCTGCCACCACGCGACAGGATTGCATCCCGGAACGCATTGATGACGATCTGCGCTGGCTGGCGGCGGAAGCGGCGCGCCATGAGATGCGCATCATGTATGAGCCAATGGCGTGGAGCAGCGTGGACAACACGCTGCCGCTTGCCTGGCAGCGCCTGCAGCGTCTTGACCTGCCTAATGTTGGCCTGGTAGTAGATCTGTTTCATATCTGCGCGCTGGGTGGTGACGCGTCGCACCTTGAGGGCATCCCGGCCAGTCGTATCTATGAAGTCCAGCTGTGCGATATGGCTGAACGGCCGCCGCAGAATAATCAGGCGCTGAGCGACTATGCGCGTCACCAGCGGCTGCTGCCGGGCGACGGCATTATTGATGTGGACAGCTTTGTCAGTCGCCTGCAGCGAGCCGGTTATGCTGGTCCGGTTGGCATTGAAGTATTCAATGACCAGCTGAAAGCGCAGCCGGCGGCAGAGAGCGCACGGCGCGCCTGGCAGGCGCTGAATCGCTGCTGGCGCTAATCCTGCAGGCACTGCGCAATATAGGTTACTGCTTCTCTTGCGCCCTGCGGCGAGATGGTGTGGCCGGTGGTGGCTTCAAACGCGGCCGTTACGTTAACGCCTGCCGCCTGTAACCGGCTGACGGCGGACGCTGTTTCACCGAAGGGGATCACCTCATCTGCTTTGCCGTGGATCAGTAGCGCGGAAGCGCAGGGCTGCGGGGTTAGCGGTTCGTCGAATGCCAGCCGGCCGGAAAATGCCACCACGCCCGCCAGCGGGTAGCGTCCTGAAGCCAGTGCATCCAGCGCCATGATCGATCCCTGCGAGAAGCCGACCAGAATAACGTTTTCCCAGGCATCCGGCATACCGTGCTGCGCCATCAGGCGCTGCAGCGTATCGTCAAATGCATTGCGCGCCGCACGCACGCGCGCCGGACGATTCTCCGGCGTAACGCCGGTCAGGCTGAACCACTGATAGCCCATCGCATGCTCAAATGGCCAGGGCGCGTCGGGGGAAGCAAACGCCACGTCGGGCAGCAGCCCGCTCCAGTGCTCACCGAGCACCGCCAGATCGTCACCGCTGCTGCCAACGCCATGCAGAAAAATAACCAGTGCTTTCGCCATGCCTGCTCCTTAAAAACCGTACGCTGCCATATCCGGCCCGGCGGGCACGATGCCGTTGGGGTTCAGCGCTTTAATCGAATAGTAGCCCTGTTTGATATGGTCCATGTTCACCGTCTGTCGTATGCCTGAGACCGCCAGAACGCTTTTCAGATAGCGATCCAGCAGCGGATAGTCGCACAGACGGCGCAGGTTGCATTTGAACAGGCCATAGTAGGCGGCGTCAAAACGAATCAGCGTGACGAACAGCCGGATGTCGGTTTCCGTCAGGCGTTCGCCCAGCACAAAGGTACGGCCATCTTTCAGCAGCGCTTCCAGCTCATCCAGCTGCGTAAAAACATCGCTGAAGGCCTGCTGATAACTTACCTGGGTGGTGGCAAAGCCGGTGCGGTAGACACCGTTGTTTAACCGGGTGTAGATCGTTTCATTCAGCGCATCGATCTCCGTGCGCAGATCGGCAGGATAGAGATCCAGACGATCGTCAGCCAGATCGCCAAAGCCGCTGTTCAGCATGCGCAGAATATCGGCCGACTCGTTATTGACGATAGTCTGCGTCTTTTTATCCCATAGCACCGGGACGGTGGCGCGTCCGGTAAAAGCGGCATCGGCGCGGGTATAGAGTTCATGCAGATACTCAGCCTGGTTCAGCGTGTCGCGCTGCGCCCCCGGATAATCGCCAAAGCGCCAGCCTGCGCTGCCCAGTTGCGGTTCGACTACGGAAACAGTAATCACCTGTTCCAGACCTTTCAGGCTGCGCGCAATCAGCGTACGCGATGCCCACGGGCAGATTAGCGCCACGTAGAGATGGTAGCGATCCGGCTCTGCGGCAAATTCGGTTGTGCCATCAGCACTGATCCAGTGACGAAACTGCGAGGTCTGTCGTACAAATCCACCCTGCCGATCGGTGGCCTGTACCGGATGCCAGGCTTCACTCCATTTGCCATTCACTAACATAACGCTGCTCCTGTGTAATCAGGGCGCAGAGAGTAGCGCGCCGCGGGCCTGGTGATAATCCAGGCAAAACGGCTTTCATTCTTTCCGAAATGGAAGTAATCAGGCGGGCGGCTGATGAAGGAAGTGGCTGGCCAGAAAGTCGATCAGCAGCCGGGTTTTTTGCGCCAGAAAACGGGCAGAGGGGTAAAGTGCAAACAGCCCCAGGGGCGGCGGCGCAAACTCCGCCAGCAGCGTAACAATCTCCTGACGCTGCAGGGCGGGCGTAGCGATAAAGCCGGGCAGGCGGGCGATACCGAGCCCGGCGACGGCAGCGTGCAGGCACGCTTCGGTATTGGAAAAACAGAGGCGGCCGCGGATCGGTACCGTAGCGCTGTCGCCTGCAGCCGTGACAAAAGGCCAGTTCCACGGATCGCGAAAGTTGGTATCGCTGATGCACTGGTGTCGGGCGAGATCGCGCCAGTGCTGCGGCGCGCCATGCTGGTGCAGGTAGGCCGGGGATGCGGCGATATGCACCGGTACATCACCCAGTCGCCGGGCGATCAGGCTGCTGTCATCGAGGCGCCCGATGCGCACCGCCAGATCGAACCCTTCATCCACGATATTGACAGCGCGATCGGAAAAACTGACGTCCAGTTCGATTAGCGGATAGTGACGGGCAAACGCGACCAGCACCGGTGCCAGTACCGCCGTCCCAAACGTGCCTGGCGCGCTGATGCGCAGCCGGCCAGAGGGCAGGCTGGCATTTTCCCGCATAGCGTCATCCAGCGCATCAAACGCATCCAGCAGTGTTTTAATGCGTTCATAGTAAGCGCGGCCCGCATCGGTCGGAGAGAGCGCCCGCGTGGTACGCTTGAGCAGCTGAACGCCCAGCAGCTGCTCAAGCCGCGACACCAGCTTTGACGCCTGCCCGCTGCTGGCGCCAAGGCGCATCGCCGCAGCGGCAAAGCTGCCCGTCTCCAGCACAGCGACAAACATCCGGTCACAATCGAGTCGATCCATCTTCTCTCCAGGCAGGCCAAAGCCAGAGTATACGCATCAACCCGTATGCCTGTAAGGGGGCGCATTGATGGCATCATTACGTCCCGCACGCGAATTAACCGCGGGGCATTGTAGGGGGCGCATTAATGCGCCCCTGATCACAACGCGCACCGCGCCGACGTCATTACGTCCCGCACGCGAATTAAACCAGGGCGCCATAAATGGCGCCCCTACGGGGGCATTGTAGGGGGCGCATTAATGCGCCCCTGGCCGCAACGCGCACCGCGCCGACGTCATCACGTCCCGCACGCGAATTAAACCAGGGCGCCATAAATGGCGCCCCTACGCGGGGCATCGTAGGGGGCGCATTAATGCGCCCCTGGTCACAACGCGCACCGCACCGACGTCCCGCACGCGCATTAACCCGGGCGCCATTAATGGCGCCCCTACAGGTGCATCGTAGGGGCCGCAGCTCGCACCACCCCTGCATTGCATCATGGCGGGAAAGAGCGCTGTGACGTATCGTATACGCATTCATCCGGGCGTCATAAAGGGCGCCCCTGGCCGGGAGAGCTGCATGTCACTGCATTTTCTATCATCACTGACGGAGATCGCGGCTGCTGAATGGGACGCGCTGCTGCCTGACGATCAGCCCTTTTTACGCCACGCCTTTCTGACTACCCTTGAGGAGAGCGGCAGCGTGCGCGCTGAAACGGGCTGGCAGCCGGCACACCTGCTCTGGCGGGAGCAGGGCAAAACCGTCGCCGCGCTGCCGGGCTATGTTAAATCCCACTCGCGCGGAGAATATGTCTTCGATCAGGCCTGGGCCGAGGCGTGCCAGCGCGCGGGGATCCGCTACTACCCCAAATGGCTCGGTGCCGTTCCGTTTAGCCCGGTGACGGGGCAGCGTCTGCTGGGCGAAGCGTCCGCCATCAGTCAGCTGCTGGCCGCGCTGCCGGATGCGCTGCTGGCGCGGCAGATAAGCGGCGCGCATATCAACTTCACCACACCGTCCGCCAATGCACTGATCGCAGAGCAGTCCGACTGGCTGATGCGCCTCGGCCTGCAGTATCACTGGCATAACCGTCACTACCGTGACTTTGCCGACTTTCTTGATACGCTGATGTCGCGTAAACGCAAGCAGCTGCGCAAAGAGCGGGAGCTGGTGCAGCAGAGCGGCTTTGTCTTTAGCTGGTATCGCGGTGATGAACTGCGGGAGCATCAGTGGGATTTTGTCTACACCTGCTACGTCAGCACCTATGCGGTACGCGGCCAGCGTCCTTACCTGACGCGCGCGTTTTTCAGTCTGCTGGCAGAGCGTATGCCGCAGGCGATTCGCGTGGTTATCGCCACGCTGGATGAGCGGCCTGCCGCGATGGCCTTTTATCTGTGCGACAGCACCACGCTTTATGGCCGCTACTGGGGCTGTCTGGCAGAGTTTGACCGCCTGCACTTTGAGACCTGTTTTTATCAGGGCATGGAGTTTGCTATCGCAGAAGGGCTGCAGCGCTTTGATGCGGGAGCGCAGGGTGAGCACAAACTGGTGCGCGGGTTTGAGCCGGTGATAACGCACTCGTGGCACTATCTGGCGCATCCGGGACTGCGCGCGGCGGTGGAAGATTTTCTGCAGCAGGAACGGGCAGGAGTGCACGACTGGGCCGATGAAGCGCGCGCAGCCCTGCCGTTCCGGCGCGGCGATTAATCGGTGCCGACAAAGCCGCCGGTCTGATGCTGCCACAGGCGGGCATAGAGGCCGTTCTGCGTCAGCAGCTCGTGGTGATTGCCCATCTCCACGATCTCACCCTGCTCCAGCACCACCAGCCGATCCATCTTCGCGATGGTCGAGAGGCGATGGGCGATGGCGATCACCGTTTTGCCCTGCATCAGGCTCTCCAGACTCTCCTGAATGGCCGCTTCCACCTCAGAGTCCAGCGCCGAGGTAGCTTCATCCATAATCAGAATCGGCGCATCCTTGAGCAGCACGCGGGCGATAGCGATACGCTGTCGCTGACCGCCAGAGAGCTTGACGCCGCGCTCGCCGACGTGCGCCTCCAGCCCGGTACGTCCCTGAGAATCAGAGAGCAGCGGGATAAACTCATCGGCACGCGCCTGCGTGATGGCCGCCTGCAGCTCCGCTTCCGTGGCGTCGGGACGACCATAGAGCAGATTGTCGCGAATGGAACGGTGCAGCAGTGAAGTATCCTGCGTGATCATACCAATCTGCCCGCGCAGGCTCGCCTGCGTTACATCCGCAATATTTTGATCGTCAATTGTAATGCGGCCGCCGTTGAGGTCATACAGACGCAGCAGCAGATTCACCAGCGTGGATTTACCGGCACCGGAAGGGCCAATCAGGCCGATTTTTTCACCCGGTTTAATCGTCAGGTTCAGCCGGTTAATCACCTGACGGTGAGTGCCATAATCAAAGCGCACATCTTCAAAGCGGATCTGGCCGCGCGTCACCCGCAGCGGTGGTGCCGCCGGCGCATCCTGGACGCTGAGCGGCTGCGCAATAGTGCCCAGCCCATCCTGCACCATGCCGATATTTTCAAAAATACCGTTCACCACCCACATGATCCAGCCTGACATATTCACCAGCCGGATCACCAGCCCGGTCGCCAGCGCAATGGCGCCAACGCTGATCAGCGACTGACTCCAGAGCCACAGCGCCAGCCCGGAGGTGCTGACAATCAGCAGGCCATTCAGCGTGGAGAGCGTGATGTCCATGCTGGTCACCATGCGGCTGGCGTGGCGGGTTTTATCGGTCTGATCCTGAATCGCCTCGCGCGCGTAGCGCTTCTCCAGATCGGTATGCGCAAACAGCTTGATGGTGGCAATGTTGGTGTAACCATCCACAATGGTGCCCATCAGGCGCGATCGCGCCTCTGAAGAGACCACCGACCGCTGCTTCACGCGCGGGACAAAAAAGCGCAGTGACAGGCTGTAAGCGATCAGCCAGATCACCAGCGGGATCATCAGCCGCCAGTCCGCTTCTGCAAATAGCACCAGCGAGGTACCGGCGTAAATCACCACATGCCAGATGGCGTCCACCAGCTGTACCGCCGAATCGCGCAGCGCGTTGCCGGTCTGCATGATGCGCTGGGCGATGCGGCCGGCAAAATCGTTCTGAAAGAAGTTCAGGCTCTGGCGCAGCACATAGTTATGATGCTGCCAGCGGATCATGCTGGTCATGCCGGGGTTGATGCTCTGGTGAACCAGCAGGTCGTGCAGGGCGATCACCACCGGCCGCAGGATCAGCGCCACCGCCGCCATCCAGAGCAGCACCGGCCAGTGTTCACTGAACAGCGTTGCGGGCGTGGCATGGTTGACGAGGTCGATAATACGGCTGAGATAGCTGAACAGCGCCACTTCAATCAGCGCCTGCGCCAGGCCCACCACCAGCAGCGCGGCGAAACCTGGCCATACCTGACGCAGATAGTAGCGATAGAACGCGCCGAGGGTGGCGGGGGGAGAATCCGTTGGTGCATCCTGAAAAATATTGATAAAACGTTCAAAACGGCGAAACAACATAGGGTCACTCTTTCCGGAAGGTCAGAGTTAACAGCTTAGTGCAATCAGACGGAGATCACGGATATGGAGATAAAGATTCGCGGCCGCGAACCGCGTGACGCCGCGGCTTACCAGCGTCTCTACAGTCAGCCAGAGGTATATCGCTGGACCACGCAGCTGCCCTTTCCCAGCGTGGCGACGTGGGAGAAAAAATTTGAGCGCATGGACGCTGAGGGCTATATCGCGTTTGTCGCTGAGCTCGATGGGCAGCTGGTGGGCGAACTGACGCTGTTTACCGAACAGCGGCTGCGCACCCGCCACAGCCTGAGCTTTGGCATCAGCGTTGATCCGGCGTTTGCCGGACGCGGCATCGGCGAGCAGCTAATCCGCACCGGGCTCGACTACGCCTTTAACTGGATGGGGATTATCCGCGTGGAGCTGGAAGCGTTTCATGACAACGCGCGCGCGCTGCGCCTCTATACGCGTCTGGGCTTTGAGCATGAGGGCGTCAAGCGTAAAGCGTGCCTGCGCGATGGCGACTATCACGATATTGTGGTGATGGCGAAACTGCGCGACCGTCAGTGACGCTGCGCGCGCTTTCTGAAATGCGCGAAAATAAGAGCTGACAGCAGAGCCGCCGCACCGTGCGGCTCTGCTGCGTTCTCAGGCGGGGCTACTGGCTCTTTTTAACGTAGTTCTGCATATTCTCTTTGGTAACCAGTTCGAACGGGATCCAGACGTGAGAAGCGACTTTCTCACCGGCAATCAGCTTTTGCGCGACCTCAACGGACGTTTTGCCCTGGCCGATGGCGTCCTGAAATACGGTGACCTGAATTTTATCCTGCGCCAGCGCCTGCAGACCATCCGGCGTGGCGTCAATGCCGCCAATCAGCAGCTTTTTGTTGCTTTTTGCCAGCGCCATGGCCGCGCCAATCGCCATCTCATCGTTGTTCGCCGCGACAATATCAATCGCCTCGCCGTTGCCAAGCCAGTTAAGCATTAAATCCATGCCTTCGTTGCGCGCATAATTAGCCGGCTGTTTCTGCACCACTTTCATGCCGGGATATTTCGCTACCACCTGCTCCACATCTTTCGTACGCTGCAGGGCGCCGGCATCAGTGAGATTGCCGATCATAATCGCCACATTGCCTTTGTAATTAGCCATTTTAGCCAGCGCTTCCATCTGCAGCGTGCCTGACTCACGCTCATCCGAGCCAACAAACACCACTCCCGGCGGCAGCGTTTTGTCGCCCGGCGTACGGTTTACATACACCAGCGGAATCTTTGCCTGCTGCGCCAGACGGGTCAGCTGCGGCGTGCTGGCCGAGTCCACCGGATCGACAATGATGGCATCCACACCTGCGCCGATAAAACTCTGTACCTGATCGGTCTGGCGGCCGACATCGCCGCGTGCATCTTCAAACTGCACCGCCAGCCCGCGCGCTTTCGCCTCTTTATCGATCGACTGGCGGATAANGTCCACCGGATCGACAATGATGGCATCCACACCTGCGCCGATAAAACTCTGTACCTGATCGGTCTGGCGGCCGACATCGCCGCGTGCATCTTCAAACTGCACCGCCAGCCCGCGCGCTTTCGCCTCTTTATCGATCGACTGGCGGATAATGGTTAAAAAGTTCTGATCAAAGTAGGCCATCGACACGCCGATTTTATCCGCCAGCGACGACGCAGAAACCGAAAGCAATCCCACCAGCAGCACCGCTTTTACTGTTTTCATCACATACTCCAGAGCATAAGAGAAGAGGGTGTGGAACAAAAATTCCATTATCGATAAAAATGACCATTTATAACCATTTGAGACTACGATCGACGCATCAGCCTGACAATCTGCCGGTGCGCGTTTTGCTGCCGGGAGCACAGATCGGCTCCCACATAGCCAGCGCCAGCCGCCTTTTCTTTCGCCTGGCGCACACTCTGCGGCGGTCACCGGAGAAAGATCGGCAATCTGTGCGGCACAGCACGCTGCATTGTGCCAAACGCTGAAAGCGGGGGCGTTTTTAACCTGCCGATCCCTGCAACCGCACAATGACCGCGCACCAGCCCGCTTTCTATAGTTGCTGAACAGTAAAGATTGCGCGGTATTGCTGATCCCTGTCGCATCGCGACAGGACGCTTCCCCTTTCAAGGAACTGAGCCTATGTTGCAACGTCAAACCCGCAGTGAAACCAGCCGTGTGCGCCTCTGGATCCTGTGCCTGATCCTGTTTCTGTCGGTGGTGGCCTATGCTGACCGTTCGATCCTGTCGATCTCCGGTTCCGCGATCAAAGAGGAGTTTGGCCTTTCGGCGATCCAGCTTGGCCTGATCCTCTCCGCCTTCAGCTGGGCTTACGTGATTGGTCAGATCCCCGGCGGCCTGCTGCTCGACCGCTTCGGCACCAAAAAAGTTTATGGCGCGACACTGGTGCTCTGGTCGGTCTCCACGCTGCTGATGGGCTTTGTCGGTGAGTTCTCCACCGGCGTCACCATGACGCTGACGCTGATGTTCGCGCTGCGTTTTGCGCTGGGGCTGATCGAAGCACCAAGCTTTCCCGCTAACGCCCGCGCGGTCATTATGTGGTTTCCCGGAGCCGAACGCGGCCGTGCCTCATCGCTGTTTGCTTCGGCGCAATATTTTGCCGTCGCCATTTTTTCGCCCATCTCAGGCTGGCTGGTCATGCGGTTTGGCTGGGAGTGGCCGTTCTTTGTACTGGGCACCATCGGCATTCTGGCCGTGTTTGGCTGGATGGCGTGGATGCACACGCCGCGTCAGCATCCGCGCGTGACAAAAAGCGAGCTGGAGTACATTGAGCAGGGCGGTGCGCTGGTGGATATAGACGCCGCAGAGACGCTGAAAGCCCGTCCTCCGGTCGATAAACGCATGTTTAAACTTCTGCTCAGCAGCCGCATGCTGTGGTGCGCCTATCTGGGGCAGTACTGTACGATTGCACTCAGCTACTTCTTCATTACCTGGTTCCCTATCTATCTGGTTCAGGCGCGCGGCATGAATATCATGGATGCCGGTTTTGCCACCATTGCGCCGGCGCTGTTTGGATTTCTCGGCGGCATCAGCGGCGGTTTTCTCTCTGACAAGCTGCTGGCGCGCGGCTGGAGCCTCTCCTGGGCACGTAAGGGGCCGTTTATCGCCGGTATGGTGATGGCGGCTTCGCTGACGCTGGCCGCGGTGATCCCGAGCAACGCCGGTATTATCGCTATCATGTCTTTCGCGTTCTTCGGCAAGGGCGTGGCGGCGGGGGCGGGCACCTGGACCATTGTCAGCGACACCGCGCCAAAAGAGGCGGTGGGGCTGGCGGGTGCTATCTTCAACGGTATCGGTAATATGGCTGGCTTCATTACGCCGCTGCTGTTTGGCATTATCGTTGGCCTGACCGGCAGCTACAGCGTCGGCCTGCTGTTTGTTGGCGCGCACTGTATTATCGCGGCCCTGCTGTTTCTGCTGGTAATGGGACCGATTCAGCGCGCAGAGAGCCAGACGCCTGCGAGCCAGACGCGCACGCCGCACCGTGAGCAGGGCGAAGGTGCTCTGAGCCGGTAGTCTGTTCACCGCCACCGGTAAAGGGCACCAGCGGGAAAATGTGCGCTTTACCGGCGGGCTCACAGCCGCACAAAACGCCTCTGAAGATTTTTTGATCAGCTGCCGATATCCCTCCTGACCATCCACAGCGAGTCAGGAGAGTATGTGTGATAAAGCTGATTTCCGTGGACGAACTGCAAGAGGGCATGTTTATCCACAAACTTGAGGTCTGGTGGCTGAAAGATCGGCGCATTCGCAACCTTATGCTGATCACCGATCGCCGCCAGATCGCCATGATCCGCAGTGAAGGGATCCGCCAGGTCTGGATCGATCTTGATAAGTCGGTGCCGATCCCGCGCAGCCAGCCCGTCAGAGCGCCGGTTGCGGAGAGTGCCTTTTTCCGCGAGCTGGATCAGGCGCAGCAGATTTTCGCCCAGGGCAAGCCGCGCGTGCTGGCGATGTTTAATGAGGCTCGTATGGGGCAGCGCCTCGATCTCAGCTTCACGCTCGATCTGGTTGATCAGATAGCAGGATCGATTGCGCGTGAGCCTTCAGCGCTGCTCAGCGTGGCGCGCCTGAAAAATCACGATGACTACACCTATCTGCACTCCATGGCGGTGTGCGGGCTGATGATCTCGCTCGGTAAGAAACTGGGCCTGGAGGCCGACCAGCTGCGTCGCGCAGGCATGGCTGGCCTGCTGCACGACGTCGGCAAAGCGGCCGTGCCGCTGGCGATCCTCAATAAGCCCGGCAAGCTGAGCGACGATGAGTTCGCGGTCATGCGTGAACATCCGATTGTTGGCGCGCAGATGCTGATGGAGGCGGACGCCGGCTACGATCTGCTGGATGTGGCGCTGCACCATCACGAAAAATTTGACGGCAGCGGCTATCCGCACGGCCTGCGCGGCGAGGAGATCACGCTCTATGCCCGCATGGCCTCCGTCTGCGATGTCTATGACGCACTCACCTCACATCGTCCCTACCGTAAAGGCTGGACGCCTGCAGAAGCGATGCACAACATGCTGAGCTGGCGCGGCCATTTCGATCCTGCGCTGCTGCACAGTTTTGTACGGTCGATTGGCATCTATCCGGTCGGATCGCTGGTGCGTCTGGCGTCGGGGCGGGTCGCGCTGGTGGTGCAGGCAGGCGAAAAATCGCTGCTGAAGCCTAAACTGCACGTCTTCTGGTCGCTGCATGCCCGGCGCGAAGTCAAACCGGAAATTGTCGATTTAGGCGACAGCTTCTGTACCGACAGCATTACCGGTGCTGAAGAGGGTTCGCTGTGGCAGAACATCGATCTTAACCGCGTCTGGGCGCTGGAAAGCGCTTAAATTTACGCCATATTTATACTTTCTTTACGCCCGCCCTCCGCCTTTTTATCTCTTCTTTATGCCGCGCCGCGCATGCTTGTCGCACTACTGACTACTCCGGAGGTTGCTGTGAGCGTGGGCGTAATAGCGGGCATTGTGCTGCTGATTTTGTTGCTGGGCTATCTGGTTTATGCCCTGCTTAATGCGGAGGCATTCTAATGGCGGCGAATGCATTCTTACTGATCGCGCTGTTTCTGCTGGTGCTGATGGCGCTGGCGCAGCCGCTGGGTCGGTTTCTGGCGCGGCTGGTGGCGGATAAACCGCTGCTGCCGCGCACCGAACGTCTGCTGTGGCAGCTGACGGGCAGCGGCGCAGCGGCGATGCGCTGGCAGCACTATCTGCTGGCGCTGCTGCTGTTTAACGCCGTGGGCTTCGTGGTGCTGCTGGCGATACTGATGCTGCAGGGGGCGCTGCCGCTTAATCCGCAGCAGATGCCGGGCCTGAGCTGGGATCTGGCGTTTAACACCGCGGTAAGCTTTGTCACCAATACCAACTGGCAGGCGTATGGCGGTGAGAGCAGCCTGAGCTACTTCAGCCAGATGGCGGGGCTGACGGTACAAAACTTTCTCTCTGCGGCAACCGGGATCGCCGTGGCGTTTGCCCTGATGCGCGGGTTTGCTAACCGTTCGCTGGCGACGCTCGGCAACGCCTGGCGTGACCTGACGCGCATCACGCTCTATGTTCTGCTGCCGCTCAGCCTGGTGATTGCGCTGTTTTATGTCAGCCAGGGCACCATCCAGAGCTTTGCGGCGTATCACACCCTCACCACGCTGGAGGGCGCACAGCAGACGCTGCCGCTCGGTCCGGTAGCCTCGCAGGAAGCTATCAAGATGCTCGGCACCAACGGCGGCGGGTTCTTTAACGCGAACTCTGCCCACCCGTTTGAGAATCCGACCGCCCTGACCAACTTTGTTCAGATGCTGAGCATTTTCCTGATCCCGGCGGCGCTCTGCTTTACGTTCGGGCAGCACCTGAACGATCGCCGGCAGGGCCATATGCTGCTGTGGAGCATGAGCATTCTGTTTGTCCTCGCGGCCTCGGCGGTGATATGGGCAGAGGTACGGGGCAACCCGCATTTCCTGGCGCTGGGCGCTGACAGCGCGCTCAACATGGAGGGCAAGGAGACGCGCTTCGGCATACTCAACTCGGGCCTGTTCGCGGTAATTACCACGGCAGCCTCCTGCGGCGCGGTCAATGCGATGCATGACTCCTTTACCGCGCTGGGCGGCATGGTGCCGATGTGGCTGATGCAGCTGGGCGAAGTGGTATTCGGCGGCGTGGGCGCAGGGCTGTACGGCATGCTGCTGTTCGTTCTGCTGGCGGTGTTTATCGCCGGGCTGATGATCGGACGCACGCCGGAGTATCGCGGTAAAAAAATCGACGTATGGGAGATGAAAATGACCGCGCTGGCGATTCTGGTCACGCCCGCGCTGGTGCTGCTGGGTACCGCACTGGCGCTGATGACCGATGCCGGTCGCGCGGCGATGGCCAACCCCGGCATTCACGGATTCAGCGAAATACTCTATGCGGTCTCATCTGCGGCAAATAACAACGGCAGCGCTTTTGCCGGACTCAGCGCCAGCACGCCGTTCTGGAACCTGCTGCTCGGCGTCTGCATGCTGGCTGGCCGCTTCGGCATCATTATTCCGGTGATGGCGATTGCCGGATCGCTGGCGGCGAAAAACGTTCAGCCCGCGGGTAACGGTACGCTGCCGACGCACGGCCCGCTGTTTATCGGCCTGCTTACAGGCACCGTGCTGCTGGTGGGTGCGCTGACCTTTATTCCCGCACTGGCGCTTGGGCCGGTCGCGGAACATCTGCAACTGATTCAGGAATAACGCAATCATGAGTCGTCAACAACTGGCGCTGTTTGATGCGCAGCTGACCCGCACCGCGCTGCTGGATGCGGTTAAAAAACTCGATCCGCGCGTGCAGTTTCGCAACCCGGTGATGTTTCTGGTATGGCTGGGCAGCGTGCTGACGTCGCTGCTGGCCGGTGGCATGCTGGCGGGCTGGCTGAGCGGCAGCGCCGGCTTTACCGGTGCCATTGCTTTCTGGCTCTGGATAACCGTGCTGTTCGCCAGCTTTGCGGAAGCGCTGGCGGAAGGGCGCAGCAAGGCGCAGGCCAACAGCCTGAAAGGTATTAAGAAAACCAGCGAGGCGAAGAAGCTTGCGGCGCCGCACTATGGTGCTGCATGGCAGCCAGTCTCTGCGGATACGCTGCGCAGAGGTGACGTGGTCCTGGTTGAGGCGGGCGATGTGATCCCGTGCGACGGCGATGTAATGGAGGGCGGCGCGTCGGTGGATGAGAGCGCCATTACCGGCGAATCGGCGCCGGTAATACGCGAGTCCGGCGGCGATTTTGCTTCTGTTACCGGCGGCACGCGCATTCTCTCTGACTGGCTGGTGATCCGGTGCAGCGTCAATCCAGGCGAAACCTTTCTCGATCGGATGATCGCTATGGTGGAGGGCGCAAAACGTCGTAAAACCCCGAATGAGGTCGCGCTGACCATTCTGCTGGTTTCACTGACCATCGTATTTCTGCTGGCGACCGCCACGCTGTGGCCATTTTCCGCGTACGGCGGTACGCCGGTGAGCGTTACGGTGCTGGTGGCGCTGCTGGTCTGCCTCATTCCCACCACGATTGGTGGCCTGCTGTCGGCCATTGGCGTGGCGGGCATGAGCCGCATGCTGGGAGCAAACGTAATCGCCACCAGCGGACGCGCGGTGGAGGCGGCAGGGGACGTTGACGTGCTGCTGCTGGATAAAACCGGCACCATCACGCTTGGCAATCGCCAGGCGACGCAGTTTCTGCCCGCGCCGGGCGTCAGCGAAGAGCAGCTGGCGGATGCGGCACAGCT
Source organism: Pantoea sp. M_9 (assembly GCF_008631385.1). NCBI lineage: Bacteria > Pseudomonadati > Pseudomonadota > Gammaproteobacteria > Enterobacterales > Erwiniaceae > Pantoea > Pantoea sp. M_9. The sequence continues at coordinate 1,694 of NZ_VWUF01000017.1, read as the reverse complement.
CGCGTCACTGGCAGATGAAACACCGGAAGGACGCAGTATTGTGGTGCTGGCGAAGCAGCGGTTTAACCTGCGCGAACGCGATCTCAGCGCAATGGGCGCCAGCTTTATCCCTTTTTCCGCTCAGACCCGCATGAGCGGCGTGAACGTACAGGATCGGCTGATCCGCAAAGGCGCCGTGGACGCCGTACGCCGCTATATCGACGCCGGCAATGGACGCTTTCCGGCGGAGGTCAACGCCCGGGTTGAAGAGGTCGCGCGCGCGGGCGGCACGCCGCTGGTGGTGGCGGAAGGCGCGCAGGTTCTGGGCGTGGTGGCGCTGAAAGATATTGTCAAAGGCGGCATCAAAGAGCGTTTTGCTGAACTGCGCCGGATGGGCATTAAAACCGTGATGATCACCGGCGACAACCCGCTGACCGCGGCGGCTATCGCCGCGGAGGCGGGCGTGGATGACTTTCTGTCAGAGGCGACGCCGGAGGCTAAGCTGGCGCTGATCCGTCAGTATCAGTCAGAAGGCCGGCTGGTCGCGATGACCGGCGACGGCACCAACGATGCGCCTGCGCTGGCGCAGGCGGATGTCGCGGTGGCGATGAATTCCGGCACCCAGGCGGCGAAAGAGGCGGGGAACATGGTCGATCTCGACTCAAATCCGACCAAGCTGCTGGAGGTGGTGCATATCGGTAAACAGATGCTGATGACGCGGGGGTCGCTGACCACCTTCAGCATCGCCAACGACGTGGCGAAATATTTTGCCATCATTCCGGCGGCGTTTGCCGTGACCTACCCGCAGCTCAGCATGCTTAATATCATGGCGCTGCACTCTCCCGCCTCGGCGATCCTGTCGGCGGTGATCTTCAACGCACTGGTAATTGTGTTTCTTATTCCGCTGGCGCTGAAAGGGGTGAGCTACCGGCCGGTGAGCGCGGCAGCGCTGCTGCGGCGCAATCTGTGGATTTACGGTGCGGGCGGGCTGGTGGTGCCTTTTATCGGTATTAAAGCGATTGACCTGCTGCTCACGCTGTCAGGCCTGGTCTAAGGAGAAGAGAGATGAGTCAGTTACGTCCGGCTGTTGTATTGTTTATAGTGCTGATGCTGTTTACCGGTGCTCTCTATCCGCTGCTGACCACCGGGCTGGCACAGTGGTGGTTTCCGCAGCAGGCGAGCGGTTCGCTGCTGGGGCAGGCGGGCAGCGTGCGCGGCTCGGCGCTGATTGGGCAGCTGTTCACTCAGCCTGGCTATTTTCAGGGTCGGCCATCGGCCACGGCGGAGCGGCCTTATAACGCACAGGCCTCCGGCGGCAGCAACCTGGCCGGGAGTAACCCGGCGCTGGACAGCGCCGTCGCTGCGCGCGTGGCCGCGCTGCGGGCGGCGAATCCGCAGGCGCCGGCGGCAGTGCCGGTTGAGCTGGTCACCGCTTCAGGCAGCGGGCTCGACCCCGATATCTCACCTGCGGCAGCGCGCTGGCAGGCGCCGCGCATTGCGGCAGCGCGCAACATGACGCTGAAAGACGTTGAGGCGCTGATTGCGCGCAACACCGTGCGTCCGCTGCTGCCGTTTATCGGCGAAGAGACAGTGAACGTGCTGCGACTCAATATGGCGCTGGATAATTTGCAGGGGTGAGGTGCATCCGGTGCGCATAAATGCGCCCCCTACAACGTAGGGTCGCCATTTATGGCGACCGTTTCAATGCGCGGATC
>NZ_VWUF01000016.1:0-57966 GCF_008631385.1 Pantoea sp. M_9 | reverse complement strand
AAAAATTAGCGGATGACCTGTGGCTGGGGGTGAAAGGCCAATCAAACCGGGAGATAGCTGGTTCTCCCCGAAAGCTATTTAGGTAGCGCCTCGTGAACTCATCTCCGGGGGTAGAGCACTGTTTCGGCTAGGGGGCCATCCCGGCTTACCAACCCGATGCAAACTGCGAATACCGGAGAATGTTATCACGGGAGACACACGGCGGGTGCTAACGTCCGTCGTGAAGAGGGAAACAACCCAGACCGCCAGCTAAGGTCCCAAAGTCATGGTTAAGTGGGAAACGATGTGGGAAGGCACAGACAGCCAGGATGTTGGCTTAGAAGCAGCCATCATTTAAAGAAAGCGTAATAGCTCACTGGTCGAGTCGGCCTGCGCGGAAGATGTAACGGGGCTAAACCATGCACCGAAGCTGCGGCAGCGACGCTTGCGTCGCTGGGTAGGGGAGCGTTCTGTAAGCCGCAGAAGGNCGCTGGAGGTATCAGAAGTGCGAATGCTGACATAAGTAACGATAAAGCGGGTGAAAAGCCCGCTCGCCGGAAGACCAAGGGTTCCTGTCCAACGTTAATCGGGGCAGGGTGAGTCGACCCCTAAGGCGAGGCCGAAAGGCGTAGTCGATGGGAAGCAGGTTAATATTCCTGCACTTGGTGTTGCTGCGAAGGGGGGACGGAGAAGGCTAGGTTATCCGGGCGACGGTTGTCCCGGTTTAAGCGTGCAGGTGTGAAGACCAGGCAAATCCGGTCTTCTTTAACACTGAGGCGTGACGACGAGGCTCTACGGAGCTGAAGTAACTGATGCCCTGCTTCCAGGAAAAGCCTCTAAGCTCCAGGCAACACGAAATCGTACCCCAAACCGACACAGGTGGTCAGGTAGAGAATACCAAGGCGCTTGAGAGAACTCGGGTGAAGGAACTAGGCAAAATGGTGCCGTAACTTCGGGAGAAGGCACGCTGGCGCGTAGGTGAGGGGACTTGCTCCCGGAGCCGAGGCCAGTCGAAGATACCAGCTGGCTGCAACTGTTTATTAAAAACACAGCACTGTGCAAACACGAAAGTGGACGTATACGGTGTGACGCCTGCCCGGTGCCGGAAGGTTAATTGATGGGGTTATCCGCAAGGAGAAGCTCTTGATCGAAGCCCCGGTAAACGGCGGCCGTAACTATAACGGTCCTAAGGTAGCGAAATTCCTTGTCGGGTAAGTTCCGACCTGCACGAATGGCGTAATGATGGCCAGGCTGTCTCCACCCGAGACTCAGTGAAATTGAAATCGCTGTGAAGATGCAGTGTACCCGCGGCAAGACGGAAAGACCCCGTGAACCTTTACTACAGCTTGACACTGAACATTGAGCCTTGATGTGTAGGATAGGTGGGAGGCTTNCGCCAGTCCGCGTGGAGCCATCCTTGAAATACCACCCTTTAACGTTTGATGTTCTAACGTGGGCCCGTTATCCGGGCTGCGGACAGTGTCTGGTGGGTAGTTTGACTGGGGCGGTCTCCTCCCAAAGCGTAACGGAGGAGCACGAAGGTTGGCTAATCCTGGTCGGACATCAGGAGGTTAGTGCAATGGCATAAGCCAGCTTGACTGCGAGAGTGACGGCTCGAGCAGGTGCGAAAGCAGGTCATAGTGATCCGGTGGTTCTGAATGGAAGGGCCATCGCTCAACGGATAAAAGGTACTCCGGGGATAACAGGCTGATACCGCCCAAGAGTTCATATCGACGGCGGTGTTTGGCACCTCGATGTCGGCTCATCACATCCTGGGGCTGAAGTAGGTCCCAAGGGTACGGCTGTTCGCCGTTTAAAGTGGTACGCGAGCTGGGTTTAGAACGTCGTGAGACAGTTCGGTCCCTATCTGCCGTGGGCGCTGGAGAATTGAGGGGGGTTGCTCCTAGTACGAGAGGACCGGAGTGAACGCACCGCTGGTGTTCGGGTTGTCACGCCAGTGGCACTGCCCGGTAGCTAAGTGCGGAAAAGATAAGTGCTGAAAGCATCTAAGCACGAAACTTGCCCCGAGATGAGTTCTCCCTGGCTCCCTGAGAGCCCTGAAGGGACGTTGAAGACGACGACGTTGATAGGCCGGGTGTGTAAGCGCAGCGATGCGTTGAGCTAACCGGTACTAATGACCCGTGAGGCTTAACCTTACAACGCCAGAGGCGTTTTGAGAGACNAGAATTTGCCTGGCGGCCACAGCGCGGCGGTCCCACCTGACCCCATGCCGAACTCAGAAGTGAAACGCCGTAGCGCCGATGGTAGTGTGGGGCCTCCCCATGCGAGAGTAGGGAACTGCCAGGCATCCATCCAGTAAGAGAGCCCTGAACGTCTGTTCAGGGCTTTTTTACGTCTGCAGAAAATAACTTTTAGGTTTTCTCTCGAGTATTGCTGAAGCATCAGCATGCTATGCGTACTTTTTTCACCTCAAAAAACATCTTATCTTCCGGCATTTAGTGCCGGCGCATTTTTCTCTCTTCTCTGCCGCTGCCGGGTATGCCACATTAAGCTGAAACATTTTCATAAATGGCATGAAGTCTCGACATTCCGCGTATGCCAGGCTAATCTCGGGCATCTGGATGTCTAAACGTTTATATGGTTATCAGCAAGAGGTGAGCAGGTTATGCCAATCAGGGTGCCCGACGAATTACCGGCAGTGAATTTCTTACGTGATGAAAATGTGTTTGTGATGACCTCATCGCGCGCCCGTGTTCAGGAGATCCGCCCGTTAAAAGTACTGATCCTTAACCTGATGCCAAAGAAGATCGAGACTGAAAATCAGTTTTTACGTCTGCTCTCTAACTCACCGCTGCAAATTGATGTGCAACTATTGCGGATAGACAGCCGCGAATCACGTAATACCCCTAGTGAACATCTGAATAACTTTTACTGCAATTTCGAAGAGATACAGCACGATAACTTCGATGGCCTGATTGTGACAGGTGCGCCGCTGGGCCTGGTTGACTTCAACGACGTAGCCTACTGGCCGCAGATCCAGCGCGTGCTGCACTGGGCAAATGAGCATGTTACCTCTACGCTGTTTGTCTGCTGGGCGGTACAGGCTGCGCTGAACATTCTGTATGGTATTCCCAAGCAGACGCGGCAAAACAAACTGTCCGGCGTCTATGAACATCAGATTCTGCATCCGCATGCCTTACTGACGCGCGGCTTTGATGACAATTTTCTGGCGCCGCATTCGCGCTATGCGGATTTTCCCAGCCAGCTTATACGCGACTACACCGATCTCGAACTGTTTGCTGAATCTGAGGCAACCGGCGCCTATCTGATGGCGAGTAAAGACAAGCGGCTGGCCTTTGTAACCGGGCACCCGGAATATGACGCGCTGACCCTTGCAGGTGAGTTTCATCGTGACAATGACGCAGGCCTGCAGCCGGAAGTGCCGTTTAACTATTTCCCGCAGAACAATCCGGCCCTGCCGCCACGTGCGACCTGGCGCAGCCATGGTAACCTGCTGTTTTCTAACTGGCTGAACTACTATGTTTACCAGATCACGCCGTTTGATCTGCGCCATATGAATCCGACTCTCGACTGATCTCTTTTTAGCTTCTCTCCACCGCGATCGCCTTCGGGCCATCGTGGTTTTTTTTGCATTTTTTCTGTCAGAAATCATTGCCTTTATTTCGATACTTTAAATAACTGCATTTACAGTGAGTTAGTGTCTATTAAATAACAAAATGGAAATAGTTTTTGAAATAAAAATCAAAATGCATATGCTCTGATCCTGTCGGTTACCAAACATCCAGCATTCCGATCCCGGCAGTAAACCAGGATCGCTTCAGGAGAGAGCCAGCATGACAGACACGGTTATTCACTCTACGCTCACCTTCACTCAGCCCTTCTCAGACGCGGAAAAGCAACTGCTGACGCCGGCGGCTATCGATTTTCTGCAGGCGCTGGTCGTGCGCTTTGCCCCGGAACGCGATCGACTGCTTAAGGCGCGGCAGCAGCGCCAGCGGGACTACGATCGCGGAGCGCTACCTGACTTCAGTACGGAAACCACTTCCATTCGTGAAAATGAATGGCAGGTGCGCCCGCTGCCTGAGCTGCTGTGCGATCGCCGGGTTGAAATTACCGGGCCACCCGATCGCAAAATGACGATTAACGCCCTGAATGCCAATGTCAAAGTCTTCATGGCTGACTTTGAGGATTCGCTGGCCCCGTGCTGGAGCAAACTGATTGAAGGGCAGCAGGTGCTGCGTGAAGCGGTCGCCGGTACGCTGCGTTTTACCCGCGATGATGGCCGGATCTACCAGCTGCGCTCCGATCCTGCACTGCTGATGTGCCGGGTGCGCGGATTACATCTGGCTGAAAAACATGTGGAGTGGCGCGACAAAGCGATTCCGGCTGGCCTGTTTGATTTTGCTCTCTTTGTCTTCCATAACGTGCGGGCGCTGCAGGAAAAAGGGCATGCGCCGTGGTTTTATCTGCCTAAAACCGAGCACGCCAGTGAGGTAGCGTGGTGGCGTGAGATCTTCCGCTTCAGCGAAGATCGTTTTGATCTGCCGCGTGGCACGATCAAAGCCACGGTACTGATTGAAACGCTGCCCGCGGTGTTTCAGATGGATGAAATTCTGTGGGAGCTGCGCGACCACGCCGTGGCGCTTAACTGTGGCCGCTGGGATTACATCTTCAGCTACATCAAAACGCTGGGGCAGCACGGCGATCGCATTCTGCCCGATCGACAGCAGATCACCATGGATCAGCCATTTCTGGATACGTACTCCCGGCTGCTGATTAAAACCTGCCACCGGCGCGGCGTACTGGCGATGGGCGGCATGTCTGCACTTATCCCGGCGCAGGAAGAGACGCGCAATGCGTGGGTAAAAGAGAAAGTTGAGGAAGATAAAGCGCGCGAAGCGGGTAACGGCCATGACGGAACCTGGGTTGCGCATCCGGGTCTGGCAGATATTGCCATGAAGGTGTTTGATCGCCAGCTGGGCGACCGCGCCAATCAGCTGCACGTGACGCGTAATACCGATTCGCCGGTAACGGCTGAGCGGCTGCTGCGCCCCTGCCGTGGTTTACGTACTGAAGCGGGTATGCGCGCAAACATCCGCGTTGCGCTGCAGTATCTGGAAGCGTGGATTAGCGGTAACGGCTGCGTGCCGATTGAGGGACTGATGGAAGATGCGGCAACGGCTGAAATCGCCCGCGCCTCTATCTGGCAGTGGATCCGTCACAAACAGATCCTGAGTGATGGCCAGCTGGTCACCGCTGCCCTGTTTGAGCAGTTTCTTGACGAAGAGCTGGCCGCGCTGCGTCAGCGCTACGGCGATATACGTTTTCAGCAGGGACGCTTTGAAGATGCAGCCGCGCTGATGGCGCAAATCACCACGGATAACGAGCTGGTTCCATTTCTGACGCTGCCAGGCTATCGCCTGCTGCCCTGACCCCGGAGAGAGTGCTATGAATCGGACACAACAGATCACACAGCTGGAAATGAGCTGGCAGGATGCGCGCTGGAACGGTATCACGCGTCCCTATCGGGCGGAAGAGGTCATCAGCCTGCGCGGATCGGTGACGCCCGCCTGCACGCTGGCAGAGCGGGGCGCCGTCAGGCTCTGGTCGCTGCTTAACGGCGGCGCGGCAAAAGGTTATATCAATAGCCTCGGCGCATTAACCGGCGGTCAGGCGCTGCAGCAGGCGAAAGCGGGTATCGAAGCTATTTATCTCTCTGGCTGGCAGGTGGCGGCGGATGCGAACCTCGCCGGTCAGATGTATCCCGATCAGTCGCTCTATCCGGTTAACTCTGTACCGGAGGTGGTGCAGCGGATTAACCAGAGCTTTCAGCGCGCCGATCAGATCCAGTGGGCCAGCGGCCTGTCGCCGGAAGATGACGCGTATGTCGACTATTTTCTGCCGATAGTGGCCGATGCGGAGGCGGGATTTGGCGGCGTACTGAACGCTTTTGAGCTGATGAAATCGATGATTGTGGCCGGGGCTGGCGCCGTGCATTTTGAAGATCAGCTGGCGGCGGTAAAAAAATGCGGCCATATGGGCGGTAAGGTGCTGGTGCCAACGCAGGACGCGATTCAGAAACTGGTAGCCGCACGCCTCGCGGCTGATGTCATGAATGTGCCAACCGTGCTGATTGCGCGCACCGATGCGGATGCCGCTGACTTAATTACTTCTGACTGCGATCCGAACGACAGCGCGTTTATCACCGGTGAACGTACGCCGGAGGGATTCTTTCGCACCCGTGCCGGGATTGAGCAGGCGATCAGCCGCGGTATTGCCTATGCGCCCTATGCCGATGTTTTATGGTGTGAAACCTCCACGCCCGATCTGGCGCTGGCGCAGCGCTTTGCTGACGCGATACACGCGCGCTATCCCGGCAAACTGCTGGCTTATAACTGCTCGCCCTCATTTAACTGGAAGAAGAACCTCGACGATCGCACCATCGCCCGCTTTCAGCAGGCGCTGAGCGACATGGGCTATCGCTTTCAGTTTATTACGCTGGCCGGCATCCACAGCATGTGGTTCAGCATGTTTGACCTGGCGCACGCGTACGCGCAGGGCGAGGGGATGCGCCACTACGTTGAAAAAGTGCAGCAGCCGGAATTTGCGGCGCGCGACAAAGGCTACACCTTTTCATCGCATCAGCAGGAAGTGGGCACCGGTTACTTTGACCGCATCACCACGGTGATTCAGGGCGGCGCATCTTCTGTGACGGCCCTGACCGGCTCAACGGAAACCGCGCAGTTCTGATCGGCTCAGTAAGAGAGGCGCCGCTGGCGTACAGCGGCTCATGGCTACAGCTTATCGGAGGTAACGGATGTCACCCGGAGAATCCCTTATTGCCCATACCATCCTGCAGGGCTTTGATGCGCAGTACGGACGTTTTCTCGATATCACCGCCGGCGCGCAGCAGCGGTTTGAGCAGGCGGACTGGCCGGCGGCGCAGCGTGCCATGAAGGAGCGCATACATCTGTATGATCACCATGTCACCCTGGTAGTCAGTCAGTTGCGCGTGCTGAACGGGCAGGCGGAGTGGGATACCGCCTTCTGGCTGCGGGTAAAGGCGCACTATGAGACGCTGCTGCCGGGCTATCCGCGCCACGAAATTGCAGAGAGCTTTTTTAACTCCGTTTACTGCCGGCTGCAGGGGCACAGCCATCTGTTTCCGGAGCAGCTGTTTATTCACTCCTCGCAGGCGGGTCTGCAACAACCGGAAGCGCAGCGTCCGCTGTCGCGTCTCTATTTTCCCCGGCCGGACTGGCAGAGTGCGCTGCGGCAGCTGCTGGCCGATCTTCCCCTGCGGCTGACGTGGCAGGATCGGGCACGCGATATCCGCTGGATTGCGCGGCATCTGGAGGAGCAGTTCAGCACGGCGCAGCTGGCCGGTGCCGTGCTGGAGGTCGCCAGCGAACTTTTTTTTCGTAATAAAACCGCGTGGATTGTCGCGCGGCTGCAGTTCCGCAGCGGTGAGATCCTGCCCTGTCTGCTGCCGATCCAGCGCGACAGCGATGGAGAGCTGTGGATCGATACCTGCCTCACGGATCGCGATGAGGCGAGCATTGTATTTGGTTTCGCCCGCGCCAGCTTCATGGTTTACGCCCCGGTGCCCGCGGCGCTGGTGGCGTGGCTGCAGCCGCTGCTGCCAGGCAAAACCCTCGCCGAACGCTATATCGCCATCGGCTGCCAGAAGCACGGTAAAACGGAGAGCTACCGCGAATATCTGCACCATCTGGCACACCACGATGAGGCCTTTGCGCCTGCGCCTGGCGTACGCGGCATGGTAATGCTGGTGTTTACTCTGCCGGGCTACGATCGGGTATTCAAGGTCATTAAAGATCGTTTCGCGCCGCAAAAGGAGGTAACGGAAGCGCAGGTGCACGACTGTTACCGGCTGGTCAAAGAGCACGATCGCGTCGGACGCATGGCGGATACGCAGGAGTTTCGCTATTTTGCCCTGCCGCGCGCGCGGATCCCGGACGCGCTGATGGCGGAGTTTATGCGCGATATACCGGAAAAGATCACGCTGCGCGATGAGAGCGTGATCGTTCGTCACCTCTGGCTGGAGCGCCGCATGGAGCCGCTTAACCTCTGGCTGCAGCACGCCAGCGAGGCGCAGCGCCGGCATGCGCTGGAGGAGTATGGCAATGCCATCTGTCAGCTGGCGGCGGCTAACATTTTTCCCGGCGATATGCTGTTTAAAAATTTCGGTATGACGCGCCACGGGCGCGTGGTGTTTTATGACTACGATGAAATCCGCCTGATGACCGAGCTGATATTCCGTGACGTTCCGCCTGCGCGTTATGAAGAGCAGGAGCTGCAGGCAGAGCCCTGGTACAGCGTCGGGCCGGATGACATATTCCCGGAGACGTTCCGTTACGCGCTCTGCAGCGAACCCGCGACCGGCAGACTGCTGCAGGCGCTGCATCCGCAGCTGTTTGACCCCGGCTGGTGGCGGTCGCTGCAGGCGCAGATCCGCAATGGTCATGTTGAAGAGGCGATGGCGTGGCGTAACGCCCGGCGCTTCAGCGTGCGCTACGCCACGGTAGCGGTTTAACGCCCGGCATAAGCCTGCGTGACCGTTCGGGCGGCGCGGATCACCAGCGCACCCAGCTCAGTGATGCGATCGTCCGTCATACGGGCCAGCGGGCCTGAAATCGAGATCGCGGCAAACGCGTCGCCGTGCTCGTCATAAATAGGTGCCGCTACGCAGCGCAGCCCCAGCGCATGCTCCTCATCATCGTGCGAGAAGCCCATTTTGCGGATCAGCGCCAGATTCTCTTTCAGCGTATGCGGCGACATCAGCGTTTTAGGCGTATAGCCGTGCAGGCCTTTCTGATGCAGCAGTGCAGTTACCTGATCGTCATTCAGATGGGCCAGAAAAGCTTTCCCGGCGCCGGAAGCGTGCATCGGCAGCTTACCGCCAATCGGGGCTGACATACGCATCAGCTGCGTGCACTGCACCTGATCAACAATGACCGCCTGATAATCACTCAGGTCCAGCACCGCCAGATTCACCGTCTCGCCGGCTTCCTCCATCAGTCGCCGCAGCACCGGATGCACAATGGCCAGCAGATTGCGGCTCTGCAGAAAACTGCTGCCCACCACAAAGGCGTGGGCGCCAATCGTCCAGTAGCCCAGATCGCCCACCTGATGCACAAAGCCCTGCTGCTGCATCGTGGAGAGCAGACGATGCGTGGTTGAGTTTGGCAGGCCCGCCTGCTGCGCCAGCTCGGTCAGCGCCACGCTGCCGTGCGCGTCGGCAATCAACTCCAGCAGACGCAGGCCGCGCGTCAGCGACTGAACCTGACCGCCAGCCGGCGGCGTAGCCGCAGAGGGTGTGACGCGAGGTTTTTTCCCGCGTTTAGCCGGTACCGGGGTAGCCATAGTTGCTCCATTTCAGCGTTGTACGTGGAAACCATTTTCGTTTTAACCATTATGGAGGCAAATACAGCTGTGCTGGTCGGATCTGTGAGTAAAGAGGAAAGAAACCGTGCGAGGTCTGGCTGACGCCAGCGGGAGGAGAAGTGGAGTGCGTATCAGCACAGATAGAGTGCGCGGGTATTACCCCGCGCATGATCTTAATTAAACCGCGCGTCGCGATCGGCGGTCAGATCGTAGAGCTGATATTTACGACTCAGCATCTGGCCACCATCACGCGTCAGCGGCACCCAGTTCACCTGTGCACGGCCGCGCGTTGGCGTGACGGTAAACAGATCCATCGGAATCGAAATATAGAAGCCCTTGGTAAAGTCGCCTTCGCCATACGCTTCGGATGAAACATTGGTTTTGGTAGCGTAGAAGCCCACGGCAATACCGCTGTCGTAGCGTTTGGAGATATCCAGCGTGGCGCCTTTATCCTTCGCCAGGTATTGCCCCACGCTCGCTTTTACCAGCACATCCTGCATAAACCACGGACGCCAGTAGGCGGTCAGATGACCGGTTGGCGCTTTGTAGTCGCGGAACTGCATCATGTTGTCCCAGTCGCGCTGTTTGACATAGTTGGCGTCAACGCCCACCGCCCAGTTGCTGTCTACCGGGCGGTAGAGCACTTCAGCACCGGCGCCGCCATACATGGTCTCCAGATAGCCGCCATAAACCTGACCATAAATGTTGTTACCGAGGTAACGCATATAGTTGGCCTGCAGATCGTTGACGTAGACATTGTTCTTCACATAATCGCGGATATGGGTACGCACGCGCGGTAGCGTGGAGTCAGATGGCGCGCCGTTATAATTGAAGCGGTCATAGTTGTTCACGATATTGCCAAACAGGCTGCCGCCCACCAGCAGGTGATCGGTCAGCCAGTAATCCGCGTTTGCCATCGCGCCAACCTGATACATATAGAAGCTTTCCGGCCCACCAACTGACTGGTTGAGCACCGGTGACAGGCTGTAGTTCAGGCGATCTTTCCGCATAAACAGGCCCTGCTCGGTTGCGCCCGGATCGACCGGATTAACGCGCGACTGCTGCAGCGGCTGCTCATGCCCCAGCGGATAGCCGCTGAGCGTATTATGCAGGCTGGCCACCTGCGTGCGCGTCGTCACCTGCGGCATATTAAAGCGCGACTCCGTGACGGCAATCGTGTCAATGCCGGCCGGCAGATGATTCATCATAATACGATTGGCGCGATCAACGCCTTCGCGCGTATCGCGATATTTAATCTGCTCGCCGCTGACGTAAAGGGTAGCGCCTTTGGTCTGAATGCGCGGGCCATTGAATCCGGCGTCATACTTCAGTGCGCTGAGCTGGCTGGCGACCACGGCAGAATCCAGCAGATCGCCCTGCGGATGCGGGTCGTAAGCAGGCTTCGGCGTATCAATATGCGTCTGGCGCAGATCGTTGAAGTTGGTGCGAAGGGTGACGCCAAACATAAAGGTGTTGCCGCGCTCATAGCTGGCATTGATATCTGCCCAGTCAGTAAGGCGATAAATCGCACCGGCGTTGACTTTGCTGCGCTGCTCCAGTCGTCCGGCAAAGTCATCCTGATAGTCGTTGCCCTCATACTCCAGCTTAAGGCGCAGCGGCTGCCACGGCGTCTGATACTCCACGCCGCCAAACAGGGCGGCGGGGCCATGAAACAGCTGTGAGCCATTGACTGAACCAGCCGTGCCGCCACCGGTGCGGCTGCAATAGCTGTCGCTGTAAGAGCAAAACGGGTTTTTCACGGTGCCGCTGTTGCCGAGATAGCCCCAGCCAAGGCCCAGCGTAAAATCAAACGGCCCCCAGGCTTTAGACGCCACCAGATATTCGCTGTCAAACAGCCCGGTGCCGCCGAGGTCGCGCGAACCTATCGCCACCTCCGGCAGCCAGTAGCTCTCCTGCCAGAGGCGCAGTTTCAGATCGAACGCTTTGTCTTTATAGCTCTGGTTGCCGCTGAAATCTTCCACACCGCTGTAGCGACGGGTTCGCACATCGGTATAGCGTACGGTGGTTTCCAGCCACGACAGAAGCTGAAGCGAGGCGGAGTAGTAGCGATACTGATCGTTATCCCGCGCGTTAAGGCTGAATTCGCCCTCTTTCGCCATGCGGGCGGTAGGCGTCTGCAGCAGGCCAACGCCGCCGAAATCAGATTGTGAAGGACCCACCGGCTGTGGCCAGGTTTCAGCCTGCACCTGGCAGGCGGCAGAGACGGATGCAGCCAGCAGGCTGAGCAGTAGTTGTTTTTTCATTATTGCGGGATCCGGTGAGTCAGAACAGAAATCAGACGCGTATTTAAATCTGCCTGGCCCCACGGCAGGCTCCATGAGGTAAAGCCGAGCCAGATAAGGCTGCCGGGTTCGACTTCAGCATGGCGCTGATTCCAGTAGGCGACCGGCACCTGACGGACTTCGCCAGAGGGTGCAATAACGGTGACCACGCTGCGATCGCCGCCGGTCAGGCGTTCGTGTGCGGCGAGATAGTCGCGTACGCTGCGTCCGGGCTGCCAGCTCTCTGCGCCAGGCCGGGCGAGGGCGCCCATAATCAGTACCTGGTGCGGTTCCGGCAGGGTATAGAGGTCATAACTGCCCTGCAGCGCACGATCCGCTTCCGGATGCAGCCGCAGCCAGTCGATATCCAGCGAGGTAAACTGCCGGCCGGTAACCGGCAGCGCGTCGAGCTGCCGGATCACTGCACCGATGGTTGCGCCCAGTGCGGCATCGCTGCTGCTCTGCCAGGCGCGCAGATCGGCTAGCAGCTGGTGGCGCTGTTGCTGTACGGCAGCGGTGGCACCGCGCTCTGCTATGACGGTGCCAGGCCACCAGGTATTGAGGCCGGGATGCGTCAGCAGCTGGCTCAGACGCTGAAGGTCATCAATTTGCATACTGCTATCGCCTGTCGCAGCGTGCACGGTAATCTGGCCTGCGGCCAGCGCGTTGCCTGCCGCAGGCAGAGCCAGTGCAGCCAGCAGAGTGATTATTTTTTTCATGATTTAGCCGGCTTCAGAAGAGTGGTTACAACAGGAAACTGGTCAGCGGCAAGCATCTGCTGCGCCTGCAGCACCGTGCCGTCGCGGTTGTCGATCCAGAACGTGTTCTGCCAGGTGCGGTTCAGGCTCGCCATCGACACATTTTCCTGCCAGACGCGGCACGGTATCGCTTCTCCCGCCAGCGTCAGCACTTCATCGGTGCCACGCTCAAACTGCGAGACCGCCGTTACGGCGCGTACCCGATCCTGTTCACGCCACTGTACGACGCGTGTCCAGCTGGCACCGTTCTGCAGATGCAGCGCGTCAGCCAGCGGATCCCCGGCGAGGTTGCTGACCGCCTGCAGGTTGTCGCGCAGCCCCAGCGTTTTCACCAGGCGGCCATGCTGCATCACCAGCATGGCTTTATCCTGGGTCACCCACTTTTGCTGACCCGCTTCGAGATAGCCGAGCACCACAAAGATACGTGCGCCATTGTCGACGCGGGCGTACATACTGGCGTAAGGGAGTTTCTGAATCTGTTCGGCACTGACCGTCACGTCGTCGGGACCATTGACGGCAAGCATGACGGTCTGCTCAAGACCTTTTTGCGTCTGTGTGCAGGCCTGCAGCAACAGACAAAGCAGCAGCAAAGAGAGTTGGCGCACTGTGTGTATCCCTGTCTAAAAAACAAAAGCAAAAAATAACCACACGGCGGTGTGGTCAGGAGTCAAAGCGTATTATCAGCGGGTCGTGCCCGTTGTGGTTGTTGTTGTACCGGTATTTGCGCCATCACCGCCGCCGCCGCCAGCAGCGGCAAGGCCGAGACCCACCAGCGCGCCGAGCGCGCCAATCCCCACCGCGGTCGATGCGCCAGAAGAGATCGCGCCCGCCTGTGCGCCGGCTGCCGCACCGGTCTCTTCCGGTACGGCGTGGGCGGCAGAAGCGACCGCGAGATATAACAAGGCTGCACCGGCAGCCACGAGTTTTTTCATAACAGCGTTTCCTGCATTTAGAAAAAAATGAATGAAGGAGCTATCCTGGTTTCAGGCGCATTTACGTCAGAGCAATGAAATATCAGCCTGTAGCAGGCTAAAAAGCGCGCCCGTATCCGGCTGCTGTGGTATTGCAGTCAGAAAAAACCGGCGTGAATAGCTTTTTTCCGTGGCCCGTTTGCTGCTGTCTGAAGCGTAAATATGACGACATTATATACGGCAGGATTTTACACTTTTTTAGTAAAATTTGGCACGGAATAGGAATTATCGGATTTTCCTGATGGGTTGTAAATTTAAATCCGCATGGATTCAGAGGGGCTGGGCGCCTGCTGCACGCAATCAGATCCGGTAAAATCTGTGGTTTTTGCAGAGGCTTAGCGCAACATCAGATTTTGTGTAGCCAGCCGAAGGGATATTTCATCAGCAATCAATGGCCGTATTAAAACCGGCAAATAAGCGGAATAAAAAAGGCGGCCAGCGGCCGCCCTGATAACCCTAATGCAAATTAACGCCAGGATTTGTAGCGATTGATCAATCCATTGGTTGAGCTGTCGTGACTGGCAATATCTGCGTCATTTTCCAGTTCAGGCAAAATACGATTCGCCAGCTGTTTGCCCAGCTCCACGCCCCACTGATCGAACGTGTAAATATTCAGAATGGCACCCTGCGTGAAAATCTTGTGTTCATACAGCGCAATCAGCGCACCCAGGCTGTAAGGGGTAATTTCGCGCAGCAGAATGGAGTTAGTCGGACGGTTACCTTCAAACACTTTAAACGGCACAATGTGGGCCACCGACTCCGCCGATTTACCGGCATCGGTAAACTCTTTCTCTACCGTATCGCGTGACTTACCAAATGCCAGCGCCTCGGTCTGAGCAAAAAAGTTCGACAGCAGCTTCTGATGATGATCGGCCAGCGCGTTATGGGTAATGGCCGGTGCAATAAAGTCGCACGGCACCAGCTTGGTTCCCTGATGGAGCAGCTGATAAAACGCATGCTGACCATTGGTACCAGGCTCGCCCCAGATAATCGGGCCGGTCTGATAGTCGACCGGATTGCCTTCACGATCGACATACTTGCCGTTCGATTCCATGTTGCCCTGCTGGAAATAGGCAGCAAAGCGATGCATATACTGGTCATAAGGCAGAATCGCTTCGGTTTCGGCACCAAAAAAGTTGTTGTACCAGATACCAATCAGCGCCAGCAGCACCGGCAGGTTCTGCTCCGCCGGAGCGGTGGCAAAATGCTGATCCATCGCGTGTGCACCGCTGAGCAGCTGCGTGAAGTTATCAAAGCCGATGGAAAGAATAATAGAGAGGCCGATGGCCGACCAGAGCGAGTAGCGCCCGCCAACCCAGTCCCAGAACTCAAACATGTTGCTGGTATCAATACCAAACTCGCTGACCGCGTTGCCGTTGGTAGAGAGCGCGGCAAAATGTTTTGCCACGTGCTGCTGATCGCCCGCCGTTTTCAGGAACCAGTCGCGTGCGCTGTGCGCATTGGTCATGGTTTCCTGCGTGGTGAAGGTTTTTGAGGCCACCAGGAACAGCGTGGTTTCCGGATTCAGATCTTTCAGCGTCTCAGCAATATGCGTGCCGTCAACGTTAGAGACAAAGTGCATATTCAGATGGTTTTTATACGGGCGCAGCGCCTCAGTTACCATAAACGGACCGAGATCGGAGCCGCCAATGCCGATGTTGACCACATCGGTAATGGGCTTACCGGTGTATCCCTTCCATTCGCCGCTGATGATACGCTCAGAGAAGCCTTTCATCTTATCCAGCACGGCGTTGACTTCCGGCATCACATCTTTGCCATCAACCAGAATCGGCATATTGCTGCGGTTGCGCAGCGCCACGTGCAGCACGGCGCGCTCTTCCGTACGGTTGATCTTCTCTCCGGAGAACATCGATTTAATGGCACCCGCCAGGTCAGTCTCTTTAGCCAGCGCCTGTAATTTTGTGAGGGTTTCCTCAGTGATACGGTTTTTTGAGAAATCCACCAGCATCTGATCATCGAACGTAGCGGAGAATTTCGCAAAACGATCGGCATCCTGCTGAAAAAGATCGGCGATCTGCACTGATTTCATCTGTTCAAAATGCTGCTGCAGCGCTTGCCACGCTGCGGTTTGTGTCGGATTGATATTTTTCATGGCAACACTCTTGTTGATATAAGAACCGTCATTTCATCCGGGCGCGTTCCGCTGGCCCGGCATGCTTAGTTTCTCTTACGGCGCGCTGCTGATGCCCTGGTGTGCGCCTGTTTATCAGGAACATAACCGCGTCGGGTACAGTTGAACAGGCATCGCGCAAACGCATTTCAGTATGACCATAGTTGCGGGCGAAAGGAAAAATTTTGTGACCCTGGCCGCACGGTTTCAGTGAAATCCAGGCGCCAGTATGCCGCATGCGGAAAAGATAAATTCTGCGGCGCGTCAGTAAAAAGCCGCGTAAGCGGGCGCTTTTGTATCAGGGATCCCGCGCCGGGCGTGGCGCGTATTTACAGCGGGGCTGCACACGTTAAAAAATCATTTCTCCGGGTGCCACAAGGCTGGACAGCAGCACAATTTGTCGATAATTTATGCCCGCGACTTGCACCTCCGGGTGCAAGCCAGAAGAGGCGCGTCGCCCAGGCAGTGTGTTTGAGGATCCGTATCCGGCGAAAACACATCAGGGGGTGCGACGCCGAGATGGCACAACACGCGGAGTGTTGCGCTGTCGGCTGCAGGGGCTGAATCCTCTGGGTTGTCACCAGAAGCGTCCGCAGTCGGACGTTTCGCAAGGTGAAGTGCTTTTGGTGACTCATCTCCTGATCTTGTCTGTCCAATTCCGCTCTTCTCTTGTGCCAAGGCTGTTATCCCTGTCTTCTGAACCGAATTCCCGGCGGAAGATAACCTGACACGAGGTTTGTTACATGTCTCAACCGTTGATTGTGGCAAAATTTGGTGGCACCAGCGTTGCCGATTTCGATGCCATGAACCGCAGCGCAGACGTTGTGCTGTCCGATGCCCACACCCGTCTGGTCGTTCTCTCTGCGTCTGCTGGCGTGACGAATCTGCTGGTCGCGCTGGCCGAGGGCCAGGAGCAGGCAGAGCGTACCCAGATGCTGGATGAAATTCGCCGTATCCAGTACGCCATTATCGATCGCCTTGCTGCGCCGGATGTGATCCGTGAAGAAATTGACCGCGTGCTGGAAAACATCACCATGCTGTCAGATACCACGGCGCTGGCTAATTCTCTGGCTCTTACCGATGAGCTGGTCAGCCACGGCGAACTGATGTCAACGCTGCTGTTTGTCGAGATCCTGCGCGAGCGCGGTATCAATGCAGAGTGGTTTGACGTACGCAAAGTGATGCGCACCAGCGATCGTTTTGGCCGGGCAGAGCCGCAGGTGGCTGAGCTGCAGACGCTGGCAGCGGCGCAGCTGCAGCCGCGCATTGCCGAAGCGCTGGTGGTGACTCAGGGCTTTATCGGCAGCGAGAGCAAAGGGCGCACCACCACGCTGGGCCGCGGCGGCAGCGATTATACTGCTGCGCTGCTGGGCGAGGCGCTGCAGGCTGAGCGCATCGATATCTGGACCGACGTAGCAGGTATCTATACCACCGATCCCCGCGTGGTGCCGGCTGCGCGCCGTATCGAAGAGATCACCTTCGAAGAGGCGGCAGAGATGGCCATTTTTGGCGCGAAAGTGCTCCATCCCGCCACGCTGCTGCCGGCGGTACGCAGCGATATCCCGGTGTTTGTTGGCTCCAGTAAAGATCCGGCCGCCGGCGGCACGCGCGTCTGCAATGAAACGCGTAATCCGCCGCTGTTCCGCGCGCTGGCACTGCGTCGCAAGCAGACGCTGCTGACGCTGCACAGCCTGAACATGCTGCACGCGCACGGTTTTCTGGCTGAGGTGTTTGCGATTCTGGCGCGCCATAATGTTTCTGTGGATCTGGTTACCACTTCTGAAGTCAGCGTGGCGCTGACGCTGGATAACACCGGCTCCACCAGCAGCGTGGATAGCCTGCTGACGCAGGCGCTGCTTACCGAGCTCTCTTCGCTGTGCCGCGTGGAAGTTGAAGAGAATCTGGCGCTGGTCGCTATTATCGGTAACAACCTGTCGAAAGCCTGCGGCGTGGGCAAAGAGGTCTTTGGTGCGCTGGAGCCGTTTAATCTGCGCATGATCTGCTACGGTGCCAGCAGCTACAACCTCTGTTTCCTGGTGCCGACGCCAGATGCGGAAGCGGTGGTGCGCGCGCTGCATCACAACCTGTTTGGTGCCTGATCCCCCCTTTATGATGCTGATTAGCCGGACGCTGTCCGGCTTTTTTTTCGCTTAATCCCGTCATATCTGCTGGCGTTTGCCGCAAAGCGCAGTGTTATTTCCCGCCTCAGGGCGCAACAGGCAGCAGCTGATAGGCAATTGCCGCCGGCACCGTCGGCGGCGATAACGAAATGTTATGATCCCTGCCGATTGCAGCGGTCGTTCCCCGGGCAATCTTTCACCTGTGGCACATCATCTAAAACCTCTCCGGCTCGCTTTTATAGCGGACAAAGGTCTCTGAAAAAGGAAGTGTTTCATGCTCGCCAGTCTCACCCGCCTGTTTCCACTCTGGGCTGTACTGCTCTCAGTCGCCGCCTACTACTCGCCATCCACCTTTACCGGTATCGGTCCGTGGGTCTCTTATCTGCTGATGCTGATCATGTTTGGCATGGGCGTTACGCTAAATATTGACGATTTTAAACGCGTGCTGGTGCGTCCGGCTCCGGTGATTGCCGGCACCTTTCTGCACTATCTGGTGATGCCGCTGGCCGCATGGGCGCTGGCAAAGCTGTTTCAGATGCCGCCCGATCTGGCAGCCGGCATGATTCTGGTCGGCAGTGTCGCCAGCGGAACCGCGTCAAACGTAATGATTTATCTGGCGAAGGGCGATGTGGCGCTCTCGGTGACGATCTCTTCCGTCTCTGCGCTGGTGGGCGTGTTTGCCACGCCGCTGCTGACCCGTTTTTACGTTGATACGCATATTCAGGTCGACGTGGTGGGGATGCTGCTGAGCATAGTGAAAATTGTGGTGATCCCGATTTCACTCGGGCTGATTATTCATCACACCATGAACAGCGTAGTGCGCCGCGTTGAACCCTGGCTGCCGGCGTTTTCCATGCTCTGTATTTTGCTGATTATCAGCGCGGTGGTGGCGGGCAGTCAGAGCTTTATCGGCTCGGTGGGTCTGATGGTGATTCTGGCGGTGATCCTGCATAACGCCATTGGTCTGCTCGGCGGCTACTGGGGCGGCAAGCTGTTTGGTTTTGATGAGTCGACCTGCCGCACGCTGGCGCTGGAGGTGGGGATGCAGAATTCGGGGCTGGCGGCTACGCTCGGCAAACTCTATTTCTCACCGCTTGCTGCCCTGCCGGGTGCGCTCTTCTCGGTCTGGCACAACCTCTCCGGCTCACTGCTGGCAGGCTACTGGTCCGGTAAACCCATAAAGAAAAAATCCTGAATGGATGATGCGGGCGAGGCCAGTCGCCCGCAGCCATAGCGGGCGGTTACAGCTTCAGATACGCACGGATCCCATCCAGAAACATCTGCGTCGCCAGCATAATCAGGATCAGCCCCATTAGCCGCTCAAGCGCGTTAACGCCCTTGTCGCCCAGCAGGCGCAGAAACAGTCCCGACAGCAGCAGAATGATAACCGTAGCCCCCCAGGCGATCAGCAGCGCGCCGACCAGATGGCTCATCTGATGCGGATACTGGTGCGACAGCAGCATCAGCGTGGCGAGCAGTGAGGGACCCGCGACCAGCGGGATGGCCAGCGGCACCAGAAACGGCTCCTCGCCGGCCGGCAGGCCGCTGCTGCCGGTGTCGCCGGAGGGAAAAATCATGCGAATCGCGATCAGGAACAGAATAATGCCGCCGGAAATAGAGACCGTTTCGGTGCGCAGATTCAGGAACATCAGAATGCGTTCACCGGCAAACAGAAACAGCAGCATCAGACCGAGCGCAATCAGCATTTCGCGCATCAGCACCACGCGACGGCGTCTGGGTTCCAGATGTTTCAGCACCGACATAAAAATAGGCAGGTTGCCGAGAGGATCCATGATCAGCAGCAGCAGCACGGTCGCAGATATCATTTCAGTCATGGGCGGTAAACCACTCCTTTCTGTTGGTGTTCACTATTATTAGCTCTGTTGCTGAAAAAACAGGTGTAATCGAATTAATTCACTTGCCAGAAGTGCAGCATTTTGTAGAGTTGAAGGTCGCAGGTAAACCTGAATATTACGCAGGCTCGCGCACCTTATGCGCCGGGCCTGATACATGCACTATACAGGCCTCGGCCCGAGCTCCTGAGACGGACAGAAAATGAAGAATGTAGGTTTTATTGGTTGGCGTGGCATGGTCGGCTCTGTGCTGATGTCACGAATGAGCGAAGAGCGCGATTTTGACGTGATCAATCCGGTGTTCTTCTCTACGTCGCAGCTGGGTCAGGCTGCGCCCGCGTTTGGCGGTAAGTCAACCGGTGCGCTGCAGGATGCGTTTGATATCGACGCGCTGAAAGCGCTCGACATCATTATTACCTGCCAGGGCGGCGACTATACCAGTGAAGTCTATCCAAAGCTGCGCGAGAGCGGCTGGCAGGGCTACTGGATTGATGCAGCTTCTACGCTGCGCATGAAAGATGACGCCATCATTATTCTCGATCCGGTCAACCATCAGGTTATTCGCGACGGCCTGAACAACGGCATCAAAACCTTCGTCGGTGGCAACTGCACCGTCAGCCTGATGCTGATGTCGCTGGGCGGCCTGTTTGCGAACGATCTGGTGGAGTGGGCTTCGGTGGCGACTTACCAGGCGGCGTCCGGCGGCGGCGCGCGTCATATGCGCGAACTGCTGACGCAGATGGGTATGCTGCACGATCATGTCGCACCGGCACTGCAGGATCCCGCTTCCGCTATTCTGGAGATTGAGCGCAGCGTGACTGATTTTACCCGTTCCGGCACGCTGCCGACGGATAACTTTGGCGTGCCGCTGGCGGGCAGCCTGATTCCCTGGATTGACAAGCAGCTCGACAATGGCCAGAGCCGCGAAGAGTGGAAAGGGCAGGCCGAAACCAACAAGATTCTCAACACCGGCAACATCATTCCGGTCGACGGCCTCTGCGTGCGCGTGGGTGCGCTGCGCTGCCACAGCCAGGCGTTTACGCTGAAGCTGAAAAAAGATCTGCCGCTGGCAGAGATTGAGCAGCTGCTCGCGGCGCATAACGAGTGGGTAAAAGTGGTGCCAAACGATCGCGAGATCACGATGCGCGAGCTGACGCCCGCCGCGGTTACCGGTCGCCTGACCACGCCGGTTGGCCGCCTGCGCAAACTCAACATGGGACCGGAGTATCTTTCCGCTTTCACCGTTGGCGATCAGCTGCTGTGGGGTGCCGCAGAACCGCTGCGTCGCATGCTGCGTCTGCTTATCGACTAAGCGCAGCGACATCAGACAGGCCGGGGTTTTCCCGGCTTTTTTTTAATCAGCTGATGGGCAAAACATAAGGCAAATTGCCGCCAGCGAGTGATCGGCTTCCCTTTTTTGTTTTTCTGATAACAATTTTTCATGTTCCTCCCTGGCTTCTGCCAACCCCAAGCTATGATTTAACTGAGAAGTACCGATTGTTAACAGGTTGTACTTTGTAAGCGAATTAGTAGTGGTACCTGGCAACGAATTTTCCCATGGAGGGTGGCCTCTCTTGCCAGCGTACGTATGACTCAATGAAAAGCAGCGCACTTACAGCGGCACAGCTGCCTCTGCGGTCGCCTGCACAAAATCATAGGAAGAAAGTCATGTCAGAGTTTCCCGATCGCGATGCGATCAATGCGCTCTTTGCCGGGGATTACGCCGACCCCTTTTCTGTCCTGGGAATGCACCAGACCGTTCAGGGCCTTGAGGTCCGCGCGCTGCTGCCGGATGCGTCTGAAGTCTGGGTGATTGAAACCAAAACCGGCCGCAAATGTGGTCAGCTGAAGTGTCTGGACTCACGCGGCTTTTTCAGCGGAGTGATTCCGCGCCGCAAAAACATGTTTCGCTATCAGCTGGCGGTGAACTGGCATGGTCAGCAAAATCTGATTGATGACGCCTACCGTTTTGGCCCGCTGCTGGCCGATATGGACGCCTGGCTGCTGGCTGAAGGCACGCACCAGCGTCCATATGAAACCCTGGGGGCGCACGGCGCGACCATTGATGGCGTCAGCGGCACGCGCTTTGCCGTATGGGCACCGAATGCCCGGCGCGTCTCTGTGGTCGGGGATTTCAACTTCTGGGACGGCCGCCGTCATCCGATGCGCTTCCGGCGCGAACTCGGTATCTGGGAGCTGTTTGTGCCGGGTGCGGTAAACGGACAGCTCTATAAATATGAGATTATCGATTTACACGGGCAGATGCGTATCAAAGCTGACCCGTTTGCGTTTGAAGCGCAGATGCGCCCGCAGACAGCATCAATGATCTGCGGCCTGCCGCCGAAGGTTGAGATGCAGCCAGCGCGCAAAGCGGCGAACGGTTTTGATCAACCCATCTCTATTTATGAGGTGCACCTCGGCTCATGGCGACGCCACACCGATAACAACTTCTGGCTGAGCTACAAAGAGCTGGCTGAGCAGCTTATCCCTTATGTCAAAGAGATGGGCTTTACCCATATTGAGCTGCTGCCGATTAATGAGCATCCGTTTGACGGCAGCTGGGGTTATCAGCCGCTGGGCATGTATGCGCCGACGCGGCGCTTCGGCACGCGCGATGAGTTCCGTCAGTTTGTTGCAGCGGCACATGAAGCGGGCATCAACGTACTGCTGGACTGGGTACCGGGCCATTTTCCTGATGACGATTTTGGTCTGGCGAAATTTGACGGTACTGAACTCTATGAGCACAGCGATCCGCGTGAAGGGTACCATCAGGACTGGAATACGCTGATCTACAATTTTGGCCGGCGTGAAGTCAGCAACTATCTCTCCGGTAACGCGCTTTACTGGCTGGAGCGGTTTGGCATTGACGGCCTGCGCGTGGATGCGGTGGCTTCAATGATCTACCGCGACTACAGCCGTAAAGCGGGCGAGTGGATCCCGAATCATCTGGGCGGGCGCGAAAATCTGGAAGCGATTGCGTTTCTGCGTCATACCAACCAGACGCTGGGCACGGCGGTGCCTGGCAGCATCACCGTGGCGGAAGAGTCAACTGACTTCCCCGGCGTCACGCGTCCGGGCGAGAACGAAGGGCTGGGCTTCTGGTTTAAGTGGAACCTGGGCTGGATGCACGACACCCTCGACTACATGAAGCTCGACCCGGTACATCGCCGCTATCATCACAATCTGATGACATTTGGCATGGCCTACAACTACAGCGAAAACTTCGTGCTGCCGCTCTCCCATGACGAAGTGGTGCACGGCAAGCGCTCTATTCTCGATCGCATGCCGGGTGACGCCTGGCAGAAGTTCGCTAACCTGCGCGCCTACTACGGCTGGATGTGGGCGTTCCCGGGTAAAAAGCTGCAGTTTATGGGCAATGAGTTTGCTCAGGGGCGCGAGTGGAACCATGACGTCAGCCTCGACTGGCACCTGCTGGAAGGCGATGACAACTGGCATCACGGCGTGCAGCGTCTGGTACGCGATCTCAACCACACCTATCGGCACTATGCGCCACTTTATCAGCTCGACTTTGATCCGCAGGGCTTTGAGTGGCTGGTAGTGGATGACCACGATAACTCGGTGTTTGTCTTTGTACGCCGCGACCGCGAAGGCAATGAGATCATTGTTGCCAGCAACTTTACGCCGGTTACGCGCCAGGATTACCGTTTTGGCGTTAATCAGGCGGGCAGCTGGCGCGAAGTGCTGAATACCGATCAGCACGACTATCACGGCAGCGACGTGCGCAACCACAGCATTGCCCGCACCGACGAAATTGCCAGCCACGGCCGCGCGCAGTCGCTGAGTCTGACCCTGCCTCCGCTGTCGACCATCTGGCTGGTGCGGGAGGCGGACTGATGATCGAAGCGGGCCAGCCTGCGCCGCACGGGGCCCGCTATGATGGACGCGGCGTCAACTTCACGCTCTTCTCGCGTCACGCAGAGAAGGTGGAGCTCTGCCTGTTCAGCCGTGAAGGAGAGGAGCAGCGCCTGACGCTGCCCGCCCGCAGCGGCGATATCTGGCACGGCTATATCGCCGGGCTGAAGCCGGGCCAGCGCTACGGCTATCGCGTTTATGGCCCGTGGGATCCGCAGCGGGGACACCGTTTTAATCCGGCTAAACTGCTGGTGGACCCCTGCGCTAAAGCCGTCACCGGCAGCGTGGCGGATGACGCAGCGCTGTATGGCGGCATCGCGCAGCCTGACAGTCAGGACAGCGCTGGCTGCATGCCCAAATCGCTGGTTATCGCTGAAGACTTTGACTGGGAAGACGATCGGCCACCGCGTACGCCCTGGGGTAAAACGGTCATTTACGAAGCGCACGTGCGCGGTCTGACGCAGCTGCATCCGGAAATTCCTGAAACGCTGCGCGGGACGTATGCGGCGCTCGGCCACCCTGCTATGGTGAAGTACCTGCGTCACCTCGGCATTACCGCGCTGGAGCTGCTGCCGGTGGCGGCGTTTGCCAGCGAGCCGCGGCTGCAGCGGACAGGGCTGCAAAACTACTGGGGCTACAACCCCTATGCGCTCTGGGCGGTACACCCGGATTATGCGTCAGGAGAAGCGGGCGTCACGGCGCTGCAGGAGTTTCAGCAGGCGGTGAAGACGCTGCATGCAGCGGGGATTGAAGTGATCCTGGATGTGGTATTTAACCACTCCGCAGAGCTGGAAGAGATTGGCCCGACGCTGTCGCTGCGCGGAGTGGATAACGCCAGCTACTACTGGCTTGATGAGCAGGGGAACTATCAGAACTGGACCGGCTGCGGCAACACGCTGAATCTCAGCGATCCGCAGGTGGTAGCGTGGGCGCTGGAAGCGCTGCGCTATTGGGTACAGCACTGTCACGTTGATGGCTTTCGCTTTGATCTCGCCAGCGTGCTGGGACGTACGCCGGACTTTTGCGCTGAAGCACCGCTGCTGGCGGCGATTCGCGCCTG
Source organism: Pantoea sp. M_9 (assembly GCF_008631385.1). Lineage (NCBI taxonomy): Bacteria > Pseudomonadati > Pseudomonadota > Gammaproteobacteria > Enterobacterales > Erwiniaceae > Pantoea > Pantoea sp. M_9. The sequence continues at coordinate 33,552 of NZ_VWUF01000016.1, read as the reverse complement.
TCCGGTTCTGTCACAGGTCAAGCTGATTGCTGAGCCGTGGGATATTGGCGAAAACGGCTATCAGGTGGGCCGGTTTCCGCCAGGCTTTGCCGAATGGAACGACCATTTTCGCGACGCCGCACGCCGCTACTGGCTGTATGACGAACTGAACAACGGCGAGCTGGCGCGTCGGTTTGCCGCCTCAGCCGATCTGTTTCAGCAGGCAGGGCGCCGGCCGCACGCCAGCATTAATTTTATTACCGCGCATGATGGCTTCACGCTGCGCGACCTGGTGAGCTATAACCATAAACATAATCAGGCTAACGGCGAGGATAACCGCGACGGCAGCAGTGATAACTTCAGCCATAACCACGGGCATGAAGGGCTGAAAGCGAATCCGGATGTCCTGCAGCGGCGGCGGCACAGCGCGCATGCGCTGCTGACCACGCTGCTGCTGGCGCAGGGCACGCCGATGCTGCTGGCGGGCGATGAGCGCGGCCAGAGCCAGTACGGCAATAACAACGCCTACTGTCAGAATAACCTGCTGACGTGGCTTAACTGGCAGCAGGGTGATGAAGGACTGGTCGACTTTACTGCGGCACTGATCCAGCTGCGCCAGCGCATTCCGGCGCTGACGGCAGACTGCTGGTGGCAGGAGGGGGATGGTCAGGTGCAGTGGTTCAATGCCAGCGGCAAACCACTGGAACCAGAAGAGTGGGAGCGGGGTGCGCATCAGATGCAAATCCTGCTGTCGGACCGCTGGCTGATAACAATAAATGCAACAGATGCAATCAGTGACCTAGCCTTACCAGACGGAGAATGGCATGCCATACCTCCTTTCGCCGGGGAAGATAATCCCATTTTGACAACTGTCTGGCACGGGCCCGCACGCGGCGTGTGTGTGTTCCTAAAGCAATCATAAGGAGTCAGACATGGTGAAGTTAGACAGAAACGATCCTCTGATGCTGGCGCGTCAGCTCCCTACCCAGACAGTTGCCCTGATCCTTGCTGGCGGACGCGGTACGCGTCTGAAAGATCTGACCGCAAAACGCGCGAAGCCTGCCGTTCACTTTGGCGGCAAGTTTCGTATCATCGACTTTGCCCTTTCCAACTGCATCAACTCAGGCATCCGGCGCATCGGCGTCATTACTCAGTATCAGTCGCATACGCTGACGCAGCATATTCAGCGCGGCTGGTCACTGTTTAACGAAGAGATGAATGAGTTTGTCGATTTGCTGCCTGCTCAGCAGCGTGCCGCGACGGAGTACTGGTATCGCGGCACTGCCGATGCGGTGACGCAGAACCTCGACATTATCCGGCGCTATAACGCGCAGTACATCGTGATCCTTGCCGGCGATCACATCTACAAAATGGACTACTCGCGTATGCTGCTCGACCACGCTGAACGCGGCGCGAAGTGCACTATTGCCTGTCTGCCGGTTCCGCTGGCGGAAGCGACCGCCTTTGGCGTGATGGCGGTAGATGCTGAAAACAACGTGGTCGATTTTGTTGAAAAACCCGCGACGCCTCCCGCTATGCCTGGCGACGCAGATAAAGCGCTGGCAAGTATGGGTATCTATGTTTTCAATGCCGACTATCTTTATCAGTTACTGGAAGAAGATTTGCTGGCAGAGAACTCCAGCCACGACTTTGGCAAAGATCTGCTGCCAAAAATTGTGGCGAGCGGTGAGGCGTATGCACATTCATTCACGCTCTCCTGCGTGCAGAACGATGAGAATGCAGAACCCTACTGGCGTGATGTAGGTACGCTGGAGGCCTACTGGCGTGCGAATCTCGATCTGGCATCCGTGACGCCAGAGCTGGATATGTATGACCATGAATGGCCCATCCGGACCCATATGGAGCCACTGCCGCCGGCTAAATTTGTGCAGGATAGATCCGGCAGTCATGGCATGACCATGAACTCGCTGGTATCGGGCGGCTGTATTATTTCCGGCTCCGTAGTCGTGAATTCAGTGCTGTTTCCGCGCGTGCGCGTAAACTCATTTTGCAATATTGATTCAGCGGTGCTGCTACCGGATGTTGTGGTAGGCCGTTCGTGCCGGCTTCGCCGCTGTGTAATTGACCGTGCCTGCGCAATCCCGGAGGGCATGGTGATTGGAGAGAATCCGGATGAAGACAGCCGGCGTTTTTACCGATCGGAAGAGGGCATCGTACTGGTGACGCGCGCCATGCTGGCCAGGCTGGCCACCGCGGGTCAGTGAGTGGCGACAAGCATACAAAAAAACCGCCGCGTGGAACGCGCGCGATAACATAATAGGGGTTCAGGATGCAGGTTTTACATGTCTGTTCAGAGCTTTTTCCGCTGCTGAAAACGGGCGGGCTGGCTGATGTCGTCGGCGCATTACCGCAGGCGCAAATAGCCGATGGTACGGATACGCGGGTACTGATCCCGGCGTTTCCGGATCTGCGTAAAGGAATTCCTGATACTGACGTGGTGGCGGAGCTGCAAACTTTTGCCGGGCCCGTGCGCCTGCTGTTCGGGCAGTACAACGGTGTCGGTATTTATCTGATTGATGCGCCAGGACTGTATGACCGTCCCGGCAGCCCCTACCACGACACGTCGCAGTTCGCATACGTAGACAACTATCTGCGTTTCGCACTGCTGGGCTGGATGGGCGCCGAGCTGGCCAGCGGAGTAGATGGCCTGTGGCGTCCGCAAATCGTGCATGCGCATGACTGGCATGCCGGTCTGACCTGCGCCTATATCGCCGCGCGCGGTAATCCGGCTAAAACGGTCTTTACCGTGCACAACCTTGCCTACCAGGGGCTGTTTAATGCCCGGCATCTGGATGAGATTCAGATCCCGCGGGAATATTTTGGCATGCATGGCCTGGAGTTTTACGGCCAGATCTCCTACCTCAAGGCTGGCCTGTTCTTTGCCGATCACATCACGGCAGTCAGTCCGACCTATGCGCTGGAGATCACCCGCCCGGAGTTTGGCTATGGCATGGAAGCGCTGCTGGAGCAGCGTTTGCGTGAAGGTCGCCTGAGCGGCATTCTCAACGGCGTGGATCCGGGCATCTGGGATCCGGCTCATGACCTGCTGCTGACCGCCCGTTATGACCGCGAAACCCTGGAAAGCAAAGCGGAAAACAAACGTCAGCTGCAGATCGCTATGGGACTGAAGGTCGATGATAAAGTGCCGGTTTTCTGCGTCATCAGCCGGCTGACAAAACAGAAAGGGCTCGATCTGGTGCTGGAAGCGCTGCCGGGTCTGCTGGCACAGGGCGGGCAGCTGGTCCTGCTGGGTCAGGGCGACGCCGAACTGCAGCAGGGTTTTCTTGCAGCCGCGGCGGAGCATCCTGGCAGCGTGGGCGTACAGATTGGCTATCACGAAGCGTTCTCACACCGCATTGTTGGCGGTGCCGATGTGATTATGGTTCCCAGCCGCTTTGAACCCTGCGGGCTGACGCAGCTCTATGGCCTGAAATATGGCACGCTGCCGCTGGTGCGTCGTACCGGTGGCCTGGCTGATACCGTACAGGATAGCTCTCTGGAGAACCTGGCGGATGGCGTCGCCAGCGGCTTCAGTTTTGAAGACAGCAACGCCTGGTCACTGCTGCGGGCTATTCGTCGCGCCTTTGTACTCTGGTCACGGCCTTCACTGTGGCGCTATGTTCAGCGCCAGGCCATGGCGATGGATTTCAGCTGGCAGGTGGCTGCGCAGGCCTACCGCGATCTTTATCAACGTATGCTGTAATTGAAAGATTGGGAGTCCGGATATGAATGCACCTTTCACCTACGCCTCACCCACGCTGACGGTTGAAGCGCTGAAGCACTCAATCGCCTATAAGCTGATGTTTACGATTGGCAAAGATCCTTCAATCGCGAATAAGCATGAGTGGCTGAACGCCTCGCTGCTCGCGGTGCGCGACCGTATGGTGGAGCGCTGGCTGCGTTCCAGCCGTGCGCAGCTGTCGCAGGACGTGCGTCAGGTTTATTACCTGTCGATGGAGTTCCTGATGGGTCGCACGCTGGGCAATGCGCTGCTGGCGATGGGCATTTATGACGATCTCAATCAGGCGCTGGATGAGATGGGACTCAATCTCAGCGAACTGATGGAAGAGGAGAACGATCCCGGACTCGGCAACGGCGGCCTTGGTCGTCTGGCCGCCTGCTTTTTAGATTCGCTGGCAACGTTAGGCCTGCCGGGACGCGGTTACGGCATCCGCTATGACTACGGTATGTTCCGGCAGAACATTGTTGACGGCCAGCAGCGTGAGTCGCCGGACTACTGGCTGGAGTATGGCAATCCGTGGGAGTTTCAGCGCCATAATACCCGCTATAAAGTGCGTTTCGGCGGGCGTCTGCAGCATGAGGGCGCGCGCGTCCGCTGGATTGAAACGGAAGAGATCGTCGCGATGGCGTACGATCAAATCATTCCCGGTTTTGATACCGATGCCACCAATACCCTGCGGCTGTGGGGTGCGCAGGCGAGCAATGAGATCAATCTCGGCAAGTTTAATCAGGGCGACTACTTTGCGGCCGTCGAGGACAAAAATCACTCCGAGAACGTCTCACGCGTTCTCTATCCGGATGATTCAACCTACTCAGGACGCGAGCTGCGGCTGCGTCAGGAGTACTTTCTTGTCTCCTCGACGGTGCAGGATATTCTGCATCGCCACTGGAAAATGCATGAAACCTGGGACAACCTTGCTGACAAAGTCGCTATCCACCTGAACGACACGCATCCGGTTCTGGCGATCCCGGAGCTGATGCGGCTGCTGATTGATGAGTATAAATTCAGCTGGGATGACGCATTTGAAGTCACCTGTCAGATCTTCTCCTATACCAACCATACGCTGATGAGCGAGGCGCTGGAGACCTGGCCGGTGGATATGATCGGCAAAATTTTGCCGCGTCACCTGAGCATTATTTTTGAGATCAACGACTACTTCCTGAAGACGATTCAGGAGCACTATCCCGACGACTGGGATCTGATGTCGCGCATCTCGATTATCGATGAGAATGATGGCCGCCGCATCCGTATGGCGTGGCTGGCGGTGGTGGTCAGTCACAAAGTAAACGGCGTCTCTGAGCTGCACTCCAATCTGATGGTGCAGTCGCTGTTTGCCGACTTTGCCCGGCTTTTTCCGGGACGTTTCTGCAACAAGACAAACGGTGTGACGCCGCGTCGCTGGCTGGCGCTGGCGAATCCGGCACTCTCCGGCGTGCTGGATGAAACCATTGGTCGCAACTGGCGCACCGATCTGTCACAGCTCAGCGAGCTGCAGCCGCATATCGACTATCCGGCGTTTATTCGTCAGGTTGCCGATGCCAAATTTGCCAACAAGCAGCGGCTGGCGGCATGGGTCGCCAAAAATATGGATATCGTGCTCAATCCGCACGCGCTGTTCGATGTACAGATCAAGCGTATTCACGAATATAAACGGCAGCTGCTTAACGTGCTGCATGTGATCACCCGCTATAACCGGATCAAAGCCGATCCCGATGCCAGCTGGGTGCCGCGCGTAAATATTTTTGCCGGCAAAGCCGCCTCGGCCTACTACGTGGCAAAACATATTATTCATCTGATCAATGATGTGGCTGACGTGATCAACAACGATCCGCAGGTAAAGAACAAGCTGAAAGTGGTGTTTATCCCTAACTACGGCGTCAGCCTCGCGCAGATCATCATTCCGGCGGCCGATCTTTCTGAGCAGATCTCCACGGCGGGTACTGAGGCCTCCGGCACCAGCAACATGAAGTTTGCGCTAAACGGCGCGCTGACCATCGGCACGCTGGATGGGGCAAACGTGGAGATGCGCGAGCACGTAGGCGCAGAGAATATCTTTATCTTCGGTAACACCACTCCGCAGGTTGAGCAGCTGCGCAAAGAGGGCTACAACCCGCGCAAATACTTTGAGGAAGATGCTGAGCTGCATCAGGTGCTGACGCAGATTGCCACCGGCGTGTTCAGCCCGCAGGAGCCGGGACGTTATCGTAACCTGTTTGATGCGCTGGTGAACTTTGGTGACCACTATCAGCTGCTGGCGGATTACCGCAGCTATGTGGATACGCAGGATAAAGTGGATAAGCTTTACCGGCAGCCGGATGAGTGGCAGCGCCGTGCAGCGCTGAATATCGCCGGTATGGGCTACTTCTCGTCAGATCGCACCATTCAGGAGTATGCGGATGAGATCTGGCATATTTCGCCGGTAAGGTTATAAAAAAGGTCGCCATGAATGGCGACCCTGGAAAATATGGCCTGGTGCGCATCAATGCGCATCGGGTAACGGCTTACTTCAGCGTAATGCTCTTCACAATGCTGTCTGCATCGCTCTGCGCCTGCTGCTGATTCTCCGCCGGCAGGGTGATCTGCAGCGTCAAAAGCTGGTTATCGACTTTTGCCAGCACTACCGTTGACCACGATGTCTGATTGTTAGCGGAAATCACCGTATCCAGCTGCTGTGCCGGCTGGTCTTTCAGCGTTACCGCTTTATTCGACACCACCTGCAGCTGCGGATCGCGATTGCGCTGCTGCTGCTCCAGACGTTTTGAGAGCGTCTCAAGTGAGTCACTGGTCGGGTCGCCGGCGATCACAATAATGGCGCGCTGGCCGGTTTCATTAGCGTAGACGTGCATATTGGTGGATTCAGAGCCGAGTTTACCGCTCTTATCAGACATGCCTGCAGGCAGCGTAAAGCTCAGTTTCCCTTCCATCAGATTCACCGTCTGAGCGGACTGGCTGACGCTGGAGCCGCTATTGTCAGCAGCATCCTCTTTTTTCTGATCGCACGCCGCCAGGCCCAGCACCAGCAGGCCGATACCTGCATACTTCACTACGTTGCGCATTCTGTTCCCTTTTACAATTCCAGTCTGGCTTATACAAACGGAATCGGCGGTCAAAAGCAACCGCCGATGTGTCAGGAAATCTTAGCGCACCGCGCCATTTCGTCTATGGCACATTAGCCGAAATTGATCTGGCGCGCCTGATACCGTTCCGCCATGCGCTTCAGGGCGGCATTCAGCAGCAGGCCGTAGGCGGGCAGGAAGAAGATCAGGCAGATCAGCACTTTGAAGCTGTAGTCTACCAGCGCAATCTCGACCCAGTGCGCTGCCATGAAGGGATCCTGGCTCTTATAAAAAGCGATAAAGAAAAAGGCCAGCGTATCGCTGACGTTGCCGAGAAACATGGCGCAGGCTGGCGCTATCCACCACTGCGGCAGCTGGCGCAGACGGTTAAAGACGTGAACGTCGAGGATCTGACCCAGCGCATAGGCCATAAAGCTGGCGCAGGCGATACGGGCGACAAAGAGATTGACCTGCTGCAGCGACGCCCAGCCCTGCCATGCCCCCTGATAAAAGAGGCAGGAGATAGCGTAGGAGATAAACAGCGCCGGGATCATCACCGCGAGAATAATGCGCCGCGCAAGCGGAGCGCCGAAAATACGCACGGTCAGGTCGGTTGCGAGAAAAATAAAGGGAAAGCTGAACGCACCCCAGGTGGTATGAAAACCGAAAATAGCGACCGGCAGCTGAACCAGATAATTGCTGGAGGTGATCACCAGCAGATGAAACAGCGACAGCCAGAAAAGGGCGTGCATGCGCTGACGCGCAGAAAAAGCGATCATAGTGAGCCTTTTTTAACAATGGGGTGAGGGAACCCATCCCTTCATCGTTCGCATTTTTGCTGCGCTGACTGCGCGTGCCAAAAGGCGTAGGATTTTGGGGACTAAGCAACGGTATTGAAAAATCGGACGGCATCTTAACCCGTTGCGCAATTTATGCAACGGTTAATTTTAACGCAATCGTTGTCGCCTTGCGCTGCGGAAATGGCGAGCTAGAATGAGCATCCCTGTTACTGACCGATAAGAGAATCATGAGCGATCCTTTCTCCGCACCCGACCATACGCTGGATGCGCTGGGCCTGCGCTGCCCTGAACCCGTGATGATGGTACGCAAGACGGTACGCACGATGCAGGCGGGTGAAACGCTGCTGATTATTGCCGACGATCCGGCGACCACGCGCGATATCCCCGGTTTCTGCCGCTTTATGGATCACGATTTACTGGCACAGCAGACGGAAGCGCTGCCGTACCAGTATCTGATCAGGAAAGGCGCGGAGGCCTGACGGGGGGCTGGCGCAGCAGACGCAGAGCGTTTGCGGTCACCAGCGCCGTAGCACCCGAATCGGCCAGCACCGCCAGCCACAAGCCGGTTAAGCCGAGCAGCGTCGTGAGCAGAAACAGCGCCTTCAGCCCCAGCGCCAGCGTAATATTCTGCAGCACGATGGCGCGGGCGCGCCGCGCCAGCGCGACAGTCTGCGGCAGAAGGGTCAGGCGATTCTGCGTCAGCGCAGCGTCAGCCGTTTCCAGCGCCACGTCGGTGCCGCTGCCCATAGCAATCCCGATAGCCGCCGCTTTCATCGCTGGCGCATCGTTAATGCCGTCACCCACCATCGCCAGCGGCTGCTGCTGGCTCAGCGCGCGTACGGCACTGACTTTGTCTGCCGGCAGCAAACCCGCCCGATATTCAATATTAAGTTCTGCCGCTATGGCGGCGGCCGCACGCGGGTTATCACCGGTCAGCATGACGCTGGCGATCCCCGCGGCTCTGAGCTGATCGATAGCCGCCGCAGCCTCTTCACGCAGCCGATCCTGCAGCGCCAGCAGCCCCAGCGGCCGATCTGCCTGCAGCAGGATCACCACCGTGTTGCCCTCGCGCTCGTACTCCATCACCCGCTGCCGCTGCTGCTCGCTTAATCCCGGCGCGGCACGCGGTGTCAGCAGCTGATAACGAACGCCGTCGATGCTCGCGCGAATGCCGCTGCCCGCCAGCGTCTGCTGCTGTTGCGCTTCCGGCAGAGTCAGCTGCCGTTTCGCAGCTTCTGCGACAATCGCCTGCGCCAGCGGGTGCCCGGACCCGCGCTCTGCCGCCGCCGCGAGGCGCAGCAGCGCCGCTTCGTCAGCCTGACCAAAAGCGTGGATCGCCGTAACCTGCGGTTTACCCAGGGTCAGCGTGCCGGTTTTGTCGAAGGCGATAACCTGCACGCGGCTCAGCTGCTCCAGCGCGGCGCCGCCTTTGAGCAGCACGCCCTGACGCGCGGCGGAGGCCAGCGCTGAAGTCACCGCCGCCGGCGTTGAGATCACCAGCGCGCAGGGGCAGCCAATCAGCAGCAGCGTCAGCCCTTTATAGATCCACGGCTGCCACTCTCCCAGGCCAGAGAGCGGCGGGATCACCATCACCAGTAGCGCCAGCAGCATAATGGCCGGCGTATAGATGCGGCTGAAGCGATCGATAAAGCGTTCTGCCGGTGCGCGATGGCTTTCCGCTTCATCAATCAGCTGCAGAATACGATCGATAGCGCTCTCTCCCGGCAGGGAGGTCACTTTTATCTGCACCAGCCGATCAACGCTGGTGGCGCCCGCCATCAGCCGATCGCCGGGCTGATGGCTCACCGGCAGGGACTCACCGGTCAATGCGCTTTCATCAAAGCTGGCGCTGGACTGCAGCAGCTCGCCATCAACCGGCAGGCGGCCGCCGGCGGCAATTTCAATAATGTCGCCCGGCTGCAGCGCCGCCAGCGGGACCGTAACGCGCTGCGCGCCCTGCAGCCGTGTCGCACGCTCCGGACGCAGCGCCATCAGAGCGGTCACACCGCGTCGCGCCTGCGCTGCGGCCCAGGCCTCAAGCCGCTCACCGATTAAAAACAGCAGCAGCACCATCGCAGCTTCGGCATGAGCGCCCGTTACCAGCGCGCCGGCTGCAGCCGCCGTCATCAGCGTTTCGATTGAGAAAGGCGAGCCGCTGCGGATCCGCTGCCAGGCGCTGTTCGCGACCGGCAGGAGACCGGCCAGCGCGGTCGCGACAAACAGGCGATCGCCCCAGATCGGTGACTGCTGACTTATCAGCCAGCTCGTCAGCATCAGCAGTGCCAGCAGCAGCAGCGCAGCGCGATCGCGCCAGTGTGAAGCCGCAGGCGGGAGAGCGGGGGCATCAGCGGCGTGCAGCCTGAAGCCCGCCTGTTTTACCGCCTGTTCTATGGCAGCCTGCATGGCGACGGGAGCGCAGACTTCCAGCTTTTCACTGGCAAAAATCACGCGCGCCTGCGTGACCTGCGGCAGCTTTTGTACGGCGGTTTCGATAGTGCATGCGCAGCCCGGGCAGTCCATCCCGGTGATTCGCCAGCGCAGTGCAGGCTGCACGCTGGCAGAGTCTCTGTTTGCATCCGCGTCAGCTGACGTCGCGCATCCGGCACAGCAGGCGGTGCTGGCGGGCGTGGTCAGACGGGTGAAGCGGGCCGCGGGCAGGGGACGCACGGCAGCGTGTGGCTGCAGTTTGCTGCCCGGCCGGTCACAGCCGCAGGGGGAAATCTGTTGATGCATGAAGCCTCCGGTATCAGTAACGGGCAGCTGCCCGTTACTGAAGGCTACACTCTGGAGTCAGCTCCAGAGTCAAGCCCGGAATGGCCGGTTTATCAGGAGAGCCAGAGTGAACGCACAATCATAAAATGACCGGCAAAATAGCAGGCGGCGACAATGGCGCTGTCAGCGCTGAAGCGGCGGCGATAGTGGGTGATAAACCAGATAATATTGGCCAGCAGCAGCAGGCCCGCACCAATCAGCAGCGAGAAGCTGTAGTCGGTCGGACGGAAAAAGTAGTTTTCAGCCGCCATCCAGTTCATCACCAGCGTCATGCCAATCAGGGTACAGATCGGCCAGCGCAGCTCCTCCAGCCGCGTCCAGAGCAGCGCAATGACCACAACGCCGATAATCAGGAACGTCAGCGGAATGGGCCAGTAGAAGCTCATGGTCATATGGGCGGTAAAACTGATGGTGTAGAGCAGATGCGAAAGGAAAAACGCGCCCAGCGCATAAAGCATTTGCTGCCGGGGCAGCAGCATCAGCGCATCGCCTGCCAGCGTGGCAATCAGTCCGGCAAGGATCAGATAGTCAGTGGTGTTTACGGCAGGTGCCTGCCAGGCCCAGGCAACCAGCAGCAGCAGGGTAACAGGTTTAAACAGCCAGCGTTGCCACTGCGGACCGCGATAGGAGGCATCCACATAGAGCCAGCCGGAAAAAAGTACTGCAAGGAAAGACCAAAGCATTTTTTCTCCCTTTTGTAGACGAGATGTCCACACTGTTGAAATATCCCAGACTCTCTTTGAGTTTAAGTTACCGCTGGCAAATGTGACAATCGGGCAACTCTGGTTGTATGCTTTAGCTTCTTTTTAAATGATCAAATGAAGTGAAGTGCGAGCAAAAACATGAGCAAACCACCGCTAATCTTTTTTATCGTCCTGGCGATTATCGCCATTCTGGCGACCCGGCAGTTTATCAAGCAACGGCGGGAAGCTGCGGTTAACGACGCCTCACCGGTACGATCGCTGACCGTACAGGTAAAAACCAAGCGTGAGTATCCGGCACCGAATCGCCGTTCGCGTCAGCGCGAAGAGATTGCCGGTGAAGAGATGAAATATGAAGCCTGGTTTCATCCGCTGAACGGGGCGAGCGACATTAAAACCGCGGTCAGCGCCAGCGATTACCACCAGATGGACAAAGGCGTAAAAGGCGAGCTGAAGATGCAGGGCAGCCGCTTTGTCAGCTTTACCCCCGCGCGCTGAAACCGGAGCGCCGGTAAAGGTGCCCCGGTTAGCGCCGGATCACATCTTCGGATAGTGCTTTTTCTGCCAGGCGAGCAGCTCAAATACCCCGAAAAAGAAAATCTTAGCCTGCGTGGCGCCGCTCAGCTTCGGCGCCTCTTTAGGCTGGGTAGCGCGCAGCAGCACCAGCTGCAGTCCATGCATAATCACCATGAAAAACAGGGCGACATGCACAAAATAGCGCAGCGGTGTGGGGAAAGGGTGCACCAGGTTAAGCAGCAGAAAAGCCCAGACGCAAATCATCAGTAACCGTCCCAGATTAAGCCACATCGTGCGCCTCCTGTTGGCGTTGATAGAGTCGATAGGCGACCTGACCGGCGATCTTTTCCCGGTAAAGCTGCCAGCTGGCGGGCACGTCAGGCGCCCCCTGTTCCACTTCACTTTCCACGTAAATCAGCGCGTCTGCGCTCAGCCACTGATTACGCTCCAGCAGCGCCAGCGTCTCCGCCAGCAGCCCTTTGCGAAAGGGCGGATCGACAAATACGATATCAAAAGCTTCGCCAGGCTGAGCCAGCCACTGCAGCGCGCTGGTCTGCACCACCGTCGCCTGCGTGGCGCGCAGCGTGTCGACGTTGCGCGCCAGCTGCTGCGCTACGCTGCGCTCCAGCTCCAGCAGCGTGACTGAATCTGCATAGCGCGACAGCGCTTCGAGACCCAGCGCGCCGCTGCCGGCGAAGCAGTCGAGGCAGCGTGCCTGCGCAAGATAAGGCGCCAGCCAGTTAAAGAGGGTTTCACGTACGCGATCGGTCGTGGGACGCAGGCCTGCGCTATCCGGCACCGGAAGTTTACGGCCGCGCCACTGGCCGCCGATGATGCGGATCTGGCCAGCGCCGCCGCTGCTGCGGGATGATTTACTCATTTTGCTCACAACTCGTCATAATTTGTTGCGTAGTTTAACGGGCGCGACAGGCAGAAGAAACGTAAAAAAGGGTGCTGTGGTGCGCTGGCCGGAAAGTGTTAGACTATTGAACGATACAAGCGTGCGTAATTCGCTGATTTTACGCCGCAGAAAGTTAAAAAACTGAATTTATATCCCCTGGGGACAGCGTGCTACCGGGAATAAGCCATCGAGGAGTGTAGTTACACAATGGCAAAAGAGAAAAAACGCGGCTTTTTTTCCTGGCTGGGATTTGGCAAGGAAGAGCAGGCACCCGCCCCGGCTGAAGAGCAGGTAAAAGAGCAGCCTGCAGAGGAGGTTCAGCCCGCTGCCGCTGAAGAGAGTGCGTCAGAGCGTGCCGAAGCGCAGGCAGCAGAAACCGTTGCGCTGACGGAGCAACTGGCGAAAGAGCAGGCCGCAGCAGAGCAGGCAGCCCCGCATGCGCTGCCCTCTGAAGAGGCCATCATCACCGCTCAGCCGGAGGAGATCCTGCCGGAAGAGGAGCCTGAGCTGGCGCCGCTGCCGGTCAATGAAGAGATCCTGCCGGAAGAGGAGCCTGAGCTGACCCCGCTGCCGGCCGATGAAGAGATTGTACCGGAAGAGGAGCCTGAGCTGGCGCCGCTGCCGGAAGAGATGCCGGCGGCCGTTGCGGAGGAGCCACCGCTGACAGCCGCCGTCGCGCCGGAGCCGGTTCTGCCCGGCGATGAAAGCCAGCTGGCGGAAGCGGAACCTCTGGCTGATGAGGATGCGCCGCTCAGCGATGAAGAGCTGGAGGCACTGGCGCTGGCGGAGACCTACGCTGAAGACGCCGCTGCAGACTCTGCAGACACCGTAAGCGATCTTCCGCTGGCGGCAGCGCCCATTGTGGCGCAGGAGCAGGAGCGCCCGACCAAAGAGGGCTTTTTTGCGCGTCTCAAGCGCAGCCTGGTTAAAACGCGCACCAACCTTGGCTCCGGTTTTATCAGCCTGTTTCGCGGTAAAAAGATTGATGACGACCTGTTTGACGAGCTGGAAGAGCAACTGCTGATTGCGGATGTGGGCGTGGAAACCACTCGCCGGATTATTACCAGCCTGACTCAGCAGGCAAGCCGCAAACAGCTGCGCGATGCTGAAGCGCTCTATGGGCTGCTGAAAGCGGAAATGGCCGGCATTCTCAATAAAGTCGATGCGCCGCTGGATGTCAGTGGCAAAACGCCGTTTGTGATCCTGATGGTGGGCGTAAACGGCGTCGGCAAAACCACCACTATCGGTAAACTGGCGCGTCAGTATCAGGCGGAAGGCAAATCGGTGATGCTGGCTGCCGGCGATACCTTCCGTGCCGCTGCGGTCGAGCAGCTGCAGGTGTGGGGCGAGCGCAATCATATTCCGGTTGTGGCACAGCATACCGGTGCGGATTCCGCCTCGGTGATTTTCGATGCTATTCAGGCGGCGAAGTCGCGCAATGTGGATGTGTTAATTGCCGATACAGCCGGTCGCCTGCAGAACAAATCGCACCTGATGGAAGAGCTGAAAAAAATCACCCGCGTGATGAAGAAGCTGGATGAGGATGCGCCGCATGAAGTGATGCTGACGTTGGATGCCAGCACCGGACAGAATGCGGTCAGCCAGGCAAAACTGTTTAATGAAGCGGTAGGGCTGACAGGTATCGCCCTGACCAAACTGGACGGCACGGCGAAAGGGGGCGTTATCTTCTCCATTGCCGATCAGTTCGGCATTCCTATTCGCTATATCGGTGTCGGAGAAGGCATCGAAGATTTACGGCCATTCAAGGCCGAAGACTTTATTGAGGCACTGTTTGCCCGAGAGGAATGATTGGCATGATTCGCTTTGAAGAAGTCAGTAAGGCTTATCTGGGAGGGCGCCAGGCGCTGCAGGGCGTTGATTTTCATCTGCGTCCCGGCGAGATGTCCTTCCTGACCGGACACTCCGGCGCGGGTAAAAGTACCCTGCTGAAGCTGATTTGCGGCATTGAGCGTCCGAGCGCCGGACAGATCTGGTTCAGCGGGCACGATATCTCCCGCCTGCGTCACAGCGAAGTGCCGTTTCTGCGGCGCCAGATTGGCATGATTTTCCAGGATCACCATCTGCTGATGGATCGCTCTGTCTATGACAATGTGGCTATCCCGCTGATTATTTCCGGCGCCAGCGGCGAAGATATCCGCCGTCGTGTTTCAGCGGCACTGGATAAAGTCGGCCTGCTCGACAAAGCGAAAAGTTACCCGATTCAGCTCTCCGGCGGTGAACAGCAGCGCGTGGGTATTGCGCGCGCGGTGGTTAATAAACCCGCCGTCCTGCTGGCAGATGAACCCACCGGTAACCTCGATAATGCGCTGTCAGAAGATATCCTGCGCCTGTTTGAAGAGTTTAACCGGGTCGGGGTAACGGTACTGATGGCAACCCACGATCTGGGGCTAATCGCGCGGCGTAACTACCGCGTGATGACGCTGAATCAGGGACGTCTGCACGGAGGCCACGATGGTCAATAAACGCAACAAGCGCCCGGCGGCGGCCAGAGCGGCAAAGCAGCCTAAAACGCCGTCAAAGCGCAAAGCGCTGAAAGGTGGCTGGCAGGAGCAGTGGCACTACGCCCTGCGCGGTACCCTGTCCGATATGTGGCGCCAGCCGCTGGCAACGCTGCTAACCGTTATGGTTATCGCGATTTCACTGACGCTGCCCAGCGTCTGTTACATGGTGTGGAAAAACGTCAGCCAGGCGGCCACCCAGTGGTATCCGGCGCCGCAGCTAACGGTCTATCTCGACAAGACGCTGGACGACACTGCGGCAGAAAACGTCACCGCACAGCTTAAGCAGCTGGAAGGTGTCGACAGTGTGAACTACCTGACGCGTGACGAAGCGCAGAGTGAGTTTCGCAACTGGTCTGGTTTTGGCGGCGCGATGGATCTGCTGGAGCAGAATCCGCTGCCGGCGGTGGCCATTATCACGCCGAAGCTTAATTTCCAGAACTCTGACACCATGGCAAGCCTGCGCGATCGCGTGGCAAAAGTGCAGGGCGTGGATGAAGTACGGATGGATGACAGCTGGTTTGCCCGTCTGGCAGCGCTGACCGGCCTGGTCGGGCAGGTGGCCTCCATGATCGGTCTGCTGATGATTGTGGCAGTGTTCCTGGTGATTGGTAACAGCGTCCGGCTCAGCATCTTTGCCCGGCGCGACACCATCAACGTCCAGAAGCTGATTGGCGCAACGGATGGCTTTATCCTGCGGCCGTTCCTCTATGGCGGTGCGCTGCTCGGTTTTGCCGGTGCGCTACTGTCGCTGGTGCTCTCTGAAGTACTGGTGCTGCGACTGCAGTCGGTGGTGGCGCAGGTCGCGTCGGTATTTGGCACCGCCTTTACGCTGGAAGGTTTTGCATGGGATGAGGGCCTGCTGCTGCTGCTGGTTGCCGCCATTATTGGCTGGATTGCTGCATGGCTTGCCACTGTGCAACATTTACGCCGATTTACGCCGCAGTAACCCATGGCAACGATTTTTTGATATACTCTTCCTCTGCTGCCAGCGATGCGGGCGCAGAGGAATGCTCCGATTTTCCCCGCTGTCACCTGTGTGTAAAATATTCACTGCTATAATTGAACTTGTGGATAACCCTGGCGTCTAATTAGCACAGATTGCTGTTGGTTTTCGCCTGACGTTGACATACTGTAGCGTCTGCGTAAGGACACGCGCAGCAACTCCATTGAATTTGTGAGGGTTTGAATGACCAAAGAAATGCAAACTTTAGCGATTGCTCCTCTGGGCAACCTGGAATCTTACGTTCGGGCTGCCAACAACTGGCCGGTATTGACGGCAGAAGAGGAAAAAGCACTGGCTGAGCGGCTGCATTACCAGGGCGATCTGGATGCAGCGAAAACGCTGATCCTGTCACACCTGCGCTTTGTTGTTCACATCGCACGTAACTATGCAGGTTATGGTCTGCCACAGGCGGATCTGATTCAGGAAGGCAACATCGGCCTGATGAAAGCGGTGCGCCGTTTTAATCCGGAAGTCGGCGTGCGTCTGGTTTCATTCGCAGTGCACTGGATCAAAGCAGAGATCCACGAATATGTGCTGCGTAACTGGCGCATTGTCAAAGTCGCCACCACCAAAGCGCAGCGTAAGCTGTTCTTTAACCTGCGTAAAACCAAGCAGCGTCTGGGCTGGTTTAATCAGGATGAAGTCGACATGGTGGCGCGTGAACTCGGCGTCAGCACGAAGGATGTGCTGGAGATGGAGTCGCGTATGGCGGCACAGGACATGACCTTTGATATGTCCTCTGACGATGAAGCGGGCGACGGCAAGCCAATGGCTCCCGTGCTCTACCTGCAGGATAAAACGTCAGATTTCGCTGACGGTATCGAAGAGGATAACTGGGACGCCCACGCAGCGGATAAGCTGAGTGATGCGATGCTCAGCCTGGATGAACGCAGTCAGCATATCATTCGTGCCCGCTGGCTGGATGATGACAATAAAACCACGCTGCAGGAGCTGGCCGACCGCTATGGCGTCTCAGCGGAGCGCGTGCGTCAGCTGGAAAAGAATGCGATGAAAAAGCTGCGCATGGCGATTGAAGCCTGACAGTTCGCAGACGGTAATAAGGGCAACCTCAGGGTTGCCCTTTTTTATGTCCGCCATCCGGCCGCGCAACGCTACTCTGCCACTTTTACCCAGCCGTCTGCCTGCGCGCGAAAGCCACACGCCTGCATAAACGCTGCCCGAATCCCCTGGTCAGCATAGCCATCATCCGCAATCCACCAGTGATCCTGCGAACCATTCTGCGCCAGTGTCTCCTCCAGTAAGTAACGCCCGACGCCGCGCCGGCGCGTAGCCTCACGGACTTCAAAGTGCGTGATTTTGCCGTGGGTACCACGGATTTCCAGCTGCAGCGCGCCCAGCAGCCGATCGTTAAACCGCGCTGCATAGAGCCGCTGCGTATCACTTAGTGTGTTTTCCAGCTGCGCAATATCCTGCTGCGGCCAGATTTTAGCGAGGTCGATGCGATCCTGCGGCGTAAGTGAAACGATACGCTGAATAGTGAGTTTCATAACCCGTACCTGTACTGGCAGAAAGGGCATAGTGTAGCGAATTTATACAGTCAGAGCGCTGTCACTTTTTTGCGATAAAAACAGGTCAAATGGCAGACACTTTGCCAGGATTGTGGAGTAAGCCCGCAACGATTGCCGAATAAGCCAGCATAACGCGCTACCCTGGTGCGCAAATTACGGCCATAACCTCCAGAGTATTATGCTGTTCAGGCCGCTCATTACTGAATATGTCAGTTGATTTACAGCAGAAAATTCCTGTTTAATAACCTGAAAATAAAGCTGTTTTAACAAAAAAAGCCAGATAAGAACGCTAACTCCTTCTATCTGAATCAGTTTCCTCTTTCACTGGCTGAAATAAAACCAATCACAACAGACACGACATAACAGATGGGGAAGTACGCATGAAGATGAGTAAAGGACGCGCGTTACTGGCGGGCTGCGTTGCACTGGCAATGAGCCATGCCGCGCTGGCTGCCGATATCAAAATCGCTATCGTAGGTGCAGCAACCGGCCCGGTCGCGCAATATGGTGATATGCAGTTCACGGGTGCAGCGCAGGCAATCGAAGATATTAATGCCAAAGGCGGCGTAAACGGCGACAAACTGGTTGGCGTGGAGTATGACGACGCGTGTGACCCGAAACAGGCAGTTGCGGTAGCGAACAAAGTGGTTAACGACGGCATTAAATATGTTATCGGCCATCTCTGCTCCTCTTCTACGCAGCCTGCATCTGACATCTATAACGATGAAGGCATTCTGATGATTACGCCGGCCGCCACTGCTCCTGAGCTGACCGCGCGTGGCTATGCTGACGTTATGCGTACCACCGGCCTCGATTCCGATCAGGGCCCGACGGCAGCAACCTATATTCTGGAGCAGATCAAGCCGAAGCGTATTGCTGTCGTGCATGATAAGCAGCAGTACGGTCAGGGTCTGGCGGAGTCCGTGCAGAAAACCCTGAAGGCCAAAGGTGGTAACGTGGTGCTGTTTGAGGGTATCACCGCCGGCGATAAAGATTTCTCCACGCTGATTGCCCGCCTGAAGAAAGAGAACGTCGATTTTGTTTACTACGGCGGCTACTACCCGGAGCTGGGGCAGATCCTGCGCCAGGCAAAAACGGCCGGCCTGAAAGCGGGCTTTATGGGACCCGAGGGCGTGGGTAACGCCTCACTCTCCAACATTGCTGGCGATGCGTCAGAAGGCCTGTACGTTACGCTGCCAAAGCGTTATGACCAGCTGCCGGAGAACAAAGCGATCGTTGATGCCATTAAGGGCAACAGCGCTTCAAACCGCAAAGATCCGACCGGCCCGTTTGTCTGGACCACCTATGCCGCAATTCAGTCGCTGGTGGCGGGCATTGAGCGCAGCAAAAGCGATGAGCCCGATGAGATTGCAAAAAACCTGAAAGCGGGCGCGCCGGTGCCGACCGTAATGGGCGACCTGAGCTGGGATCAGAAAGGCGATCTGAAAGGGTTCGAGTTCGGCGTGTTCAAATGGCACAAAGATGGCTCATCAACCGCAGTGAAATAAGCGCTGTTAACCGGTTCTACCGCATAGCGTAACTATCTCCCCCTCCCGTGCGCGGGCGGGGGCAGGGAGCTGGCAGACGCGCCGTGAGCGGTTTGCTGCCCTGACCCTTTCTTACCCCAGAGAGGGAATCTCTGATCCACTTGCAGGTCCTCATTATGTCCGAGCAGTTTCTCTATTTTATTCAGCAGATGTTCAACGGGGTAACCCTCGGGAGCACCTATGCGCTGATCGCGATTGGCTACACCATGGTGTATGGCATCATCGGCATGATCAACTTCGCCCACGGCGAGGTTTACATGATCGGCAGCTATGTCTCTTTTATTGTCATTGCCGCCCTGATGATGATGGGCATTGATACCTCGTGGCTGATGATCGCCGCCGGTTTTATCATGGCAGTGATCATCTCCAGCGCTTACGGCTGGAGTATTGAACGCGTTGCCTATAAGCCGGTGCGCGCTTCCAAGCGGCTGATTGCGCTTATCTCCGCCATCGGGATGTCTATTTTCCTGCAAAACTACGTCAGCCTGACCCAGGGCTCGCGCGATCTGGCGCTGCCGAGTCTGATCACCGGCCAGTGGACATTGGGTGAAAGCAACGGTTTCGCCGCCACGCTCACGACCATGCAGCTGGTGATCTGGGTAGTGACGTTTCTGGCAATGCTGGCGCTGACGCTGTTTATCCGCTATTCGCGTATGGGCCGCGCCTGTCGCGCCTGTGCGGAAGATCTGAAAATGGCCAGCCTGCTGGGCATCAATACCGATCGCGTTATTTCGCTGACCTTCGTGATTGGCGCGGCGATGGCAGCGGTCGCGGGTGTATTGCTGGGGCAGTTCTACGGCTCAATCAACCCGTTTATTGGTTTTATGGCCGGCATGAAAGCGTTCACCGCAGCGGTTCTGGGCGGTATCGGCAGTATTCCGGGCGCTATGATTGGCGGGCTGGTGCTCGGCATTGCGGAAGCGCTGACGTCAGCTTACCTTTCGACAGAATATAAAGATGTGGTCTCTTTTGCGCTGCTGATTGTGGTCCTGCTGGTGATGCCAACCGGTATTCTGGGCCGCCCGGAGGTAGAGAAAGTATGAAGCGTCTCGGTCTGCTTAACGCCGTGCTCTCTGCGGCAATGCTGCTGGTGCTGGCCAGCTTCTTTATGGGCATGCGTCTCGACCTGGATGGCACCCGGCTGATTGTGGTCAGCGCGGGCGAGGTTCGCTGGAACTGGATCTTCGCGGGCTGCGCGGTGGTCTTTATCTTTCAGCTGCTGCGTCCGCTATTTTCAGGCCGGCTTCGCCGCAGCGGTAAAGCCTTTGTGCTGCCAGCGTTTGATGGATCTACCGCGAAGCAGAAACTGCTGATGACGCTGCTGATCGTCGCTGCCGTTGCGTGGCCGCTGTTTGCCTCACGCGGCAGCATCGACATTGCTACGCTGACGCTGATCTACGTCATGCTGGGACTGGGGCTTAACGTGGTGGTTGGCCTCTCCGGACTGCTGGTGCTGGGCTACGGCGGTTTTTATGCCATTGGCGCCTATACCTTTGCGCTGCTGAACCACTACTACGGTTTTGGCTTCTGGGAGAGCCTGCCGCTGGCGGGCATCGTAGCGGGCGCCTTTGGCCTGATGCTGGGATTTCCGGTGCTGCGCCTGCGCGGCGACTATCTGGCGATTGTCACGCTCGGTTTTGGTGAAATCGTGCGTATTCTGCTGCTGAACAGTACGTCGATTACCGGCGGGCCGAACGGTATTGCGCAGATCCCCAAGCCCGGCCTGTTTGGCATTGAGTTTGGCCGCCGCGTCAGCGAAGGGGGCTGGACGACATTCCACGACCTGACCGGGCTTGCCTACAACCCTAATCACCGTGTGATTTTCCTCTATCTGGTCGCGCTGCTGCTGGTGGTACTGACGCTGTTTGTGATCAATCGCCTGCTGCGTATGCCGCTGGGGCGCGCATGGGAAGCGCTGCGCGAAGATGAGATCGCCTGCCGCTCGCTGGGTTTAAGTCCGACGCGCATCAAGCTGACCGCCTTTACCATCAGCGCCGTATTTGCCGGTTTTGCCGGGACGCTGTTTGCGGCGCGCCAGGGCTTTGTCAGCCCGGAATCATTTACGTTTGTCGAATCCGCGTTTGTGCTGGCTATCGTGGTACTGGGCGGCATGGGGTCTCAGCTGGCGGTGATCCTCGCGGCGATCCTGCTGGTGGTATCGCGTGAACTGATGCGCGATCTTAATGAGTACAGCATGCTGGTGCTGGGCGGCCTGATGGTGCTGATGATGATCTGGCGTCCGCAGGGGTTACTGCCGATGAAGCGTCCGCATCTGAAACTGAAAAAGAGCAAACAGGGAGAGCAGGCATGAGTCAGCCTTTATTAGCCGTTGAAGGCCTGATGATGCGTTTTGGCGGCCTGCTGGCCGTCAACAATGTGGCACTGGCGCTGCATCCGCAGGAGATTGTTTCGCTTATCGGACCTAACGGTGCCGGTAAAACGACCGTGTTCAACTGCCTGACCGGCTTCTATAAGCCAACCGGCGGCACCATTAAATTGCGCGATCGGCCGCTACAGGGTCTGCCGGGGCAGAAAATCGCGCGCATGGGTATCGTGCGCACGTTTCAGCATGTGCGGCTGTTCCGTGAGATGACGGTGATTGAAAATCTGCTGGTGGCGCAGCATCAGCATCTGAAAAGCGGCGTCTTTTCCGGCCTGTTAAAAACTCCGGCGTTTCGCCGCGGTGAGAGCGAGGCGCTCGATCGCGCAGCCATCTGGCTGGAGCGTATCGGCCTGCTGGAGCTGGCAAACCGCCAGGCGGGCAATCTGGCTTACGGCCAGCAGCGCCGGCTGGAAATTGCCCGCTGCATGGTCACGCGCCCGGAGATCCTGATGCTGGACGAACCGGCCGCGGGCCTCAACCCGCGTGAAACGCATGAGCTGGATGCGCTGATCGCCGAGCTGCGCAGCGAGCACAAGGTATCAGTGCTGCTGATTGAACACGATATGAAGCTGGTGATGGGCATTTCCGACCGCATCTACGTGGTCAATCAGGGAACGCCGCTGGCGAACGGTACACCGGAACAGATCCGCAACAACCCGGACGTGATCCGGGCTTATTTAGGTGAGGCGTAAGATGGCAAACCCGATGTTAACGCTGCAGGGTGTAAGCGCCCACTACGGCCCGATTCAGGCGCTGCACAATATTAATCTGCATATCAGTCAGGGAGAGATCGTCACGCTGATTGGTGCCAACGGCGCCGGTAAAACCACGCTGCTGGGTACGCTGTGCGGCGAGCCGCGCGCCAGCAGCGGCACCATTGTGTTTGACGGAAAAACCATCACCGACTGGCAGACGGCAAAAATCATGCGGGAGGCGATCGCGATCGTGCCGGAAGGGCGTCGGGTGTTTTCCCGCATGACGGTGGAGGAGAATCTGGCGATGGGCGGTTTCTTTGCCAGCCGGCATGAGTATCAGACGCGAATTGAGCGGGTTTACCAGCTGTTTCCCCGGCTGGCAGAACGCAAAGTGCAGCGTGCCGGTACCATGTCCGGCGGCGAACAGCAGATGCTGGCGATTGGTCGTGCGCTGATGAGCCAGCCGCGTCTGCTGCTGCTGGATGAACCCTCGCTCGGGCTGGCACCTATCATCATCCAGCAGATTTTTGACACCATCGAGCAGCTGCGTAAAGAGGGGATGACCATCTTTCTGGTTGAGCAAAACGCCAATCAGGCGCTGAAGCTTGCCGATCGCGGTTACGTGCTGGAGAACGGTCACGTAGTGCTGGAGGACAGCGGCGAGGCGCTGCTCTCTAACGAAGCGGTACGCAGCGCCTATCTCGGCGCCTGATCGGCCTGCGGCCCGGTATCCTGCCGGGCCGCCTTTCTCCTGCCTGCCGCTTTTTTTGCTGAAAAATGTGCACGACGTTCACGTTTTGCCGCCTGGCTGGCGCGTTTCTGTGTGTCATATCTCTGTCATATTTCGGTTATTTTTCTATCATCTTCCCGTGTCATGTTACTCCGCGAACAAAAAATGCGTGATATTGCGCGTACCTAACAGCACAGGAAAACTTTATGACCGCTTTAACGCTTCGTCCCCGTCTGATGAGTGTGTTGCTTGGTCTGGCGCTCAGCGGTAACGCGCTGGCTGCGACCGAAATCCCTTTCTGGCACTCAATGGAAGGGGAGTTAGGCAAAGAAGTTGACTCTCTGGCACAGCGTTTTAACCAGGCGCATCCCGATTACAAAATTGTGCCCACTTACAAAGGTAACTACGAGCAGAGCCTGGCGGCGGGGATTGCAGCGGTACGCACCGGTAAAGCGCCTGCGCTGCTGCAGGTCTATGAAGTCGGTACGGCAACCATGATGGCCTCGAAAGCGATTGTGCCGGTGCATGACGTGTTCAGCCAGGCTGGCGTGCAGATGGATGCGAAGCAGTTTGTGCCGGCCGTGGCGGGTTACTACAGCGACAGCAGCGGTCAGCTGATCTCTCAGCCGTTTAACAGCTCAACGCCGGTGCTCTACTACAACAAGGATGCCTTTAAAAAAGCGGGGCTCGATCCGGAGCAGCCGCCAAAAACCTGGCAGGAGCTGGCAAAAGACGCCGCTGCGCTGCGTAAAGCCGGCATGAGCTGCGGCTATGCCAGCGGCTGGCAGGGCTGGATCCAGATTGAAAACTTCAGCGCGTGGCATGCGCTGCCGGTAGCCAGTAAAAACAACGGCTTCGACGGCACCGATGCGGTGCTGGAGTTCAACAAACCGGTGCAGGTGCGGCATATCCAGATGCTCGAAGAGATGAACAAAAAAGGTGATTTCACCTACTTTGGACGCAAGGATGAGCCGACCGCCAAGTTTTATAACGGCGACTGCGGGATCACGACCGCCTCTTCCGGTTCGCTGGCGGATATCAAGCACTACGCCAAATTTAACTTCGGCGTTGGCATGATGCCGTATGACGATACCGTGCCTGAAGCTCCACAGAACGCCATCATCGGCGGCGCCAGCCTGTGGGTGATGAAAGGCAAAGATGCGGCTACCTATAAAGGGGCGGCGGAGTTTATGAAGTTCCTCGCGCAGCCGGAGATTGCCGCCGAATGGCATCAGAAAACCGGCTACCTGCCGATCACTACCGCCGCCTACGAGCTGACCAGAAAGCAGGGTTTCTATGAGAAAAACCCGGGCGCGGATATCGCTACCCGGCAGATGCTCAACAAAGATCCGCTGCCGTACACCAAAGGGATGCGCCTCGGCAATATGCCGCAAATCCGCACGGTGGTAGATGAAGAGCTGGAAGGCGTCTGGACCGGCAAGCAGACGCCGCAGGCAGCGCTGGATAACGCGGTTAAGCGCGGTAACGCACTGCTGCGCCGCTTTGAACAGCAGGTGAAATAAATCCGATCCACCGGGAGCGACGCTGGGTCGCTCCCGCTTTCAGCGTGAGTTCGCTATGCCCTCATCGTCTCGTCCGGTCTTTCGTGCCCGGCTGCTGCCCTATTTGCTGATGGCACCGCAGCTGATTATCACCGCTATCTTCTTTCTCTGGCCTGCCGGAGAGGCCCTCTGGTATTCGCTGCAGAGCATCGATCCATTTGGCATCTCCAGCACTTTTGTCGGGCTGGAGAACTTCAGTCGTCTGTTCAGCGATCCCTACTATCTCGACTCCTTCTGGACCACCATAGTGTTCAGCCTGCTGGTCACGGTGCTGGGGATGCTGTTCTCGCTCCTGCTGGCCGCGCTGGTTGACTATGTTGTGCGTCTGCAGAAGCTCTATCAGACCCTGCTGCTGCTGCCGTACGCGGTGGCGCCGGTGGTCGCCGCAGTGCTGTGGATGTTCCTCTTTAATCCGGGGCTTGGGCTGCTCAGCCATCTGCTCAATCAGATGGACTATAACTGGAACTATGCGCAGAACAGCGGTCAGGCAATGTTTCTGGTCGTGCTCGCCTCTATCTGGCAGCAGATGAGCTACAACTTTCTGTTTTTCTTCGCGGCGCTGCAGTCGATTCCGAAGTCGCTGACTGAGGCGGCCGCTATCGACGGAGCCGGGCCGGTACGGCGCTTTTTCCATCTTTCTCTGCCGCTGATTACGCCGGTAAGCTTCTTTCTGCTGGTGGTCAACCTGGTCTACGCCTTCTTTGACACTTTCCCGGTCATTGATGCCGCTACCGGTGGCGGGCCGGTACAGTCCACCACCACGCTTATCTACAAAATTTATCGGGAAGGATTCACCGGTCTCGATCTCTCCTCATCTGCCGCGCAGTCGGTCGTGCTGATGCTGCTGGTGATTGGCCTCACTATTCTGCAGTTCCGCTTTGTTGAGCGTAAGGTGCAATATCAATGATTGAGAACCGACGCGGGCTGGATATTTTCAGCCACACGCTGCTGATTCTGGGCGTGCTGACCATTCTTTTTCCGCTCTATGTCGCCTTTGTCGCCGCCACGCTGGATAACACTGCAGTTTATCAGGTGCCGATGACGCTGTTGCCCGGCACGCATCTGTGGGAGAACATTTCGCGTATCTGGACGCAGGGCGTTAACGGCAGCGCGGCATTTGGCATGATGTTGCTGAACAGCTTTATCATGGCGCTGGCGATTACGATCGGCAAAATCAGCGTTTCTATGCTCTCAGCTTTTGCGCTGGTCTGGTTTCGCTTTCCGCTGCGCACGCTCTTTTTCTGGCTGATTTTCATTACGCTGATGCTGCCGGTTGAAGTCCGTATCTTTCCGACGGTCGAGGTGATCGCCACGCTTAACCTGCTCGACAGCTACAGCGGGCTGACGCTGCCGCTGATGGCGTCGGCAACGGCTACCTTTCTGTTTCGCCAGTTCTTCCTGTCGCTGCCGGACGAGCTGATTGAAGCCGCGCGCATTGACGGCGCCGGGCCGATGCGCTTCTTTTGGGACATTGTTCTGCCGCTGTCCAAAACCAACCTTGCCGCGCTGTTTGTGATCACGTTTATCTACGGCTGGAATCAGTATCTCTGGCCGCTGCTGATTATTAATGATGCCAGCCTGAGCACCGCCGTGGCGGGAGTAAAAAGCATGATCAACACCAGCGGCGGTCCGACGCAGTGGAATGAAGTGATGGCGGCGATGTTATTAACCCTGATCCCACCGGTTGTGGTGGTTCTTGTAATGCAGCGCGCGTTTGTGCGTGGCCTGGTGGAGAATGAGAAATAAATGGCAGGCGTAACTTTACAGAGCGTGACGAAATCGTATGACGGCAAAAATGCGGTGATCCAGCCGCTGACCATCACCATCAACGAGGGCGAGTTTATGGTGATGGTGGGGCCATCCGGCTGCGGTAAATCGACGCTGCTGCGCATGGTGGCCGGACTGGAGCGCGTCAGCTCCGGCGACATTTTTATTGCTGAGCAGCGGGTCACGGAGATGGAGCCGAAAGATCGCGGCATCGCGATGGTGTTTCAGAACTACGCGCTCTACCCGCATATGACGGTAGGCGAAAACATGGGCTATGGCCTGAAAATCCGCGGTATGGGCAAAGCGCAGATCGCCCAGCGCGTGCTGGAGACCGCGCGCAGTCTGGAGCTTGACCACCTGCTGAACCGGCGACCGCGGGAACTCTCGGGCGGGCAGCGGCAGCGTGTGGCGATGGGACGCGCTATCGTGCGTGAACCGGCTGTCTTCCTGTTCGATGAACCACTCTCCAACCTTGATGCGCGCCTGCGCGTGCAGATGCGTCTTGAACTGCAGCAGCTGCACCGCCGCCTGAAAACCACCAGCCTTTACGTCACGCACGATCAGGTTGAGGCGATGACGCTGGCGGAGCGGGTGATGGTGATGAACAAAGGGATTGTGGAGCAGGTTGGCACGCCGGTAGAGGTCTATGAGCGCCCGGCCAGCCAGTTTGTTGCCGCCTTTATCGGTTCCCCGGCGATGAACCTGCTGCCAGGAGAGATCAGCCGCGACGGCCTGCACTTTACGCTGGATGCGCTGAACAGCCTGCCGCTGGGCGAGAGACGGCCGCAGTGGGCTAACAGGCCGCTGACGCTCGGCATCCGTCCTGAGCATATTCATCTCTCTTCACGTGAAGCAGGCGGCGTGCCGCTGGTGGTCGATACGCTGGAGATCCTCGGCGCGGACAACCTGGCACACGGCCATCTTGGTCAGGCGCGGCTGGTGGTACGGCTGCCGCACAGCGAACGTCCGCAGGCGGGCAGCACGCTGTGGCTGCATCTGCCGCCGGATGCGTTACACTTCTTCGATGCTGTTCATGGAAAACGTCTGGAATGAGTAACAACAACTGGCCCTACCCGAAAATTGTGGCCCATCGCGGCGGCGGTAAACTCGCCCCGGAAAACACGCTGGCGGCGATCGATACCGGCGCGCGTTACGGCCATACCATGATTGAGTTTGATGCCAAACTCTCGCAGGATAAACAGATCTTTCTGCTGCACGATGACACACTCGATCGCACCAGCAGCGGCTGGGGCGTGGCGGGCGAACAGGCGTGGGCGCAGCTGGCACAGCTCGATGCCGGCGACTGGTTCAGCGGGGCGTTTACGGGCGAGCCGCTGGCGCTGCTGACGGATGTGGCGGCGCGCTGTCGTCAGCACCGGATGATGGCGAACATCGAAATCAAACCCACTACCGGCACCGACGCGGAGACGGGCGCTGCCGTGGCGCTCGCCGCCTGTCAGCTCTGGCAGGAGCAGACACCTCCGCTGCTCTCCTCGTTCTCACCTGAAGCGCTGGCGGCGGCACAGCAGGCTGCGCCAGAGCTGCCGCGCGGTCTGCTGCTGGATGAGTGGGATGACGCATGGCAGGCGCTGACCAGCCAGCTGGAGTGCGTGTCGATTCACCTGAATTACCGGCTGCTCGATGCGGAGCGCACCACACTGCTGAAGGCAGCCGGGTTGCATATCCTGGCCTATACGGTTAACCAGCCCGCGCGTGCCCGCGAGCTGCTGAGCTGGGGTGTGGATGCCATCTGCACCGATCGCATCGATATTATCGGTCCCGATTTCAGTTAGTTGTTATTCGGCATGGTGCCGTTCTGCTGCGTATTCTGACCCGGCTGCGACTGCAGTACCTGCTGCCGGGTACTGTCGCGTTTTTCCTGCAGCTGCCGCTGCATATTTTGCGTCTGCCGCTGCTGATCCTGATGCAGCAGGCGCTGCTGCTGCTGCTGCTGGGTCTGCATCTGGGTCTGCATACGCTGCTGGCTTGGGTTATAGCCGGGCTGATTCACATTATTGTTATTCAGCGTATTTGCCATACCGCTCAGCGGCAGCAGGGCTGCCAGCGCAATAAGCCATGTTTTCATTATTCCCTCCGATCGTCTGATCTGCTGTGTAAACAGGCGGCCCGCAGGCCGCCTGCCTCTTATTCATAAGTTTATGCGATATCACAAAGCCTGAAATCGGGCGTGCGTGCAATTTGCGTTAAGTGTTATGTTTTTACTGCTTTAGCAAACACTTGCATCGATAAATAACAAATGTAAACAACTGAAAAGGATGGTGGCAGGATGAGGACAGCAGGCAGGTTGCGCCAGTTGAGCTGGGCGATGTTAATGAGTTTTACCGTGGTGCAGGGGGCCGCTGCGGCGCCGGCAAGCGCGCCACCAATCTCCTATGGCGTTGACAGCGACACCTTTCATCCGGTGAAAGCGCAGCACGGCATGGTCGCCTCGGTGGATGCGATGGCAACGCAGGTGGGCGTGGATATTCTCAGACAGGGCGGCAATGCGGTGGATGCGGCGATCGCCGTGGGCTTTGCGCTGGCCGTTACCCATCCGCAGGCGGGTAATCTCGGCGGCGGCGGCTTTATGCTGCTGCGCACGGCGTCCGGGCGTGCTGCTGCTATCGACTTTCGTGAAATGGCGCCGGCGCGCGCCTCGCGCGATATGTTCCTTGATAAGCAGGGTAATGCGGATAGTAAGTTATCACTTACTTCTCACCTGGCGTCTGGCACACCCGGTACGGTCGCGGGATTTGCGCTGGCGGCAAAGAAGTATGGCACGCTGCCACTGCGCACGCTGCTGTCCCCGGCTATAAAGCTGGCGCGTGACGGCATTATCGTCAACGATGCGCTGGCGGACGATCTCGCCACCTATGGCAAAGAGAACCTGATCAATCACGCAAACAGCCGGGCAATCTTCTACAAAGCGGATGGTAAACCTTATCAGAAAGGCGATCGGCTGGTGCAGAAGAACCTGGCGCGCAGCCTGCAGCTGATTGCGCAGCAGGGAGCCGATGCGTTCTATACCGGTCGCATTGCTGATGAGATCGCCGGCGAAATGGCACAGCACGGCGGGCTGATTGGCAAAGCGGATCTCGCCGCTTACCGTGCCGTGGAGCGTAAACCGGTCAGCGGCACCTACCGCGGCTATGAAGTGTTCTCCATGCCACCACCCTCATCGGGCGGGATCCACATTGTGCAGATCCTGAATATTCTGGAGAACTTCGATCTGGCGAAGTGGGGCTTCGGCAGCGCAGACGCCATGCAGGTCATGGCAGAAGCGGAGAAGTACGCTTACGCCGATCGCTCCGAGTATCTTGGCGATCCCGATTTCGTCAAAGTGCCGCAGCAGGCGCTGACCAGCAAAGCCTATGCCAGAACTCTGGCGCAGCAGATCGACGTCAGCAAAGCGCGGCCGTCGTCAGAGATCAAACCGGGTAAGCTGGCACCGTACGAGAGCAATCAGACCACCCACTTCTCGGTGGTGGATAAAGCGGGCAACGCTGTGGCGGTGACCTATACCCTCAACACCTACTTTGGCAGCGGGATCGTGGCGGGCAACAGCGGCATCCTGATGAACAACGAAATGGATGATTTCTCCGCGAAGCCGGGTACGCCAAACGTTTACGGTCTGGTCGGCGGCGAGGCGAATGCGATTCAGCCGGCGAAGCGTCCGCTCTCCTCCATGTCACCGACAATTGTAGCCAAAGAGGGGAAAACCTGGCTGGTCACCGGCAGTCCGGGCGGCAGCCGGATCATCACGACCGTGCTGCAGATGGTGGTTAACAGCATCGATTTTGGAATGAACGTGGCGGAAGCGACTAACGCGCCGCGTTTTCATCATCAGTGGCTGCCCGATCAGCTGCGCGTGGAGAAAGGCTTCAGTCCCGATACGCTGCGCCTGCTGGAAGCGAAAGGTCAGCACGTGAAGGTGCTGCCGGCAATGGGCAGTACGCAGAGCATCATGATCGGTCCGGATGGCATGCGCTACGGCGCGTCCGATCCGCGCTCGGTTGACGATCTCAGCGCCGGTTATTAATCGCCGGTAAGCCCGACACTGCTTCCGGTATTGTTTAGCCAGCCTGCGTGCTGGCTTTTTTATCGCCGTTCGACCCATCCGGCGTGCGGGCAGGCATCAGACGCGGAAGCGGTAAAAATAGTGATAAACTCAGCGTATCTCTGGCCCCAGGTGCATACGATGAAGAAGAAAAGACCGGTATTACAGGACGTCGCCGATCGCGTCGGCATCACCAAAATGACCGTCAGTCGCTATCTGCGCGACCCGGAGCGGGTCTCCGCCGCGCTGCGTGACAAAATTGCCGTCGCGCTGGATGAGCTGGGTTATATCCCTAATCGTGCACCCGATATGCTCTCAAACGCCACCAGCCGCGCCATTGGCGTGCTGCTGCCCTCCCTGACCAACCAGGTCTTTGCTGACGTGCTGCGCGGAATTGAAACCGTGACCGATGAGGCGGGATATCAGACGCTGGTCGCGCACTTTGGCTACAATCCGGAAAAAGAGGAGCGGCAGCTGCGCTCGCTGCTGGGCTGGAATATTGACGGCGTGATCTTAACCGAACGTACCCATACCACCGGTACGCTGCGCATGCTGGAGGTGGCCGGGATCCCGGTCATTGAGATCATGGACAGCGTTACGCCGTGTCTGGATATGGCGGTGGGATTTGATAATGTCGAAGCGGCGCGACAGATGACGCAGGCTATCCTGAAGAAAGGGCATCGCCATACGGTCTACCTGGGGGCGCGGCTTGATGAGCGTACGCTGCAGAAGCAGCAGGGGTATGAACAGGCGATGCGCGAGGCGGGACTGACGCCGCACAGCGTGATGATGGAAGACGCCTCTTCCTTCAGCGCCGGCGCACAGCTGCTGTGCGAGGCGCAAAAGCGCTATCCGGCAACCGACAGTCTGTTCTGTACTAACGATGACCTGGCCGTAGGTGCCATGTTTGAATGCCAGCGTCAGGGGCTGCGCGTGCCGGAGCAGATGGCGATCGCGGGCTTTCACGGCCACGATATTACGCAGGTCGTGACGCCACGGCTGGCCACCGTGCTGACGCCGCGTGAACGGATGGGGAGCGAGGCGGCTGCCATGCTGCTGGCGCGCATTGGTGGCGATCGTTCATTTAGCGGCCCGCTCGATATCGGCTTTGAGATTGCTGAAGGTGACAGCATCTGATTATGGCGAATGTATGAGCCACTTCACACTTTTACGCTTTTCCGGCTGACGAGGGTTGTCAGCATCGGGACGCACTCCGACAATGAATGACAGATTTGTTATCGGTAACATTGGCAGAATAAGCTGCCGGAGCGCAAAACTATGATCACGCCATCTTCATCACATCACGTTTTTATCCTGATGGGTGTATCCGGCAGCGGAAAGTCTGTCGTTGCTAATCGGGTATCACACGAACTGAATACCGCTTTTCTGGATGGAGATTTCCTTCATCCACGCAGCAACATCATGAAAATGGCGGAAGGCCACCCGCTGGATGATAACGATCGCCAGCCGTGGCTGCAGGCGCTGAACGACGCGGCTTTTGCCATGCAGCGCACTCAGGCGGTATCGATTATCGTCTGCTCGGCGCTGAAAAAGTCCTATCGCGACATTTTGCGCCAGGGCAATCACAACCTGAAATTTATCTATCTGAAAGGCGATTTCGAAACCATTGAAACCCGCCTCAAAGCCCGTAAGGGTCACTTCTTCAAGCCACAGATGCTGGTAACGCAGTTTGCCACGCTGCAGGAACCTGGCACAGATGAGGCTGATGTCCTGATGGTGGATATCAACCACTCGCTGGA
Organism: Pantoea sp. M_9; assembly: GCF_008631385.1. NCBI lineage: Bacteria > Pseudomonadati > Pseudomonadota > Gammaproteobacteria > Enterobacterales > Erwiniaceae > Pantoea > Pantoea sp. M_9. Next base: position 1,509 of record NZ_VWUF01000016.1, on the reverse strand, counting down.
TGACGTTGTTGCAGCTACGGTTGCGACCATCAGGGATGCAATCAACAAGGGCGAGTAATGAGTACCGCAACGCTGGTGTTAACCGCAGCAGGCTCTGTCCTGCTGCTGCTGTTTCTGGTAATGAAAGCGCGGATGCACGCCTTTGTCGCCCTGATGCTGGTTTCTATTGGTGCCGGGCTTTTCTCCGGTATGCCACTCGATCAGATTGCCGATACGATGCAGAAAGGCATGGGCGGCACGCTGGGCTTTCTTGCCATCGTCGTAGCGCTTGGCGCAATGTTCGGCAAAATTCTGCATGAAACCGGTGCGGTGGATCAGATCGCTATCCGGATGCTGAAAACCTTTGGCGAGAGCCGGGCGCACTATGCGATGGGGATCGCCGGGCTGATCTGCGCGCTGCCGCTGTTTTTTGAAGTCGCGGTGGTGCTGCTGATCAGCATCGCCTTTGCGGTGGCGCGCCGCACGCACGACAACCTGGTGAAGCTGGTGATCCCGCTGTTTGCCGGCGTAGCGGCGGCGGCGGCGTTTCTGCTGCCGGGACCTGCGCCGATGCTGCTGGCGGCACAAATGCACGCTGATTTTGGCTGGATGATCCTGCTGGGACTCTGCGCGGCCATTCCGGGGATGCTGATCGCCGGGCCGCTGTTTGGCAGCCTGATCGCCCGTCACGTCAGCTTCAGCGCGCCGCCGGAAGATCATCAGCCGGATGTGGACGAGGGCAGGCTGCCCTCATTTGGTTTCAGCCTCTCTCTGATCCTGTTTCCGCTGCTGCTGGTCGGGCTGAAAACCATCGGTGCGCGCTTTACCACGCCGGATACCCGGCTCTACGAATGGCTGGAATTTATTGGCCATCCGTTTACCGCGATTCTGCTGGCGCTGCTGGTGGCGATCTATGGTCTGGCGTACCGGCAGGGCATGGATAAAGAGAAGGTGATGCAGGTGTGCGGCAGCGCGCTGCAGCCCGCCGGCATTATTCTGCTGGTTATCGGTGCCGGCGGCGTCTTTAAGCAGGTGCTGGTTGACTCCGGCGTGGGGCCGGTGCTGGGTCACGCGCTGACCGGCGCCGGTATGCCGATCGCGCTGGCCTGCTTTATTCTGGCGGGTGCTATCCGGGTTATTCAGGGCTCTGCAACCGTGGCCTGTCTGACCACCGTAGGGCTGGTGATGCCGGTGATCGAACCGCTGCACTACAGCGGCGCACAGCTCGCGGCGCTCTCAATCTGTATCGGCGGTGGCTCAATTATTATCAGCCACGTCAACGATGCCGGCTTCTGGCTATTTGGCCGCTTTACCGGTGCCACCGAGGGCGAGACGCTAAAGACCTGGACGCTGATGGAGACCATCCTCGGCACCACCGGCGCCATCGTCGGCATGATTGCGTTTAGTTTGTTATCGTAAATAACCCAGGGGCGCATAAATGCGCCCCCTACATTACCCCCCGCAGGGGCGTCATTAATGACGCCCTGGCCGATACCCGCATCAAACCAGGGGCGCATAAATGCGCCCCCT
>NZ_VWUF01000015.1:0-75325 GCF_008631385.1 Pantoea sp. M_9 | reverse complement strand
GAATGGTGCATCCAGGAGGATTCGAACCTCCGACCGCTCGGTTCGTAGCCGAGTACTCTATCCAGCTGAGCTATGGATGCATTGAGGTAATTCTTGTATTACGCAGGGTGCTAACAACTCACCATGAAAGGAACTGCTCGTTCACTCTTTAACTTTTTCCGCCACCATCTAAAAGATGGTGCATCCAGGAGGATTCGAACCTCCGACCGCTCGGTTCGTAGCCGAGTACTCTATCCAGCTGAGCTATGGATGCATCGGAAATGGCGGTGAGGCGGGGATTCGAACCCCGGATGCAGCTTTTGACCGCATACTCCCTTAGCAGGGGAGCGCCTTCAGCCTCTCGGCCACCTCACCTTACGCGTTCTTCCGAACCGTGCTTCTGAACTTGTTTCTGCTCATCGGCACTGCGTGGCGCACATATTACTTTCCCGGACTTATAAGTCAAACAATTTCTCCCGACTTTTTTCACTCGCGCGTTTGATTGCACAAATGACGCACAATTCGGCTGATTTAACGGCGAAAAGGGTGATTTATCAACAGCAAAAGGCAGAGCAGTGATGAAAAAAGCGAAGGAGCTAAAACAGAAATAAACGGAGGGAGGGAGCAGAAAGGTAGCGTCTCGCCCATGAGCGAGACGCTGAAAACGTTAGTAACCCGTGGTTTGTGTTTTTTCAGCCTGAATACGCTGATAAATCTCTTCACGATGTACCGATACTTCTTTTGGCGCATTAACGCCAATGCGGACCTGGTTACCTTTAACGCCCAGCACCGTTACAGTCACCTCATCGCCAATCATGAGGGTTTCACCAACTCGACGAGTTAGAATAAGCATTCTTTGCTCCTTGAAAGATTAAAAGAGTCGGGCCTGTTCGGGCTCCCGGCCATATCCATCATATACCGCTGAACAATGCCTATGACAAATACACCATTGTGATTTGTCACGCCAATACATTCTGCTGATAATTAGTTTAGCCGAAATACACTACATCGACCGGACTTTGTCATTACCTGGTGTCCATTGCACTAAAAAGCGCCGGAACAGACGTTCCTGGCGCTATACAACGCTTAATTTTAATTGTTACAGCCGGCTGCTTACCCACTCCTGTACGCCTGCCAGCGCGCCTGCCAGCGCCTGCGGATTGGTCCCGCCCGCCTGCGCCATGTCAGGACGTCCACCGCCTTTTCCGCCCACCTGAACGGCCAGCTCGCTAATCAGCTCACCTGCTTTCACGCGGTCGGTCAGATCTTTCGTTACGCCTGCAATCAGCGAAACCTTACCTTCTGCTACCGTTGCCAGTACAATCACGGCAGACCCAAGCTGGTTTTTAAGGTCATCCATAATCGTACGCAGCATTTTCGGTTCAGTGTTACTCAGCTCACTTACCAGCAGTTTAACGCCCTTGATTTCAATGGCGCTGCTGCTCAGCGACGCGCTCTCCTGTGCTGCCTGCTGGTCGCGTAGCTGCTGCAGCTCTTTCTCCAGCGCGCGTACATTATCAACCAGACCGCGCACCTTCTCACTAAGATTGCTGCTGTTGGCCTTCACCACCTGAGCAATGTCAGCCAGCTGATCGCTCTGTGCATGCAGCTGAGCAATTGCCGCTTCACCTGTCAGCGCCTCGATACGACGAATACCGGCAGCCGTACCCGACTCAGACTGAATGCGGAACAGGCCGATATCACCCGTGCGCGCAGCGTGCGTACCGCCACACAGCTCCACTGAATATTCGCCCATGCTAACCACGCGCACCCGCTGATCGTACTTCTCACCAAACAGCGCCATCGCCCCGCGCGCTTTAGCCTCTTCCAGATCCATGATATCGGTCTGAATCAGCAGGTTGCGGCGGATTTGTGCGTTGACGATATCTTCAACTTCGCGGATCTGCTGCGGCTTCATCGCTTCAGAATGTGAGAAGTCAAAACGCAGATACTTATCGTTATTCAGCGAGCCTTTCTGCCCGACGTGATCGCCCAGCACTTCACGGAGTGCTTCATGCATCAGATGCGTTGCCGAGTGATTCAGACGAATACGTGCACGACGCGCTTCGTTTACCTGCGCCTGCAGCGCATCACCGATGCGCAGCTGACCATGAGCGAGCTTACCGATATGTCCCAGTGCTTTGCCATACTTTTGCGTATCCTGCACGCTAAATTCAGCATTCTGCCCTGTGAGTACGCCGGTATCCCCCACCTGCCCGCCTGATTCACCGTAGAATGGCGTAGCGTTCAGGATAACGACGGCATCCTGTCCAGCGGTGATCTGCTCCACTGCCTGACCATCAACAAACAGCGCCTCAATCGTGGCGTTCAGCGTCAGCTCTTCATAACCTTTAAATTCGGTTACGGCATCAACGCGAATAACGCTATTGTAGTCCGCACCAAAGCCGCTGGCTTCGCGCGCGCGCTGGCGCTGCTGCTCCATGGCAGCTTCAAAGCCCGCCTCATCAATTTTCAGATTGCGCTCGCGACAGACGTCAGCGGTTAAATCCGCCGGGAAGCCAAAGGTGTCATAGAGACGGAAGACGGTTTCACCATCCAGCGTGTCGCCGCTCACTTTTGCCAGCTCGTCATCCAGCAGCGCCAGACCACGCTCCAGCGTTTTAGCAAACTGCTCCTCTTCCGCTTTCAGCGCATTTTCTACCAGCTTCTGCTGACGCTTCAGATCTTCACCCGCAGCGCCCATGACCTCAATCAGCGGCGCCACCAGCTTATAGAAGAATGCTTCTTTCGCGCCCAGCATGTTGCCGTGGCGAACCGCACGACGAATGATGCGGCGCAGCACATAGCCGCGGTTCTCATTCGATGGCATAACGCCATCGGCAATCAGGAAGGCGCAGGAGCGGATATGATCTGCGATAACGCGCAGCGATTTGTTATTGAGGTCGCTTGCGCCCGTGACCTGAGCTACAGATTTGATCAGCTGCGCAAAGAGATCGATCTCATAGTTGGAGTTCACATGCTGCAGGACTGCCGCGATACGCTCCAGCCCCATGCCGGTATCCACCGACGGCTTAGGCAGCGGTTGCATGGTGCCGTCAGCCTGACGGTTGAACTGCATAAACACGATATTCCAGATCTCAATATAGCGATCGCCATCTTCTTCCGGGCTGCCCGGCGGGCCTCCCCAGATATGGTCGCCATGATCGTAGAAAATTTCAGTACAGGGACCGCAGGGACCGGTATCGCCCATCTGCCAGAAGTTATCAGATGCGTATGCGCTGCCCTTGTTGTCGCCAATACGAATAATGCGTTCGCGCGGCACACCGATCTGGTCAGCCCAGATATCAAAGGCTTCGTCATCGGTTTCGTAAACGGTTACCCATAAACGCTCTTTTGGCAGGCTGAACCACTGCTCACCCGTCAGCAGTTCCCAGGCATAAGCAATCGCCTCCTGCTTGAAATAGTCGCCGAAACTGAAGTTGCCCAGCATTTCAAAGAAGGTGTGATGGCGTGCGGTATAACCCACATTTTCCAGATCGTTATGCTTGCCGCCTGCGCGCACGCAGCGCTGTGAGGTGGTCGCACGCGTGTAATCACGCTTGTCCTGGCCAAGGAAAACGTCTTTGAACTGCACCATGCCGGCGTTGGTAAACAGCAGCGTTGGATCGTTATTCGGTACGAGGGAGCTGCTGGCTACAACCTGATGTCCCTTGCTATGAAAAAAGTCGAGAAACGCTTGACGGATCTCAGCAGTGCTCTTGCTCATAAAATTCCTGGAATCACGCTAACGAACGTTCCCTTTCGCTGACAAACCCTGTCTATCCGGTCCGTCGCTGACTCAGGAACAAAAAGTGGGAATAAGATAAAATTTCTGCAATAGGAAGTAAAATCACATTGCCTTTCAGTCGTCACTATTTCTGAAAACCGCCTGAATATCTTCCATCATAAAGCCTTTTGTCATCAGAAAACGCTGTACTTTGCTTTTTTNGTTTGCGGCAGCGGCTCGCCAAACTTACGTCTGGCAAGCTCTGCAGCACACGCTGTCCAGTCCACGTCACTTTCTGCCAGCGCCTGATTAATCTCGTCGCGTCCGATGCCTTTTTGCTGCAGCTCCATCCTGACGCGCTGCGGACCATATCCTTTGCGCGCCCGGCTCTGGATAAAACGCTCAGTAAATCGATTATCGTTCAGCCAGCCATTTTCCTGACACCAGTCGAGCACTTTTTCCAGCAGCTCATCCGGAATCGGGATATTTTCCTGCTGCTGCAAATAGGCCGCACGCTGGCCGGAGAGCTGCAGTTTGCGCTTCAGCTCGCTGCGGCTGTGATCGCGCTGTGAAAGCAGGCGCATAGCGCGGTCAAGTAAACGGGAGAAGTCAGGCACCGGTGCCTGTGATGATGTTGATGACATACGCATTAGCCTTACTGTTGGTAACGGACAGGGTAAAGCATGGGGGGCAGAGAGCGGAAGGCGTGCAGAGGAGTAAAAAAGAAAACGGAAGCATTGCTGCTCCCGCTGATATTAAAAGTCTTCGTTAGTTTCGCCTGCTTTTTCAAGCTCAGCGTCAGAAGGCTCTTTAGTATTTTCCTCTGCTGTCGCACCTGTCAGCAGCGCCTCACGCAGTTTGCTGTCAATCTCGTTCGCAATTGCCGGGTTCTCTTTCAGGAAGTTGGTCGCGTTTGCTTTACCCTGACCAATCTTGTCGCCGTTGTAGCTGTACCACGCACCGGCTTTCTCCACCAGCTTGTGTTTCACGCCCAGGTCTACCAGCTCACCAAAGGTGTTGATCCCTTCGCCATACATGATCTGGAATTCTGCCTGCTTAAACGGTGCAGCGATTTTGTTCTTCACCACTTTCACGCGCGTTTCGCTACCTACCACTTCGTCGCCCTCTTTGATCGCACCGATACGGCGGATATCAAGACGAACGGACGCGTAGAACTTCAGCGCGTTACCACCGGTGGTGGTTTCCGGGTTACCAAACATCACACCAATTTTCATACGGATCTGGTTGATGAAGATCAGCAGCGTATTGGACTGTTTCAGGTTACCTGCCAGCTTACGCATCGCCTGGCTCATCATTCGTGCCGCCAGACCCATGTGCGAGTCACCGATCTCACCTTCGATTTCCGCTTTAGGCGTCAGCGCCGCAACGGAGTCAACGATGATGACATCAACGGCACCTGAACGTGCCAGCGCGTCACAGATTTCCAGCGCCTGCTCACCGGTATCCGGCTGTGAACAGAGCAGATTATCGATATCCACGCCCAGCTTTTTCGCATAGACCGGATCCAGCGCATGCTCAGCATCGATAAAGGCGCAGGTTTTACCTTTACGCTGTGCAGCCGCAATAACCTGCAGCGTCAGCGTGGTTTTACCAGAAGCTTCCGGTCCGTAGATCTCTACGATACGTCCCATCGGCAGACCACCCGCACCCAGTGCGATGTCCAGCGACAGGGAGCCGGTAGAAATAGTTTCTACATCCATCGAGCGGTCTTCACCCAGACGCATGATGGAGCCTTTACCAAATTGTTTTTCAATCTGGCCCAGTGCGGCAGCTAAAGCCTTCTGTTTGTTCTCGTCGATCGCCATTTACACTCCTAATCATGCCGGGTGAGCAAACACTGGCTGTGTCCGCTCGTTCTGTTGCCAATAATTATACTGTATAATCATACAGTATCAAGCCTAATTTATCAGAAATTGATCAAGCAGCGTCTGCAGCGCCCACGCCACCGACTGACGCCGCACCGCCTCGCGATCGCCTGCAAAAACACAGCGTTGCGTAAAGATACCCTCCGGTCCGGCAAGGGCAAACCAGACGGTGCCGACGGGTTTATCTGCGCTGCCGCCGCCCGGCCCTGCAATGCCGCTTACAGCGATCCCATAAGGTGCCTGCGCCGCCTGACACGCGCCCACCACCATCTCACGCACCGTCTGTTCACTCACTGCGCCATAGCGCGCAAGCGTGCTCGCCTGCACGCCTGCCATCTGCTGCTTGGCACTATTACTATAGGTGACAAATCCGCGCTCAAACCAGGCAGAGCTGCCGCTGATATCCGTGAAAACTTTGGCAATCCAGCCGCCGGTGCAGGATTCAGCCGTCGTCACGCTGGCGTGGCGCGCTATGAGCTTTTCGCCAATCTGACGGCTTAATTGCTGCAGCTGTTCATCATTCATCGCTTTCTCCTTTTGCGGCGCAACGTTAGCAGTAAATGGAGCGGCAGACGGCGCTTTTCAACCAGCAGCAGCGAAATTTGCGCCCCTGCTTCCGCTGCCTCCGGTCCGGTTTCATGTCATCCTGACCGGATGCGGGAGAGCGCACAGCAGCGTGTCGTTGCCGCGTACCGGATCGGCCGGGGTCAGTACGGCTTCATCAAGCATAGTCCCGATCTGTGCCAGGCAGGCGCTGACGTTCAGCAGTGAATGAGATTAGCGGCGTTCAGTACAGAGGGTGGCGCAGCAGGAACCGAAAGCGGGAGGCGTGAACATATTCAGGAAATAAAGCAGGACGGCCAGCGCCGTCCGGCCGTCAGCTCTTTTTCACAAACTCAGATTTGAGTTTCATCGGGCCAAAGCCCTCGATTTTGCAGTCAATATTGTGATCGCCTTCAACCAGACGAATACTTTTGACCCTGGTACCGATTTTCAGCACCGAAGAGCTGCCCTTTACCTTTAAATCTTTGACCACGGTGACGCTGTCGCCATCTGCCAGCGCGTTGCCATTGGCATCGCGTACCAGCAGCGTATCGTTCGCTTCTGCAGCGCTGGCGGACCAGATATGGCCGCACGACGGGCAGTTGAGGTTATCGCCATCCTGCCAGGTATAATCAGCCTGACACAGCGGACAGGCGGGTAAATGCTCCATAAGTGCTCCTGATAATCTGCATGCGGTGAAATGGCACCGCAAAGAGGGTGCCATATTATATCCTCACACTTTATAAGGACAGCATTAAAGCAGATTACCCTGCCGCGCTTTGGCGACCGCCTCTCCCAGCTGCCATACGGCCATTGCGTAATGCGTGCTGTGGTTATAACGCGTAATCACATAGAAGTTAGGCAGGCCGTACCAGTACTGATAGCTGGTGCCCAGATCGAGTCGCAGCAGGCTGGCTTCGCTGTTGCCATTCAGTGAGCCCTGCGGGGTCAGACCGCTGGCCGCCAGCGTGGCAACCGGATAACGCGTTTTGAAGCCATTCTCCAGCGCAGGTGCCTGTCCGCTCGCCGGTACGGCGACTGTCTCACCGCTGCGCCAGCCGTGCGCTTGGAAATAGTTTGCGACGCTGCCAATCGCATCAACCGGATCCCAGAGATTGGTATGACCATCTCCGTTGAAATCCACCGCGTACTCTTTATAGGATGAGGGCATAAACTGGCCATAGCCCATTGCCCCGGCAAAGGATCCGCGCAGATCCAGCGGATCGTCCTGTTCGGTGCGCGCCATCAGCAGGAAGGTCTCCAGCTCGCTGCTGAAATAGGCGGCGCGGCGCGGATAGTTAAACGAGAGCGTCGCCAGCGCATCCAGCAGACGGGTTTTGCCCATCACCCGGCCCCAGCGCGTCTCAACGCCGATAATGCCGACGATAATTTCCGGCGGTACGCCATAAACCTGCTGCGCCCGCTGCAGAGCATCTTCATACTGATTCCAGAACGCTACGCCATTCTGTACGTTATCGGGCGTGATAAATTTTTTCCGGTAGCGCAGCCAGGCGCCGTTTGGCCCCGCTGGCGGCGTATAGCTCGGTGCCTGCTGATCCATCAGACGCAGCACGTAATCAAGCCTCTTTGCCTGTCCGATAACCGCATGCAGCTGATCGCGATTAAAACCATGTTTCGCTACCATCCGATCGATAAATTGTTCTGCTGCCGGGTTGCCGGCAAAGTCACCAAACATCGGCTGAACCGCATGCGACGAATCCAGCAGGAAGCCGCCTTTAGGTGCCGGCACAACATCGCCTTGCTGATGAGGCGCAGGCTTGCTGCTGCAGGCAGCAAGCAGGAAAAACAACGGAATGAGGGCAACCTTAATACGCATTAGATATCCATAAGCGAGCAAAAAACCTGAACGCATATGGTAGTCGTTCAGCGCATTAACGGACAGAGTAATGTCGTAACTTTACGCGGTGTGTGCGCCCCTCTGGATGAGGTGGCGCACGTAACGGCTTCAGGGTACCAGCAGCACTTTGATCGATTCGCGACCTGATGCCATTGCAAAACCCTGCTCCCACTCCGCCAGCGGAAAACTGTGCGTAACAATGCCTTCTGCGGTGAACCATTTTTTTTCAAAAAAGCTGATAACCGTTTCATAGCAGTGCGGGCCAAGATGCGAGCCGCGCACATCCAGCTCTTTGCGGTCGCCAATGATCGACCAGTCTACCGTTGCCGGTTTACCAAAGACGCTGAACTCGACATAGCGGCCCATGCGCCGAATCATCTGCAGTCCCTGATTGACCGCCAGCGGGTTGCCGGTCGCCTCTATATAGATGTCGCAGCCGTAGCCGTCAGTGAGTTTACGCACCTCCGCATCCACATCCTGCTCCAGCGGGTTGAAAACCAGATCGGCCCCCAGCTTTTTCGCCAGCGCCAGACGTTCCGGAATGGTATCCAGCACAATAAACAGTTTGGGGTTTTTGAGGCGGATAGCCTGAATCATGCCGGTGCCGAGCGGGCCAGCCCCCGCAAGTACCACCACATCATTGAATTCAATCGCCGCGCGGTTCACCGCGTGGACCGCACAGGCGAAGGGCTCAATCAGCGCGCACTCTTCGTGCGTCAGCGTATCAGGAATTTTATGCACCCGGCTGTTGGCTTTGAACAGCATATATTCGGTCATACCGCCATCAGAGTCCTGCGTCTGAAAGCCGTAGATGTCGTGCTTTTCGCACATCCAGTATTTGCCATCTTTGCAGAAGCGGCACTGATTACAGGGAATAATCTGTTCAGCGATGACGCGGTCGCCAGGCGACACGCCAAAATGCTCCAGCGCGCCCTCGCCATATCCGACTACCGTGCCATAAAACTCATGCCCCACCACTACTGGCGTTTTAACCCAGGCTTTTTCCGGATTGCCATCTCCCCAGTACATTGGCGCCCCGTGCCAGCAGTGGACGTCAGACGCGCAGATACCACATGCCCCCACTTTTACCAGCAGCTCGCGTGCCTTCGGCTCAGGCAGCGGTAATGTCTCCAGGCGATAATCGCGCGGGCCATAGTTCACCAGGCTTTTGATCTGTTGCGGCAGAATATTCATAGCGTATCCTTTTCGATAAATGTTAACGTCAACATTGAGTGACAGAGAGATGGCCCGCAGGCCATCTTAACGGTGTGCTTTACGCTTAACGGAACTCAGCCAGATCGCGCCCAGAATGATCCCGCCTTTAATCACAATCTGCACATAGGGTGAAACCCCCATCAGATTCAGGCCATTATTAAGAATGCCGAGCATCATCGCGCCCACCAGCGTCCCAAGAATGGCACCTTTACCGCCGGCTATTGCCGCCCCGCCCAGCACGACAGCAGCGATCGCATCCAGCTCAAATCCGTTACCGGCGTTGGGCTGTCCGCTCATCAGACGCGAACTGAGCACAATACCGGCCACGGCTGCCGTGAGGCCGCTGATGATATATACCCAGAGCTTGGTACGGGAGACGCGGATACCGCTCAGGCGCGCGGCCTCTTCATTGCCGCCCAGAGCGTAGACGTGACGACCAAAGGGCTTCTGATGCAGCAGGATCCACGCCAGCAAATAGACCACCAGCATGATTAAAATAGGCACCTGAATACCCAGCAGACTGGCACGACCAAACATCATGAAGCTTTCCGGCAGGCCGGAGATGGGATATCCCCCGGTGTACATCAGCGCCAGTCCCCGTGCGATCCCCATGCTGGCGAGCGTAACGATGATGGGCGGCATCCGCAGCCAGGCGATACAGCCGCCGTTCAGGGCACCAAAACCCATACCGATCAGCAATCCGGCCAGCACCGCCAGCGGCATCGGAATTCCCGCCACCATCAGACCGGCAGCAACGGTACCGGAGAGCGCCATCACCGATCCCACCGACAGATCGATCCCGCCGGTTAAGATGGCACAGGTCATTCCCACGGCAATAATGGCGTTGATAGAGACCTGACGCGCCACGTTACTGAGGTTGTTCGCGGTCAGAAAGCTATCGTTGAGAAAAATCATCACAATAAACAGCAGCACAAAACCGACAAATGGCAGGAAGGCGGGATGGTGCAGACATCGGTCGAGCCGGCCGCGCCTGTGCGACGTTTGTGACAGCATGGAATTAGAGAGAATACTCATGATGCGTTCCCCGTAGCGTGTAGCATGATGGTTTCAGCGTTGATTGCCGTATCGTGAAGCTCCTGCGCAATATGTCCGTTGCGAAACACCAGCACCCGGTGACAGAGGCCAATAATCTCCGACAGCTCAGAAGAGATGACGATGATGGCGATGCCCTTACGGGTCAGCTGCTGCATCAGCTGATAAATTTCCATTTTTGCCCCCACATCGATACCGCGTGTGGGTTCGTCAAAGATCAGCACTTTGCAGTCATTATTCAGCCAGCGCGCAATGACCACCTTTTGCTGATTACCGCCGCTAAGCGTATTCACCTCCTGCTCCGCTGACGGCGTTTTCACGCCAACCCTGCGGATAAGATCGCTGACCACTTCACGCTCGCGCACATGGTGCAGAAATCCGCCGTGGGTGATCTGCCGGTTCAGCGTGATGTTATGCGCCACGCTAAACGGCAGTACCAGCCCTTCGGTTTTGCGGTTTTCCGGCAGCAGTCCGATCCCCTGCTCTAAGGCATCGGCGGGCGTACGCAGCCGCAGCGGTTCGCCATTCAGGCGCACCTCTTTTTGCCAGCACGCCTGTGCACCCAGCATCGCGCAGGCGGTTTCGGTGCGGCCCGATCCCACCAGCCCGGCAAAGCCGAGGATTTCCCCGGGCCAGAGCTGAAAAGCGTCTGCGGGCCCCTGACGCTGGCGCTGCAGATTGACCTCCAGCAGCGGTAGCGTTGCCGCCGGCAGCGGCAGCTTATCGGGGAAATGCTGTGCCACCTGACGGCCCACCATCATTTTTACCAGCTGCTCGCTGCTACAGTCGCTCACCGGGAGCGTGCCAACATAGCCTCCGTCGCGCAGTACCGTAATGGTGTCGCATACCGCAAAGATCTCCTCCAGATGATGCGAGATAAACAGCATGCCCACCCCCTGCTGCCGCAGGTCGCGCATCACCCGGAAAAGATGCTCAGCTTCACCCGGCGTCAGCGTTGCCGTAGGTTCATCAAGGATCAGGATCCGCGCATCCAGCGCCAGCGCTTTGGCAATCTCAACAAACTGCTGCTGCGCCACGCTGAGATGCGTTACCGCAATGTCCGGATCGAGTTCAACCCCCAGCCGCGCCAGCAGCGCCAGCGTACGGCTGCGCATCGTCTGGCGATCCAGCCATCCCCAGCGGGTACGCTGTTCGCGATTCAGAAAAATATTCTCGACGGCATTAAGACCCGGTATCAGCGAGAACTCCTGAAAGACAATTCCCACGCCAGCTGTTATCGCCTGACGATAGCCAGCAAACTGCTGCGGCCGATCGTCGATAGCGATTTCGCCGCTGTCAGGCTGATAAATACCGCTCAGGATCTTCATCAGCGTGGATTTACCCGCCCCGTTTTCACCGAGCAGCGCATGGATTTCACCGGCGTGCAGCGTCAGGTTGATGTTGTTTAACGCGCGTACGCCCGGAAATGATTTACTGATTCCGCTGAGTTGCAGTAACGGCATGGCAGCGCCTCCCCGGAGTCATTACCAGCTAAAGCCGCTGGCGTTCTCTTTCGTGATCAGTTTCACGTCAAGCGGCACTGCAGCCGGCACCTGACTTCCCCAGTGCTTCGCCATCGCCACGCCCAGCCCCAGCCGTACCATGTCACGCGGGAACTGCGCAGAGGTTGCAATAAACGGCGATCCCGCTTTCTCAATCTCTTTCACCGCTTCCGGCTGGCCATCGACGCTGACCAGTTTCACCTCTGCGCCGTTCGCCTGAATCGCCGCCAGGGCCCCGAGCGCACCGGTATCGTTGACGCTAAAAATGCCGGCCAGATCCGGCGCTGCCTGCAGCATATTTTCGGTAACGCTTAGCGCGGTATCGCGTTCCTGTTTGCCGTTCTGACGGTTAACGATTTTGATGCCGGGATACTTCTTCATGGCATCTTCAAACCCTTTAACGCGTTCGATGATCGGCACCACCGGAATGCCATCAAGAATGGCGACCTTACCTTTACCGCCCAGCGCTTTCGCCAGAAACTCCCCGGCCTGCAGGCCGGCATCATAATTTTTGGAGCCGACAAAAGAGTCGATTGGACCTTTAGCCTGAGCGTCAATCGCCACCACCACCACGCCCGCTTTTTTTGCCTCGTTTACCGCATTTTCAACACCGTTGGTGTCCGCCGGATTAATTAGCAGGATGTCGACTTTTTTCTGCAGCATATCTTCAATATCGTTGATCTGCTTCGAGACATCGTGACGGGCATCTGCCTCAATCACCGTGGCCCCCATGCTGCCGGCTGCAGCCTTGAGCGCTTCCTGCATGGTGACAAAATAGGGGTTATTCATCTCCTGGAAGGACATGCCGATAGTCAGCGGCTTTGCTATCGCCAGTGCGGATGACAGCATTAAAGGGGCCGTTACACAGAGCGCCAGCAGGGTGTTCAGTTTGCCTTTCATAATTTTCTCCGGGTCTTTTCAGTTAACTGCTTATCGTCGTTACGAAATAAAGCCGGTACAGGAACACTGCGCAACCGCACCTGAAATGTTGACGTTAACATCAATATCAAAACGTCCTGTATGCCAGGAATACGCTATCTGCGGATTAGGAAATTCATCGCCCCAGATATGAGATCAAAATTTAAACACCCAAAATGACAACGTCAACATTCTCAGATGGACAAGTTTAAGATCCTTGCGGCATATCACATCTTGTTAACATCACTTTCAGTGTTGTTACAGAAAAAACCCGGCAGGCATTTGAAACTAAAGGTTTTTCAGGAAGCCGTTAAGCATTACACGGGTTTCGTAGGGACGGCCCTCGATAGCGGAGATGATATTTTCTGACACTACCCGCGCCCACTGGCCGGTATCATGAGCAACATAAGGAATAACCTGATTAAAATCTTCGGCGCAGGGGACTTCATCAACAGAGATAAAGCCGGTGTCGTGCATCCCCCATTTGTTGGCAAGATTAATAGCCGCCAGCGTGATCATGCCGTTTAATCCGACAATTGCATCGTAGCGTTCATGGGTGGTGGAGAACCATGACTGAATCATCGCCTTAGCATGTTCGTAGCGGTAGTCGGTATAAAGCGTGTGCAGAGTAACCCGCTCGTCGATTCCGTTTCGGATCCCGGCAATACGCTGCCGGGTGATGTGGGAGTGTTCGCTGCCGCCAATTACCAGCACATTGCGAAACGCTTTTTTCATTATCGCTTCGGCAACCAGCTCACCGGCGCGGCTGTTATTGATATAAACCGCCGGCAGCAACGTATCAAACTGACGATCCAGCTGGATAAGCTGGCTTGAAGAGTGGCGCACCACGTCAATATGGCTTTTATCGTAGCGGTCAGAATCCTCCACTACCGACAGAATAATCCCGGCCGCTTTATAGCTGACCAGCGTCTGCAGCGCGCGCGCCTCAATCTGCCGGTTGCCGTTCGTGGTAAAGAACATGACCGAATAGCCTTTGGCATCCGACAGGCGGCACACCTCTTTGATGATATGGGAATAGACGATATTAAATGTATCGTCGGTAACCACGCCGATAATAGGACTCTGGCTGGCCTTGATATTGCGGGCAAACGCGTTAGGCACATAGTTAAGCGTGCGTGCTGCGGCCAGGATCCGCTCGCGCGTTTCGGGTTTAACCTTATCGGGGGCAGTAAACACGCGTGAAACGGTAATATTGGTTACGCCGGCAATCTGCGCAATATCTTTAATGGTGGCCGCTTTGGTACTTTTTCGGGTCATAACATTCGCTATCGGCAGTGTCAGCAGGAGTAACGCGATGGTAGCAGCTTTCGTGAAATGTTGACGATGACATTTTGCGCCCTCAGCGCAGAAACAGTACCGGCTCATTCTGCAATTCTGAAGCCTGGCCGAAGAAACAGTCCTGCGTTCCTGATACTATGAGTCCATTAGAGAATATCAGCTCACACGCTAATGATGCATTGGCCTGATGACACTGATTAATCACAATTGTTTTCCAGCAGATTATAAAAGCTATATTTTAATCTGCATTTTTAAGCGACTGATTTTGCGTTTATTTTTTACATTCCTCATCCAGCGTTATAATCCCTCCTTTTTCCATTCCTTTGATAACACAGGTCATCTCCATGTGCCGATACCATGTATCCAGCAGTGAAGGCCAGTATGAGAAAAACTCTGGCGAACAGGTTCTGGCTAATAAACTGGGTATCTCTGCTTCCGATGAGATGGATGAAGCGGAACTTGTCCTGTTAGAACAACTCTACCGGTCCGTTTTTGAAGAACAGTTCCCGGAAGGACAACTCAGCGTAGCCCTGCTAAAAAACTGGCATCACCGCTGGCCAGGTAATATTTACGAGTGGGCAGGACAAGAAAGAACGGTCAATATAAGCAAGGGCGGCTTTATGTTTGCCCCCTCAGCGCAGTTGCCAAAACTGCTGAACGAATTTGACAACAGGTATCTGGCTCAATATACGCCATGTAGCGGCATGGATGATGAACAGCTCATCACCGCTATCGCCATAACTCATGTCGAGCTGATACTTATCCATCCATTCAGAGAAGGAAACGGACGCTTGTCACGCCTGTTAGCCGACGTGATGGCCGTGCAGAGAGGATACAAACCGCTGGATTATCAAAGCTGGGAGCAAAACAAAACCCGGTATATATCGGCCATCCATGCTGGCATATCAATGGACTACGAACCGATGAAACACTGGGTCAGCGAGGCCTTAAGAAGGGATTAAACCGCAAGACGCAAATGAGCAAATTTTTTGCGCGCCGCTTCAAGGGAAGCTTCGATCTTCTCAGAGGACTGTCCTGTCTCAACAGCCGTAGATGTTGCTACCGAGCGAACGATGTCAGCACGAGATGGCTTTACGTAGGTTGTCTGAGTTTTTTTGGTGTTGCTCATGGTTGCTCCAGCAGAATCCGGGCGGACAGTCATCGAACAAATATTATACCAAAATTTCCAGGCGAATTCACGCAGGTCTCCCGGAGAATACTGATGAGATGTTCGTCGGAAAATCGCCTCTTATTGGGGATGTCCTCATGTGACTGATGAAGACATCACTAACATCGCGGTGTGTTAATCAACGGGGAGCAGGCCGACCAGGCTTAGGTAACGATAGAAAAGAAATTAACACCAGTTTTCCTGCATAATACGTGTAAACCTCTATTTTCTTCGACATCAGCTTTATTGCTATCGCCAGATTTCATTGTTTCGAGCATCCTCGAAGAAACAGCCCTGCGCGCCGGTTTTCCTGCCATACAGACTCCGTTATCATAATCAGCACGTACTCGTGAACACATTCAGGTTACTGCCCGCCCTTCAGCCAGCCTCTGGCAACTACGCTGAGCCTTAAGAGGGGCAGATAAAAGAGAATCAGAATCATGTATCGCGCTGCTTATGTTTAAACATGGACACCCTAATACTATGAGTACATTAGAGAATATCAGCGCTCACACCCCTATGATGCAGCAGTATCTGCGCCTGAAAGCCGATCACCCTGACATCCTGCTGTTCTACCGCATGGGCGATTTCTACGAGCTGTTCTTTGATGATGCAAAGCGCGCCTCGCAGCTGCTGGAGATTTCCCTGACCAAACGGGGTGCTTCAGCCGGTGAGCCCATCCCGATGGCCGGGGTGCCCTATCACGCCGTAGAAGGCTATCTGGCAAAACTGGTTCAGCTGGGTGAGTCAGTGGCGATTTGCGAACAGATCGGCGATCCGGCGCTGAGCAAAGGCCCGGTTGAACGCAAGGTGGTGCGGATTGTCACCCCCGGCACTATCAGCGATGAAGCACTGTTGCAGGAGCGCCAGGATAACCTGCTGGCTGCAATCTTCCAGAGCCAGCGCGGCTTTGGCTACGCCACGCTGGATATCAGCTCCGGGCGTTTCCGCCTGAGCGAACCGGGCGACGCTGAAGCGATGGCAGCAGAACTTCAGCGCACGAATCCTGCGGAGCTGCTCTACCCTGAAGATCTGCAGGCGATGTCGCTCATTGACCAGCGCCGCGGTCTGCGGCGGCGTCCGCTGTGGGAATTTGAGATCGACACCGCGCGCCAGCAGCTGAATCTGCAGTTTGGTACACGCGACCTGCGCGGATTTGGCGTAGAGCAGGCGCATCTGGGGCTGCGTGCTGCGGGCTGTCTGCTGCAGTATGCCAAAGATACCCAGCGTACCACGCTGCCACACATTCGTTCCCTGAGCATGGAGCGCCAGCAGGATAGCGTGATCATGGATGCGGCCACGCGCCGTAACCTTGAAATTACTCAGAATCTGGCTGGCGGGATCGATAACACGCTGGCAGCGGTCCTGGATAAAACCGTCACGCCGATGGGCAGCCGTATGCTGAAGCGCTGGCTGCATATGCCGCTGCGTGACCTTACAACGATCGTCCGGCGTCAGGATGCGATTGCAGAATTGCAGTCGCTGAGCGACGCGCTGCAGCCGGTCCTGCGTCAGGTAGGCGATCTGGAGCGCATCCTGGCACGCCTGGCGCTGCGCACCGCTCGCCCGCGCGATCTGGCACGCATGCGGCATGCGTTTCAGCAGCTGCCGGAAATCAATCAGCTGCTGGCCGGAGCAGAGGCGGAACGGCTGGTGAGCCTGCGCAGGCAGACAGGCGAGTTTGCTGAGCTGCGTACGCTGCTGGAGCAGGCGATCATTGAATCACCGCCGGTGCTGGTGCGTGACGGCGGCGTCATCGCGCCAGGTTACAACGCTGAACTCGATGAGTGGCGGGCGCTGGCTGACGGCGCCAGTGACTATCTTGACCGGCTGGAGATCCGCGAGCGGGAAAAACTGGGGCTGGATACGCTGAAAGTCGGCTTCAACGCGGTACATGGTTACTACATTCAGGTCAGCCGCGGTCAGAGTCATCTGGTGCCAATCCACTATGTGCGCCGCCAGACGCTGAAAAACGCCGAGCGTTATATTATTCCTGAGCTGAAAGAGTATGAAGATAAGGTTCTGACCTCCAAAGGCAAAGCGCTGGCGCTGGAAAAAGGCCTCTATGAGGAGCTGTTCGATCGCCTGCTGCCACATCTGGAAGCGCTGCAGCTGAGCGCGGCCGCGCTGGCCGAGCTGGATGTGCTTGCCAGCCTGGCAGAGCGCGCCTGGACGCTGAACTACTGCCGGCCGGTGCTGCAGGAGAAAGCGGGGATCCGCATTACCGCAGGCCGGCATCCGGTGGTGGAACAGGTACTGAAAGAGCCCTTTATTGCCAATCCGCTCTCGCTGTCGATGCAGCGGCGCATGCTGATTATTACCGGACCGAACATGGGCGGTAAAAGCACCTATATGCGCCAGACCGCGCTGATTGCGCTGATGGCGTGGATAGGCAGTTTCGTGCCGGCTGAAGAGGTCGTGATTGGTCCTGTCGATCGCATCTTTACCCGCGTCGGTGCGGCAGACGACCTTGCCTCCGGCCGCTCAACGTTTATGGTTGAGATGACAGAAACCGCCAATATTCTGCACAACGCGACGGAAAATAGTCTGGTGCTAATGGATGAGATAGGCCGCGGCACTTCAACCTATGATGGCCTGTCACTCGCCTGGGCATGCGCCGAAAGCCTTGCCAGTCGCATCAAAGCGATGACGCTGTTTGCCACCCACTATTTCGAGCTGACCACGCTGCCGGAAAAAATGGAGGGTGTCGTGAATGTGCATCTGGATGCGGTTGAACATGGCGATACCATCGCTTTTATGCACAGCGTGCAGGAGGGTGCCGCCAGCAAGAGTTATGGTCTGGCGGTTGCGGCGCTGGCGGGCGTGCCAAAAGAGGTAATCAAGCGCGCGCGGCAGAAACTGAAAGAGCTGGAGGCGCTTTCCGGCAGTCAGAGCGCCTCTGCAGATGGAGGCGCGCAGCTGCCTCTGCTGGTGGCAGAGACCTCGCCGGCGGTGGACGCGCTGGAAGCGCTGGATCCTGACAGCCTGACGCCAAAGCAGGCGCTGGAGTGGATCTACCGGCTGAAAAGCCTGGTCTGATCGCAGGCAAAAAAAACGGTGACCTGAAAGGTCACCGTTTATGCTGCTGATTATGGCTTATTCGCGAAACAGTGCTTCGATATTAAGGCCCTGTGTCTGCAGGATTTCCCGCAGGCGACGCAGCCCTTCCACCTGAATCTGACGAACGCGCTCGCGGGTTAACCCGATTTCGCGACCCACATCTTCCAGGGTTGCCGCTTCATAGCCTAACAGGCCGAAACGACGCGCCAGCACTTCACGCTGCTTGGCATTAAGTTCAAACAACCACTTAACGATGCTCTGTTTCATGTCATCGTCCTGCGTGGTGTCTTCCGGACCGTTGTCTTTCTCATCGGCCAGGATGTCCAGCAGCGCTTTTTNTCACCACCCAGCGGGGTGTCAACCGAGGTAATACGTTCATTGAGACGCAGCATACGGCTCACGTCATCAACCGGCTTGTCCAGCTGCTCGGCGATCTCTTCCGCACTCGGCTCGTGGTCGAGCTTGTGTGAAAGTTCACGCGCGGTACGCAGATAAACGTTCAGCTCTTTGACAATATGAATCGGCAGGCGAATTGTACGGGTTTGGTTCATGATAGCCCGTTCAATAGTCTGACGAATCCACCAGGTAGCGTACGTTGAGAAACGGAACCCGCGCTCCGGGTCAAATTTCTCTACGGCACGAATCAGGCCAAGGTTACCCTCTTCAATCAGGTCCAGCAGGGCCAGACCACGATTACTGTAACGACGGGCAATCTTCACTACCAGGCGTAAGTTACTTTCGATCATGCGGCGGCGAGAAGGAATATCGCCTCGTAAAGCACGACGCGCAAAGAAGACTTCTTCTTCTGCCGTCAGCAACGGAGAATAACCGATCTCTCCGAGGTAGAGCTGCGTCGCATCCAATACTCGTTGCGTCGCACCCTGTGACAACAGCTCTTCTTCTGCTACTTCGCTATCACCAGGTTCGTTCTCAACAAGAGCTTTCTCATCGAAAACTTCAGCTCCGTTCTCCTCGAATTCCGCATCTTCATGTAACTCATTAACTTTCAGCGTATTCTGGTTCATAAGCGGCTCCTACCCGTGATCCAAGGGCAGAACACCAAAGGTTCTGCCGGATTATCGCTGCGGTAAATAACGCAACGGATTTACGGATTTCCCCTTGTAACGAATTTCAAAATGCAATCTAACTGAACTGGTACCGGTGCTACCCATGGTAGCTATCTTTTGCCCCGCCTTAACTTCCTGTTGTTCCCGGACCAGCATTGTATCGTTGTGGGCGTAGGCGCTCAGATAATCATCGTTATGCTTAATGATGATCAAATTACCGTACCCGCGTAACGCGTTACCTGCGTACACCACCCTTCCCGATGCGGTAGCGACAACAGATTGTCCGCGAGACCCGGCGATATCGATACCTTTGTTTCCGCCTTCCGCAGCAGAGAAGTTATCGATGATCTTGCCATCAGTCGGCCAGCGCCAGCTCCCCACCGGGGTTGAGCTATTTGAAGTGCTGCTGACTGTAGGCGGTGCGGTAACCGGAGCTGTGGTCGTTGCCACATTAGTTGCTCCTTTCGACGGTAGCATTTTCCCACCTGTCGAACCTGAATCATCAGAATACGTAATAACAGGTTGCTGTGCAACAGCAGGGGATTTTATTTGCGTTTGCGCCGTTGTTCCGGCGGCTCCACTCTGGCTGGCATCGGCCGCCGTTATTGCATTTCCACCGGTAATTGTCTGACCGTTACCGTTGCCTACCTGCAGGGTTTGCCCGGCGCTCAGGCCATATGGCGCGGGGATGTTGTTGCGCTGAGCCAGATCGCGGAAGTCGTTGCCGGTGATCCAGGCGATATAAAACAGGGTATCGCCACGTTTGACGGTATAGGTTTCACCGCCGTAGCTGCCTTTCGGAATATTCCCGTAATTTCGGTTGTAAACAATTCGCCCGTTTTCAGTGGCAACATTATTACTGGTACTAATCATTCCGCCTGCGGGTGCAGAAGAAGATATATTACTGCTTAACATTCCGCCCTGTGGCATCGCGGGCACCGGCGAACTCTGCCCGGAAACCATACCGCCCCCTTGTGGAGCGACCATACCGCCGCCCTGGGGTGTCAGCATACCGCCGCCGTTATTGCTGCCAACCTGACTGATAGGCGCCTGCGTGTTATCGCCAGAGCTACAGCCAGCCAGCCAGAAACCTACCAGTGAGACTGCCGCCAGACGGCGTAATTGAAATGCGGTGCTTCCTGTGCTCATTGCTCCCCCGTGATGGCAATACTGGTCAGAACTCTCTTGCGGTCTGAACCGCATAAATCTCTACGCGAATAGGCTCAAACGCGCATCGCTATCGAAAAAGAGGATAGTAACAATATCACCTGCGCCATGCCACGCTGTGATTGTGAAGAAATACGTAAGATCGCCCTTACGCCAGGTCGCCCTGCACCAGCGGGACAAAGCGTACCGGCTCGATAATCTCTTCCGTCAGCTCGCCCTTATGGCGGCGCAGACGCTTAAGCACCTGGTGGTCCTCCCCCACCGGCAGCACCATTCTGCCACCTTCACCCAGCTGTGCTATCAGCGCAGTCGGAATTTCGGGCGGCGCTGCGGTAACAATGATGGCGTCAAACGGCCCGCGCGCGGGCCAGCCGAGCCAGCCATCACCGTGCCGGGTAGAGATATTATGCAGGTCGAGCTGCTTCAGGCGGCGTTTAGCCTGCCACTGCAACCCTTTGATCCGCTCAACGGAGCAGACGTGATCGACCAGATGCGCGAGAATCGCGGTCTGATAGCCGGAGCCGGTGCCGATTTCCAGCACGCGCGAGTGCGGGTTCAGCTCCAGCAGCGCGGTCATACGCGCCACCATATAGGGCTGGGAAATGGTCTGTCCGCTGCCGATAGGGAGTGCCATGTTGTCCCACGCCTTGTGCTCAAACGCTTCATCAACAAAGCGTTCACGTGGTACATCCGCAATCGCCTGCAGCAGACGCTCATCTGTAATACCCTGCGCCCGCAGCTGGGCTAACAGCGTGTCGATGCGCCGGTTTATCATGCCAGTGAGACCTCTGCCTGCAGCAGCCAGTCATGCAGCACGCTCTGCGCGGCGTGTGCGGTGAGATCGACATGCAGCGCCGTCAGCGAAACATAGCCGGCGTCTACGGCGGCAAAATCGGTGTCGGGGCCGGCATCAAGCTGTTTACCTGGCGGGCCTATCCAGTAGAGCGGCTGGCCGCGTGGATCTTCAGTGCAAATCACCTGATCTGCCGGATGGCGGCTGCCGCAGCGCGTGACGCGAAAGCCTTTAATCTGCGCCAGTGGCAAATCGGGCACATTAATATTGAGGATGCGTCCGGTACGCAGCGGTGCCCGGGAGAGCGCACGCAGCAGCACGCAGGTTACGGCTGCCGCGCTGTCATAGTGCGTATGACCATTCAGCGACACCGCCAGCGCCGGCAGGCCGAGATGACGCCCCTCCATCGCAGCCGCAACGGTACCGGAATAGATCACATCATCGCCCAGATTGGGACCGGCATTAATGCCTGAGACCACAATGTCAGGACGCGGTTGCATCAGCTTGTTCACGCCGAGAAAGACGCAGTCGGTGGGTGTCCCCATCTGTACAGCGATATCGCCGCTGGCATGCGTGAAGGTACGCAGCGGCGTTTCCAGCGTCAGTGAATTTGAGGCACCGCTGCGGTTGCGGTCGGGTGCCACCACCTGTACCTCAGCAAATTCCCGCAGCGCGTGCGCCAGCGTCTGAATGCCGGGCGCATGGATTCCATCGTCGTTACTCAGCAATATCCGCATCTGTTTCTGACCTTTGTTCATTCACCGGTCCCCGCCAGCCGGTGCCGGCTTGCAAAAAATCGGGCGTAGTGACGCCAGCGGCCGGTGAGACAGGGATAGGTGCATTCTAGCGATGAGGCGCGGGAAGTGGTAGACGTAAATCGTGACAGAGGCAGGGTTTGTCTCTGCCGTGGTCAGAACCCGGCCAGCGGCCGGGTGAATTAACGCGCCAGGCGTCAGCGCTACTCGTCGCCGAGCGGTGCCGCAGCGCCGTTGCTCAGCAGCTCGCGCACCAGGCTGGTGGCGAAGCTGCCGGCGGGCAGCCAGAACTGCAGGGCCAGCGTGGCGTCATCCTGCCACTGCCACTGCAGATTATCCGGCACCACCAGCATCGCGCGGCGAGCGGCATCAACCCGTTCACGCGTCAGCAGCGTCAGCAGCGCCGGCGATTGCGCCAGCTGCTGCTGCTCAAATGAGGCAACCTCCCCCTGCGTGCCCGCCTCACCGCGTCCCGCCAGCGGTGCCGTGATACGCAGCTCATGCGCGGTCACGCGCTGCTGCAGCGCTGGCAGCTCATCGGCAGCGGCGACAAACCAGCTGCCGCGTCCGGCGAGCTGCAATGCATCGCCTGCCTGCGCCAGCTGCAGTGAGCCGTCGCGCTGCAGACGTGCGCTGGTCACCTGATTAAACAGATGGCTGCGCGCGGCTGACAGCAGCAGGCCTTTCATATTCCGATCGCGCGGATGAAACTGCTCTTCTGCCCAGCGCTGCGCCTGCTGCAGGTTATTCCCGCCGCGGCCAAAGCGCTGCTCGCCAAAATAGTTGGGAACGCCCTGCGCCTGAATCTGCTGCAGGCGCGCGTCAACGTCGGCGCGATCGGACACGTCGCGGATCACCAGCCGAAAGGCGTTTCCCGCCAGCGCGCCGGTACGCAGCTTACGCCTGTGCCGGATCACCTGCAGGATCTCAACCCCTTCAAGCTGGAAGCCGCTCATTACCGGCATGGCATTACCCGGCAGGCGGAAACAGAGCGTCTGTTCAGTCACGGCGTGGCGATCTTTCATGCCGGCATAGCTCAGGTCGCGCGCCGGCACGCCCAGATATTTCGCCAGGGCTTCAGCAACAAAACGCGTGTTGCAGCCCGTTTTGCGGATGCGTACCAGCAGCTGCTCGCCGTCGCCGTCATAGGGATAACCGAGATCTTCGATCACCACAAAATCATCCGGACGCGCTTTAATTATGCCGGTGGCAGCAGGCANCAGGCGGAAACAGAGCGTCTGTTCAGTCACGGCGTGGCGATCTTTCATGCCGGCATAGCTCAGGTCGCGCGCCGGCACGCCCAGATATTTCGCCAGGGCTTCAGCAACAAAACGCGTGTTGCAGCCCGTTTTGCGGATGCGTACCAGCAGCTGCTCGCCGTCGCCGTCATAGGGATAACCGAGATCTTCGATCACCACAAAATCATCCGGACGCGCTTTAATTATGCCGGTGGCAGCAGGCACGCCGTGCAGATAGTGCAGCTCACTCATGCGTCAGCCTTTACCAGCAGAGCCACTGCCTCGCAGGCAATACCCTCACCGCGTCCGGTAAAGCCGAGCTTTTCGGTGGTGGTGGCTTTCACGTTAACCGCATCCATGTGGCAGCCCAGATCTTCGGCAATATTGACGCGCATCTGCGGCACGTGCGGCAGCATTTTAGGCGCCTGCGCGATAATCGTAACGTCAACGTTGCCAATGACGTAGCCTTTCGCCTGAATACGGCGCCACGCTTCGCGCAGCAAGCCGCGGCTGTCAGCGCCTTTAAACGCCGGATCGGTATCCGGAAAAAGTTTACCGATATCGCCCATCGCCACCGCGCCCAGCAGCGCATCGGTCAGCGCATGCAGCGCAACGTCGCCGTCGGAGTGGGCAATAAAACCGTGCTCGAACGGGATACGCACCCCGCCAATCACCAGTGGACCTTCACCGCCAAAAGCGTGAACGTCGAAGCCGTGACCGATACGCATTATGCGTTCTCCTGTCGTTGAATCTGAGTAAGGTAAAAGGCCGCCAGCGCCAGATCTTCCGGCCGCGTGACCTTGATGTTGTCGCTGCGCCCGCTAATCAGCTGCGGATGATAGCCGCAATACTCCAGCGCTGACGCCTCATCTGTGATCGTAGCGCCTTCGCTGAGCGCCCGGCTCAGACAGGCGGTCAGCAGCGTATGCGGGAAAAACTGTGGCGTCAGCGCGTGCCAGAGATCGTCACGCTCTACCGTATGTGCCACCGCCGTTTTGCCCGGCTCAGCGCGCTTCATGGTATCGCGTACCGGTGCCGCCAGAATGGCGCCGATTCTGCTGTGATCCCGCACGGCCAGCAGCCGTGCCAGGTCGTCAGCATGAAGGCACGGGCGCGCGGCGTCATGCACCAGCACCCATGCGCTCTCTCTGATGTGCTGCAGGCCTGCCAGCACTGACTCGGCCCGGGTTGCGCCGCCGGTGACCCGCACTACCCGCGGATCGCGCGCCAGCGGCAGCGAATCGAACCAGCCGTCGTCAGCGCTGACGGCGACAATCACCTGCTGCACCGCGGCGTTAGCCAGCAGGCGCGCCACGCTGTGTTCAAGCAGCGTCATGGTGCCAATAGTGAGATATTGCTTGGGAAACGCCGCCTGCATGCGGCTGCCGACACCGGCAGCCGGCACGACGGCAATCACATCCGCAGCGTGAGAGTGGTGAGTCATGTTGTTATCGTTGCTGATTTTGCGCAGACTGCTGCGCATTACGTTTGTTCTGGTCTGCCACCAGGCGATAGAAAGTCTCGCCGGGTTTAATCATACCCAGCTCGCTGCGTGCGCGCTCCTCAATCGCCTCTGAACCGCCATTGAGATCGTCAATTTCGGCAAACAGCTGATCGTTTCGCGCTTTGAGTTTGGCGTTATTCGCCTGTTGTGACACCACGTCTTCGCTGACGCGTGTGTAATCATGGATACCGTTCTTGCCCAGCCACAGGGAATATTGCAACCATCCCAGTAGCGCGAGCAGCAGTAACGTCAGTTTTCCCATCCCCGCCCCCTGAAAAACGGCCCAATCATCCCATAACTTGAGTCCGGACTCCACTGCGGCAGCGAAAATGGCGCGTAAGCAGATTTATCCGGATTATTTATAGCAGGCGGGCACGAAAAACAGCAGGCAAACTTTTGTAACCAGCGGATGCGTTTGCACATCTCTGCGCTTACCATCCGGACAGACAGGAGAACAGCAGCCAGAACAGGCAGATGACCAGCAGACTGGTCGCCAGGGCGCACCAGAAAAGGTGTCCACGCATTATCAGGCTCAGCGCGATGCCGGCCAGCACCGATACCGGCAGCAGCGCGAGGAAAAAAGGCCAGGTATAGAGAAAAAAGAACAGCGTACTGGAGCCATAGAGCAGAAAGGGGATGGCCAGCGCGCACCAGTAGGCAAAAAAGCCAATGACGCCGCCCGGTAATGAGGAGCGCGGCTCTTCAGGCAAGCTGTCGTCTTTGCGTGCGAGCATGGGAGTGACGTTCTGCATAGAGATCCTGTTGACGCTAAAATGCGGCAAACCCGGAGAAGGCGTTTGCCGCGTCGGTTCAGGATCTGATGATATCGCGGTGGCGCAGCAGGTCTAACAATTGGGCCGCGAGTTTTGTAACCAATTGTTCGCCATCCAGCGTGATATCAGCGGCTTCGGGCGCCTCATACGCGCTGTCGATACCGGTAAAATTGCGCAGTTCACCGGCGCGCGCTTTTTTATATAACCCTTTCGGATCGCGCGCTTCACACACCGCCAGCGGTGTATCGACAAAGACCTCGATAAACTCCCCCTCGCCCAGCAGATCGCGTACCATCTGCCGCTCAGCCCGGTGCGGCGAGATGAAAGCGGTAAGCACCACCAGTCCGGCATCGACCATCAGCCGGGCCACTTCACCCACACGCCGGATATTCTCCCGGCGATCGTCATCGCTGAAGCCGAGATCGCGGCACAGACCGTGGCGCACGTTGTCACCGTCCAGCAGGTAAGTGCTGACGCCAAGCTGATGCAGCGCCTGCTCCAGCGCACCTGCCACGGTGGATTTACCCGAGCCGGAGAGCCCGGTAAACCACAGCACTACGCCCTGATGACCATGCTGCTGCTCACGCGCCGCCCGGGTGACCGGATGGTCGTGCCACACCACGTTTTCATCATGCTGCGCCATTACGCACCGCCCAGCAGATCGCGCGCGTTCCAGTGCGGGAAGTGACGGCGCACCAGCGCGTTTAGCTCCAGCTCAAAGGCGCTAAAGTTACCTGCGGTAGCAGGTGCTGCGCTCTGCGGCTGATTAATCATACCGGCACCCACGGTGACGTTGCTCAGCCGGTCAATGAAAATCATGCCGCCGGTCACCGGGTTTTGCTGATAAGGATCCAGCACCATCGGTTCATCAAAAGTGATCTCCACCAGCCCGATACCGTTCAGCGGCAGGCTGTCAGCGGTGTGCGTTGCCAGGGTGTTAATTTCCACCTGATGCAGGATTTTTTCCACCCGGCCGCGCGCTTTTTTGCCCGCGATTTTGATTTCATAGCTCTGACCCGGCTGCAGCGGCTGCTCCGCCATCCAGACCACGTCAACCGTAGCAGACTGTACCGCCTGCAGTTCGGCATCGGCAGCAACCAGCAGGTCGCCGCGGCTGATATCGATCTCATCGTTCAGCACCAGCGTAATCGCCTCCCCCGCCGCGGCTTCCGGCAGATCGCCATCGAAGGTCACGATCCGCGCGATTGTGGACTCCACGCCAGAAGGCAGGACTTTTACCCGATCTCCCGGCCGTACGGTGCCGGACGCCAGCGTTCCGGCATAGCCGCGAAAGTCGAGATTAGGACGGTTAACATACTGTACCGGGAAACGCATGGGCTGGTGATCGACGGCGCGCTTCAGCTCAACCGTTTCCAGTACGTCCAGCAGCGTCGGACCGCTATACCACGGCATAGTCGTGCTCGGGGTAGCGACATTGTCCCCTTCCAGCGCGGACATGGGTACAAAACGAATATCCAGATCGCCCGGTAGCTGAGCCGCGAAGTCGAGGTAATCCTGTTTGATCTGCTCAAATGTCTCCTGGCGATACTCCACCAGATCCATTTTGTTGATCGCCACCACCAGATGTTTGATGCCCAGCAGCGTTGAGATAAAGCTATGGCGCCGCGTCTGATCCAGTACGCCTTTACGCGCGTCGATCAGCAGAATAGCCAGATCGCAGGTTGAGGCGCCGGTGGCCATATTGCGGGTGTACTGCTCGTGTCCCGGGGTATCCGCGATAATAAATTTGCGTTTTTCCGTCGAGAAGTAGCGATAGGCGACATCGATAGTGATGCCCTGCTCGCGCTCCGCCTGCAGGCCATCCACCAGCAGCGCCAGATCGAGTTTTTCACCCTGAGTACCGTGACGTTTGCTGTCGTTATGCAGAGAGGAGAGCTGATCTTCATAAATCTGTCGCGTGTCGTGCAGCAGGCGGCCAATCAGGGTGCTCTTGCCATCATCTACGCTGCCGCAGGTCAGGAAACGCAGCAGGCTCTTATGTTGTTGCGCCGTCAGCCAGGCTTCTACGCCACCCTGCTCGGCAATCTGTTGTGCAATAACGGTATTCATCTGCGTCTCCTTAGAAATAACCCTGGCGTTTTTTCAGTTCCATCGAGCCCGCCTGGTCGCGGTCAATCATGCGTCCCTGGCGTTCGCTGGTGGTGGAGACCAGCATCTCTTCGATAATCTCCGGCAGCGTCTGCGCTTCAGACTCCACGGCGCCGGTCAGCGGCCAGCAGCCCAGCGTACGGAAACGCACCATGCGCTCGGTGATCTCTTCACCTGGCTGCAGGTTGATACGATCGTCATCGATCATCATCAGCATGCCGTCGCGCTCCAGTACCGGGCGCGGCGCGGCCAGGTAGAGCGGTACGATTTCGATGTTTTCCAGGAAGATGTATTGCCAGATATCGAGTTCGGTCCAGTTAGAGAGCGGAAAGACGCGAATGCTTTCGCCCTTGTTAATCTGGCCGTTGTAGTTGTGCCACAGCTCAGGGCGCTGATTTTTTGGATCCCAGCGATGAAAGCGATCGCGGAAAGAGTAGATGCGCTCTTTCGCGCGTGATTTCTCTTCATCACGGCGCGCGCCACCAAAGGCGGCATCAAAACCGTATTTGTTCAGCGCCTGCTTCAGCCCTTCAGTCTTCATAATATCGGTATGTTTGGCGCTGCCATGCACAAACGGGTTGATCCCCATTGCCACGCCTTCCGGATTACGATGCACCAGCAGCTCGGCGCCCATGTTTTTCACCGTACGGTCGCGAAACTCATACATTTCGCGGAATTTCCAGCCGGTATCAACGTGCAGCAGAGGAAACGGCAGCGTTCCCGGGAAGAATGCTTTACGCGCCAGATGAAGCATTACCGAGGAGTCTTTGCCGATGGAGTACATCATCACCGGATTGCTGAACTCGGCCGCCACCTCGCGGATGATATGGATACTCTCTGCTTCCAGCTGACGCAGATGAGTAAGACGATTTTGGTCCATAGTTTTTCCTCAAGCCAAATTGACAACGGCGGACTCGCGAGCCCCCTGCTGTGCAGAATGTTGAAACCAGGCTAATTGCCCGTGCAAGTTCACCACTTCGCCAATCACTAACAGCGCAGGCGTCGGCGCGGCGGCTGCCAGCACCTCAAGTTGATTCAGGGTTCCGGTCAGCACCTGCTGATCCTGACGCGTGCCGCGGCCAATCACCGCTACGGGCGTCAGCGGATCGCGGCCGTGGTCAATCAGACCGGCGGCAATTTCCGCTGCTTTTACGGTGCCCATATAGATAGCCAGCGTCTGGCGCGCACGCGCGAGGGATGGCCAGTCGATGCCATCGCCGTCGGCGCGGCAGTGGCCGGTAATAAACATCACGCTCTGCGCATAATCGCGGTGCGTCAGCGGAATACCGGCATAGGCGGTCGCGCCTGCGGCGGCAGTAATACCCGGCACCACCTGGAACGGAATGCCTGCCGCTTTAGCCGCCTGCAGCTCTTCGCCGCCGCGGCCAAAGATAAAGGGATCGCCGCCTTTCAGACGCACCACGCGCTTACCCTGCAGCGCCAGGGATACCAGCAGCTGGTTCGTCTCTTCCTGCGGCACCGAGTGGGCACCGGCGCGTTTTCCGACGCAGATACGATCGGCATCGCGCCGCACCAGATCCAGCACCTCATCACTGACCAGATGGTCATACAGCACCACATCAGCCAGCTGCATCACCTGCAGACCGCGCAGCGTCAGCAGACCGCTGTCGCCAGGCCCCGCGCCGACCAGCGCAATTTCACCCTGGTTATCGCTGATATGTTCCAGTTCGCAATCGAGCGTCTGACGCGCGGCGCTGACGTTGCCTGCCGCCATCTGACTGGCAAACAGGCCGTTAAAGGCGCGCTCCCAGAAGCGGCGGCGATCGGACATTTTGCGATAGCGCTGTTTGACTTTGTCGCGCCACTCTCCTGCCAGCGCGGCCATCTGACCCAGGTTTGCCGGCAGCAGCGCTTCGATTTTCTCCCGCAGCAGCCGCGCCAGTACCGGCGCGGTGCCGCTGGATGAGATCGCAACCACCAGCGGTGAGCGGTCAACAATAGAAGGGAAGATAAAGCTGCATTTAGGCTGGTCATCCACCACGTTAACCAGCTTGTGACGCGCGTTGGCGGCATCAAATACCTGCGAATTAAGTGCGTTATCGTCGGTGGCGGCAATGACCAGAAATACGCCGTCAAGCTGAGCCGGCTCAAAACTGCGGGCTATCCACTCTACGGCCTGTTCTGCCTCCAGCGCCTGCAGTTCATGCCCCAGCTCGCGGGCGGCCACCAGGATGCGCGCGCCAGCCCGGCGCAGCAGTTCAATTTTACGGGCAGCGATTTCACCACCGCCGACAACCAGCACCGGACGCTGTCTGAGATCGGCAAAGAGGGGCAGATAATCCACGATAACCTTGCTAGTTTTACAATAAGTTATCGCGACTATACGTCGCGCTATTCCGCCAGATGAAATTACGATTTCGCATGAGTAGTTACCAAATGGAATATAGCACTGGCAAAGCTGATGCGTTTTTCTGCTTAAGAACTGATTTTATAACGCTTTTTTCAGGCAGCACGATTCCGGCTGCGGCCAGCCGGGCATCACTTTAGGAATTAACAGAGGTGCGTGAGAGAGAAACAAAAAAACAGGGCGAAAATTCGCCCTGTGGATGGTGGTTAGCCTTCGTGCAAACCGCACTCGCGCTTGAGGCCGAAGAAGCGCGTCTCTTCTTCTGCCATGCCCGGTTCCCATTTTCGCGTGGTATGGGTATCACCCACCGAGAGGTAGCCCTCATCCCACAGCGGGTGGTAGCTCAGACCGTGCTGTTTCAGATACTGATGCACCTGCCGATTATCCCAGTCGATAATGGGCAGGATCTTAAAGACACCGCGCTGTACCGCCAGTACCGGCAGGCTGGCACGGCTGCCTGACTGATCGCGCCGCAGTCCGGCAAACCAGGTCTGCGCGCCCAGCGTGCTCAGCGCCCGGTTCATCGGTTCCACTTTATTGAGCTGGTTATACTGCTCAATGCCGTCCACCCCCTGCTCCCACAGTTTGCCGTAGCGCGCTTCCTGCCATGCGGGCGAGGTTTCCGCGCGGAAAATCTGCAGGTTAAGGTTGAGCTTTGCCGTTAACTCATCGATAAAGCGATAGGTTTCCGGGAACAGATAGCCGGTGTCAGTAAGGATCACCGGAATATCCGGCCGCTGCTGCGTCACCATATGCAGCAGCACCGCCGCCTGGATCCCAAAACTGGATGAGAGCACAAAGGCTCCCGGCAGCTGTTCCAGCGCCCAGCTGACGCGCGCTTCAGCAGAGAGTTTCTCCAGCTGTACGTTGCTTTCAGCCAGCGCCATAATACGGTCAACTTTGCTGCCGCTGTTGAGTACGGCGAGATCGGGCAGGGTCATACAGCCTCCGCGTCCCAGAAGTCACGAGCCGGATCCAGCACCGCTTTAACGATACCGGTGCGGATCGTGAAGTCACCAAAACCTTCACCGGCCTCGCGCTCGTTTGCCCAGCGCGCCACCAGTTCATCAATCGTGGCCAGAATTTCGCTCTCGGTGATATTTTCGCGATACATACGCGGAATGCGCGTACCCACGCGGTTCCCGCCGAGATGCAGGTTGTAGCGACCCGGCGCTTTGCCAACCAGCCCCAGCTCCGCCAGCAGCGCACGACCGCAGCCGTTCGGGCAGCCGGTTACGCGCAGAACGATATGCTCTTCGCCCACGCCGTGGCGATGCATGATCTCTTCGACTTTGGTGACAAAGGATGGCAGGAAGCGCTCCGCTTCTGCCATCGCCAGCGGACAGGTCGGAAACGCTACGCAGGCCATCGAGTTTTCACGCTGCGGCGTTACGCTCTCCATCAGGCCGTGCTCGCGGGCGATCGCTTCAATCTGCGCTTTCTGCGCCTCCGGCACCCCAGCCACAATCAGGTTCTGGTTGGCGGTGAGGCGGAAATCACCCTGGTGTACTCTGGCGATTTCAGCAATGCCGCTTTTCAGCGGACGGCCCGGGTAATCAAGCAGGCGGCCATTTTCGATAAACAGCGTCAGGTGCCACTTGTTGTCGATGCCTTTAACCCAGCCGATACGATCGCCGCGGGTGGTGAACTCATATGGACGCGCCGGCGCGAAAGTCAGACCGGCACGCTTTTCCACTTCCGCTTTAAACGTCTCAACGCCCACCCGCTCAAGGGTATATTTGGTTTTGGCGTTTTTGCGATCGGTACGATTACCCCAGTCGCGCTGCGTGGTCACTACCGCGGCCGCCACATCGAGGATCTTCTCCACCGGCAGGAAACCAAACTCACTGGCGGTACGGGCGTAGGTCGCTTTATTACCATGCTCGATAGAGAGGCCTCCCCCTACCAGCACATTGAAACCTATCAGCTTGCCGTGCTCAGCGATCGCAATGAAGTTAAGATCGTTAGCATGCAGATCGACATCATTGTGCGGCGGCACCACCACGGTGGTTTTAAACTTGCGCGGCAGATAGGTTTCGCCAAGAATCGGCTCTTTATCTGTGGTCGCAACTTTTTCCTTATCCCACCAGATCTCCGCATAAGCGCGGGTTTGCGGCAGCAGGTGCTCAGAGAGCTTTTTCGCCCACTCGTAAGCTTCCTGATGCAGCTCTGACTCCACCGGGTTTGAGGTGCAGAGTACGTTGCGGTTGACGTCATTGGCGGTCGCCAGCGCATCGAGTCCCACTTCATGCAGCATCTGATGCGTTGGCTTCACGTTCTTTTTCAGAATGCCGTGAAACTGAAACGTCTGCCGGTTAGTCAGGCGGATGCTGCCATAAAGCGTTTTTTCAGCGGCAAACTTATCAATCGCCAGCCACTGCGTCGGGGTAATGATGCCGCCCGGCAGACGGCAGCGCAACATCATGGCGTGACGCGGCTCCAGCTTCTGCTCAGCGCGTTCGGCGCGAATATCGCGATCGTCCTGCTGATACATGCCGTGAAAGCGGATCAGCAGGAAGTTATCGCCGGTGAACCCACCGGTCAGGCCATCGTCGAGATCGTCTAAGATGGTGCCACGCAGATAGTTGCTCTCTTTTTTCAGACGCTCGGCGTCAGAAAGTTTACCTTCAACCACCAGCGGTCCAGGGTGTTTTTCGCTCATTAGTAAACGTCTCGCTGATAGCGGCGCTCAATGCGCAGCTCACTTAAAAATTCATCAGCCGTTTCACGATCCATGCCGCCGTGTTCGACCACCACATCCAGTAATGCCTGCTCTACATCTTTCGCCATGCGATTCGCATCGCCGCAAACGTAAAGGTGAGCGCCCTCTTCGATCCAGCGCCACACTTCTGCGCCTTTCGCCCGGATCTTATCCTGTACATAGACTTTCTCAGCCTGATCGCGCGACCAGGCGAGATCGATATTCGTCAGCAGCCCCTGCTTAACATACTTCTGCCACTCTACCTGATAGAGAAAATCTTCGGTGAAGTGCGGGTTGCCGAAAAACAGCCAGTTTTTACCTTCAGCGCCGTCATTGTCACGCTGCTGCATAAAGGCGCGGAACGGCGCAATGCCGGTGCCCGGACCAATCATAATTACCGGTGTATCCGGATTGGCCGGCAGGCGGAAATTATCATTGTGTTCGATAAAGACGCGAATGGCGCCCTCTTCTTCCAGACGATCGGCAAGCCAGGTGGAAGCACCGCCGCCGCGCTGACGGCCATCGATTTCATACCGCACCGCGCCCACCGTAATATGCACCTCACTTTCGCTCTCCGCCTGGGAGGAGGCGATTGAGTAAAGGCGCGGCGTCAGCGGGCGCAGTAATCCTGTCAGCTGCTCAGCATTCAGTTCGGTGGGAGCCTGGCGCACCATATCCACAATCGGGAAGCTCTGGGCATAGCTCTGCAGCTTCTGCTTATCTTCCGTCAGCGCCAGCAGCGCCTCATTGCGCGACAGCGCAGCATAGCGCTCCACTATCTGCGGCGTGTTGACCGTGAGTTCAAACTGCGTCTGCAGCGCTTCAGCCAGCGGCAGCGTTTTGCCCTGCACCGTCACCTGCTCATCGCCTTTCAGCCACACCAGCTGCAGCAGCTCCTCTACCAGCTCTGCATCATTCTCATACCAGACGCCCAGCGCGTCACCCGGCTGATAACGCAGGCCGGAATCACCGAGATCGATCTCAATGTGACGCACATCTTTATCAGAGAGGCGGCCGGTGATTTTCTGATTCAGCGCAAAGCTGGCGGTGAGCGGCAGCTCTTTCGTATAAGGGCTGCTGTCGACCAGGTTGACGCTGCCGGCGCTGCTGGCCGCAATCTGCGCCGCAGGGGCGACCGGCACGCGCGCTTTCAGCAGATCGGTCAGCTGCAGGCGCCAGGCGCTGGCCAGCTCGCTATATTCAACGTCCGCATCGACGCGATCCAGCAGGCGCTCTGCGCCCAGCTCGGCCAGACGGCTATCGAAATCTTTGCCCGCCTGGCTGAAAAATTCGTAAGAGGTGTCGCCAAGACCAAACACGGCAAACGCCGCGCCATCCATTTTCGGTGCCTTCTTCGACAGCAGGAATTTATGCAGCGCAACCGCCTCTTCCGGTGGTTCCCCTTCGCCCTGGGTTGAGGTGACGATGACCAGCAGCTTTTCCTGGCCAATCTGCTTGAACTTATAGTCGCCGGCATTAACCAGATTCACGTTCAGTTTCGCTGCCAGCAGATCATCACGCAGCTGTTCTGCCAGGCGACGCGCGTTGCCGGTTTGCGAGGCTGAAATCAGCGTGACGCCCGGGGTTTCCGCTGGCGGAGCAGCAGGTGTCGCCACCGCGCCAGGGGTGTGGTTGACCATGCCCCAGAAGTAGCCCGAAAGCCAGGCAAGCTGAGTCGTATTAAATTCCGTGGTCGCCGCCTGTAAGCGCGCAAGTTGCTCCGGAGAGAGCGGCAGCATGGAGCCTGGGGGTGCCTGAGTCGTCATCGCGTTAAAAATTCCAGTGTCAGAAGTCCGGACCGAGAAGCGGTGGAAGAGGAGGTAGGTTACCGAGCTGTATATTAACGATTAAATAAGGGTTCGACATATTAAATAACCAAAATGACTAAGCGGTTTTTCGGGTATTGCTAACCGCCAAAAGTGGTAAATTATCCCTTTGTTAAATATGGGTTTTATCTCAAGACGCGGGAGCGGATAGCGTTAAATGCGCTTTTGCACCCTCACGGGTGCGAAAAATCTGCTTTTCAGGTAGACTTCAGCGGTTTTTCCGTCTGAGAGTCATTATGTCTACCACGCTGTTTAAAGAGTTCCAGTTTGAAGCGGCTCACCGCTTACCTCATGTGCCTGAAGGGCACAAATGCGGTCGTCTGCACGGCCACTCCTTTCTGGTGCGACTGGAAATAACCGGTGAAGTGGATGCGTATACCGGCTGGGTCATGGATTTTGCTGAATTGAAAGCGATTTTCAGTCCGCTTTATGAGCGACTGGATCATCACTACCTGAACGATATTCCGGGTCTGGAGAATCCCACCAGTGAAGTGCTGGCGAAATGGATCTGGGATGAGCTTAAGCCGGTACTGCCGGTGCTGAGCGCGGTTATGATCAAAGAGACCTGTACGGCAGGCTGCGTCTACCGCGGCTGACCAGTCCGGCCTCCTCCACGCTGCAGGCGCGCTGGCTGCCCTTCTCCACCCCGGTTGCTTACTCATGTAGGTCCCTGGGGATGAACGCGGTTGCCGCCTTCCTGCAGCGTGGCACCACGGATCCGGTTCTCTGCAACGTTGTGATAGCTGTATGAATCTTCAGATAGCCCGTTACGACTGATTCATCTCTTTGTAACGATTCCGCTCTACGTTGTTGTCTCCTCTGTTAAAGATCAAGAGAATCAACAATGAACCTTGTGAAACACCTTTCTCTGCTTGCTGTTTTTATCTCTGCCTCTGCTGCCGTTCAGGCGCAAAACGTGCTTGATTTTCCCCAGCCGGAGAGTATGCCGGCGGAGTTTTATGCGGTGACAGAAATTCCGGCAGGCGGAACGATCAAATATGAAACCGATGCGAAAACCGGGTTTATCGTGGCTGACCGCTTTCAGTCTATGCCGGTCGCCTATCCGGCCAACTACGGTTCGCTGACGCAGTCGCTGGGTGGCGATAACGATCCGCTGGATGTGATTTTTTACGCCCGGGCGCCGTTACAGCCTGGTACTCTGATTAAGCTGCGTGCGATTGGCGTGCTAAAGATGATTGATGGCGGTGAGGTGGATGCCCGCCAGCAAAATTGATCCAACCTATGATGATATTAAAGAGATAAGCGATCTGCCGAGAATCGAGCAGCAGCGGCTGGAAGCCTTTTTCCGGGTGTATAAACAGTTACCGGATGGCCGTAAGAAGGTCGAGCTTAACGGTTTTGAAGATGCCGCTAAGGCCAGAGCAGAGGTTAAGCAGGCATTCGACGCGTATAAAGCGAAGCAGTAGCTGACGCGGGCGCCATTAATGGCGCCCCTACGGTAATATTCGATTTCCACCCGGGCGCCATGAATGGCGCCCCTGCGGTAATATGCGATTCCAACACGGGCGCCATCAATGGCGCCCCTGCGGTAATATTCGATTTCCACCCGGGCGCCATCAATGGCGCCCCTACGGTTATATTCGATTTCCACCCGGGCGCCATCAATGGCGCCCCTGCGGTAATATGCGATTCCAACACGGGCGCCATCAATGGCGCCCCTACGGTAATATGCGATTCCAACACGGGCGCCATCAATGGCGCCCCTACGGTTATATTCGATTTCACATCCGGGCGCCATGAATGGCGCACCTGCCGGTATTTGCGTAGGGGGCGCATTCATGCGCCCCTGGCCGATGCGCGATTTCCACCCGGGCGCCATAAATGGCGCGCCCTGCCGTTAATCAGGCGATATTCAGATACTTGTGCGTCTGCATGGAGAGTCGCCAGTTACGGGCGATGCAGGTTTCAATACAGAGCCGGGTTGCGGCATCGCCGCGGCTGATCGGCTGCAGCGCCACAATACGCGGTTTATCGTCATGCAGCTCCGCCAGCAGCTCATCAAGCGCCTCAACGTCACGCTCGCGCGCCACCGGATGCTTGATCTCATCCGCGCGCGTCAGCGCCTGCAGCAGCACATCGTAGCCTCCGCGCATATTCACCTTAGGTGAAACCGTAACCCAGGTTGCCGCAGAGCAGTGCACCTCATGGGTGCCGCTGGTCTCGATCTGACACTGGAACCCGTGCGCTTCCAGACCCTCCGTCAGCGGACGCAGGTCAAAAATTGCCGGTTCGCCGCCGGTGATCACCACGTGGCGTGCGCTCCAGCCCTGCCGGGCGATGGTCTCAATCAGCGTGGCCGCGTCTGCACTTCCCCAGGCATCGCTCTCCACGGTTTTTACCAGAATGTCACCCAGTGAGGTCTCCCGATCCGCGCGCTTCTCCCAGGTATGTTTGGTATCACACCAGCTGCATCCCACCGGACATCCCTGTAAGCGGATAAAGATGGCCGGCACGCCGGTATAAAACCCTTCGCCCTGCAGCGTCTGGAACATTTCGTTAATCGGGTAGAACATTTTTCACTCACGTCTCTCATTCGGGGCGCAGATTATGGCAGATTTTTACTGCGGCTTCACAGCCGCTTTGTGCCCTGAAAAACAAAAGCCCCGCACAGGGCGGGGCTTCAGGCAAAACGTGCTGCACAGGGCAGCACCGGCGGGCGATTACGCCTGGCCTTTCACTTCTTTCAGACCGTTGAACGGCGCTTTTTCACCCAGCGCTTCTTCGATACGAATCAGCTGGTTGTATTTAGCCACGCGGTCAGAACGGCTCATGGAACCGGTTTTGATCTGGCCAGCTGCAGTACCTACCGCCAGGTCAGCGATAGTTGCATCTTCTGTCTCGCCTGAACGGTGAGAAATAACGGCCGTGTAGCCCGCATCTTTCGCCATCTTGATCGCAGCCAGCGTTTCGGTCAGAGAGCCGATCTGGTTGAATTTGATCAGGATAGAGTTCGCGATGCCTTTATCAATACCTTCCTTCAGGATTTTGGTATTGGTGACAAACAGATCGTCGCCCACCAGCTGGATTTTGTCGCCCAGCACTTTGGTCTGGTAAGCAAAGCCGTTCCAGTCAGACTCATCCAGACCATCTTCAATAGAGACGATTGGGTACTGTTTGGTCAGATCTTCCAGGAAGTGAGTGAACTCTTCGGAAGAGAACGCTTTGTTGCCTTCGCCAGCCAGAACATATTTGCCATCTTTATAGAATTCAGATGCGGCACAGTCCATCGCCAGGGTGATATCTTTACCCAGCTCATAGCCCGCTGCTTTTACCGCTTCAGCGATAACGGCCAGCGCTTCCGCGTTAGAGCCGAGGTTTGGCGCATAGCCACCTTCGTCACCGACTGCCGTGCTCATGCCTTTGGCTTTCAGAACTTTAGCCAGGTTGTGGAATACTTCAGAACCCATACGGATGGCTTCTTTGATATTTTTCGCGCCCACAGGCTGAATCATGAACTCCTGGATATCTACGTTGTTATCCGCGTGCTCACCGCCGTTGATGATGTTCATCATTGGCAGCGGCATAGAGTATTTGCCTGGGGTGCCGTTCAGCTCAGCAATGTGTGCGTAGAGCGGCAGGCCTTTTGATGCTGCAGCAGCTTTCGCTGCGGCCAGAGAAACAGCCAGAATGGCGTTTGCACCGAAGTTGGATTTGTTATCAGTACCGTCCAGCTCGATCATGATCTTATCGATGTTCGCCTGGTCTTTGGCATCTTTGCCTTTTACCGCGTCAGCGATTGGGCCGTTAACCGCAGCAACCGCTTTGGTTACGCCTTTGCCCAGGAAGCGAGACTTATCACCGTCGCGCAGCTCCAGTGCTTCACGTGAACCGGTAGAAGCGCCTGATGGAGCCGCCGCCAGACCAACGAAACCGCCTTCCAGATGCACTTCTGCTTCTACAGTCGGGTTGCCACGGGAGTCGATGATTTCGCGACCAATGACTTTAACGATTTTGGACATTCGATTTTCCTCAGTACAAGTTAGTCAATCCTAAGACAAACAACGCGCGAAAAGTTCGCGCGTTGTTCGTAAACTCTTACTTCGCTAAACGCTTCTGGTGCTCCTGCGCGGCTTTCACAAAGCCGGCAAACAGCGGATGACCATCACGCGGTGTCGACGTGAACTCCGGATGGAACTGGCAGGCCACAAACCACGGATGGTTCGGGATTTCAATAATCTCAACCAGTTGATCGTCGCCGGAACGGCCCGCAATATGCAGACCCGCCGCTTCAATCGGCTTCAGCAGCAGATTGTTGACTTCATAACGGTGACGGTGGCGCTCGGTAATCACATCAGAACCGTAGAGCTGGCGCACTTTACTTTCCGGCGTCAGCTGACACTGCTGGCTACCCAGACGCATGGTGCCGCCCAGATCGCTCTGCTCAGTACGCTGCTCAACGTTGCCATGCTCATCACGCCATTCAGTGATCAGCGCGACAACCGGGTATTTACAGTCTGGCACAAATTCGGTGGAGTTGGCGCCTTCCATCCCGGCCACATTGCGCGCGAACTCCATCAGCGCAATCTGCATGCCGAGGCAGATGCCAAGGTACGGGATGTTATTTTCACGCGCGTACTGCGCCGTCATCAGCTTGCCTTCCACGCCGCGGTAGCCGAAACCGCCGGGGATGAGAATCGCATCGAGATCTTTGAGGATCTCCACGCCGCGCGTCTCGACATCCTGTGAATCGATCAGCTTGATGTTAACGGTTACGCGGTTTTTCAGACCACTGTGCTTAAGGGCTTCAATCACTGACTTGTAGGCGTCCGGCAGCTCGACATATTTGCCGACCATACCGATAGTCACTTCCCCGCCCGGATTCGCTTCTTCATAGATAACCTGCTCCCACTCGGCAAGGTTAGCTTCCGGCGCGTTCAGATTAAAGCGTTTGCAGATATAGTCATCCAGACCCTGCGACTTCAGCAGGCCCGGGATTTTATAGATGGAATCGACATCTTTCAGCGAGATAACCGCTTTTTCCGGCACGTTGCAGAACAGGGCAATTTTCGCCCGCTCGTTAGCAGGTACAGCGCGATCGGAGCGGCAGATCAGCACATCTGGCTGAATACCAATCGACAGCAGCTCTTTAACCGAGTGCTGAGTAGGCTTGGTTTTCACTTCACCCGCTGCCGCCATATAGGGCACCAGCGTCAGGTGCATATACATGGTGTGTTCACGGCCCACGTCTACCGCCATCTGGCGAATCGCTTCCAGGAACGGCAGGGATTCGATATCGCCCACGGTGCCACCGATCTCAACCAGCACGACATCATGACCTTCGCCACCTTCGATGATGCGCTCTTTGATGGCATTGGTAATGTGAGGGATCACCTGAATCGTGGCGCCCAGATAGTCGCCGCGACGCTCTTTGCGCAGCACTTCTGAGTAGATACGACCGGTCGTAAAGTTGTTACGACGCGACATTTTGGTACGAATGAAGCGCTCGTAGTGACCTAAATCCAGATCGGTTTCGGCCCCGTCATCGGTGACAAACACTTCACCATGCTGTGTCGGGCTCATGGTACCCGGATCAACGTTGATATACGGATCGAGTTTCATGATGGTCACATTCAGACCACGTGCTTCGAGGATAGCTGCGAGGGAGGCTGCGGCAATGCCTTTGCCCAGAGAGGAAACGACCCCGCCGGTCACAAAAATATAATTCGTTGTCATGCTGAACCTGAGAGTTTAGGTTTAAAGACGATGGAATAACCAGGACGGGAAAGCAGTATACCCGAAGTCGTCCCCAGCCACAATTGATGAATCACACCATCCTCCCGCGCCGTGCAGCGGCTAACATAGCGGATAGCCAGACAGAAAATGTTGACGCATGTCACAAAGTTGCTGGATGGCTGAATCGAGTAAGCGCAAGCGGCTGAATTATGCGCACTGCTGGAATAAACAGCAGCATGACGCCGGACAGATTAGTGATTGTTCTCGCTCAGTTTTACCTGCTGCCACGCCGCTTCCATCTGCTCCAGCGTCGCCGCAGGCATACTTAATCCCTGCGCGGTAATAATCTGCTCCACATGGCGAAAGCGGCGTTCAAATTTGTCGTTGGCTTTCTGCAGCGCGATTTCCGCTTTGCTGCCGAGGTGGCGTGACAGATTGACCGTTGCAAACAGCAGATCGCCAATCTCCTCCTCCAGCTTGTCGCTGTCGACAGTGGCCTGCTGCGCTTCATGCATGACTTCATCAATCTCTTCATGCACCTTATCCAGCACCGGTCCGAGGCTCTCCCAGTCAAAGCCCACGCTGCTGCAGCGCTTCTGGATTTTATGCGCCCGCATCAGCGCCGGCAGCGCGCGCGGAATATCATCCAGCGCCGAGTGCTGCGCTTTCGCCGCGCGTTCATCCTGTTTGATCGCTTCCCAGTTCTGCAGCACCTCTGCGGCGCTCTCAGCCTCAGCGCTGCCAAAGATATGCGGATGACGGCGTTCAAGCTTGTCGCTGATTGCGTTGCAGATATCGTCGAAGTTAAAACGCCCCTCCTCCTCCGCCATACGGGCATAAAACACAATCTGAAACAGCAGATCGCCCAGCTCATCACGCAGGTCGGTAAAGTCTTCCCGCTGGATAGCGTCAAGCACTTCGTAGGTCTCTTCCAGCGTATAGGGAGCAATAGTGGCAAAGGTCTGCTGGCGATCCCACGGGCAGCCGCGCGCCGGATCGCGCAGGGTTTGCATCAGGCTAAGCAGACGGTTCAGGGCAGTCATGAAAAATCCTCAAACAACGGTATAAAAAGGGCCGCCGTAAAAGGCGACCCTGAAGAGCAGCGGGCCAGTGCCGGCTGCGCGTTAATTCAGACGACGCGCGTCAATAATATCCGGCACCTGATTAAGCCGCGCCAGCACGCGCCCCAGCACCTGCTGGTTGTAGATCTCAATATCCATATCAATGGTCGCCAGCTGTTTTCTGGTATCGCTGCGGCTGGAGACGCCCAGTACATTGACCTTTTCATTCGCCAGTATAGTCGTGATATCACGCAGCAGGCCGCTGCGGTCGTTGGCGGTAACGCGCACCACCAGCGAATAGCCGCTGGAGTAGCTCTCCCCCCAGACGGCATCAACGATACGCTCCGGCGCATGGGAGATCAGTTCACTCAGCTGATCGCAGTCGGCGCGGTGAATCGAGATGCCGCGTCCCTGAGTAATAAAGCCGGTGATATCGTCGCCGGGAATAGGCTGGCAGCAGCGGGCAATGTGATGCATCAGGTTTCCCACCCCCTCCACCACCACGCGACCGCTCTCTTTACGGGCGCTTGAGGCGTGATGCGACTTCTGCGTCAGCTGACGCAGCGCTTCGCGATCTTCCTCTTCAGCGCTCGGCTTATTAAGCTTTGCCTGCAGGAAGTTGATCATCTGGTTAAGGCGAATATCGCCGCCGCCAATCATTGCCAGCAGCTCATCCTGCGAGCCAACGTTGTAGCGCGGCAGCAGGATCTTCTCCGCCTCGCGCATGCTGATATCGAGCTGGCTCAACTCGTTATCGAGGATCTGGCGGCCCGCCACGATATTTTTATCGCGATCCTGCTTACGGAACCAGGCGTGTACCTTGGAGCGCCCGCGGCTGGTCGTGATGTAGCCCAGATTCGGGTTGAGCCAGTCACGACTGGGATTAGGCTGCTTCTGGGTGATGATCTCGATCTGATCGCCCATCTGCAGCTGATAGGTAAAAGGCACAATGCGCCCGCTGATCTTCGCCCCGATACAGCGATGACCAATATCGCTGTGAATGTGATAGGCAAAGTCGAGCGGCGTGGAGCCGGCGGGCAGA
The DNA here is from genome assembly GCF_008631385.1 of Pantoea sp. M_9. NCBI lineage: Bacteria > Pseudomonadati > Pseudomonadota > Gammaproteobacteria > Enterobacterales > Erwiniaceae > Pantoea > Pantoea sp. M_9. Next base: position 33,019 of record NZ_VWUF01000015.1, on the reverse strand, counting down.
TCCACCACATCGCCTTTTGGCGTAAAGACGTAAACGCGATCGTCGAAGACCTGACTGCGAACCTCTTCCAGCATTTCACCGGAATCCGCCATCTCTTCCTGCCAGGTAATCAGCTTGCGCAGCCAGGCGATACGCTCTTCGTGTCCGGCAGCCCCGCGCGAGTTGCTGACGCCCGGGCCCTCTTTATATTTCCAGTGCGCCGCCACGCCAAGTTCAGCATCTTCATGCATCTGGCGGGTGCGGATCTGAATCTCAACGGTTTTGCCCTGCGGTCCCAGCACCACGGTATGAATGGACTGGTAGCCGTTAGGCTTGGGGTTCGCGACATAATCGTCAAATTCGCTCGGCAGATGCCGGTAGAGGGTGTGTACCGTACCGAGTGCGCCATAACAGTCCTGCAAACGCTCTGCCACGATGCGCACCGCGCGCACGTCGAACAGCTCATCAAACGCCAGCGACTTTTTCTGCATCTTGCGCCAGATGCTGTAGATATGTTTCGGCCGCCCGTAGACTTCCGCCCGCACGCCCTCTTTCTGCATCTCCTGACGCAGGTTGGTCACGAAGTTGTCGATATATTGTTCACGATCGATGCGCCGTTCATGCAGCAGCTTCGCGATACGTTTATATTCATCCGGATGCAGATAGCGGAAGCAGTAATCTTCGAGCTCCCACTTCAGCTGGCCGATACCGAGCCGGTTAGCCAGCGGCGCATAGATATTCGTGCTCTCTTTTGCCGCCAGCACGCGTTCATCTTCTGGCGCATCTTTCATCTCACGCAGATGCGCAATCCGCTCGGCCAGCTTGATGACCACGCAGCGGAAATCTTCCACCATCGCAAGCAGCATACGGCGGACATTATCCACCTGGGCTGAAGCCATAGAGTCATTATGAATCGCTTTCAGCTGGCGAATGGCATCCATGTCGCGTACGCCGTGTACCAGGGAGACAATCCCTTTGCCAAACGCCTGCTCCAGCTTCTCCTCACTGACCACCTCTGCGTTGGCCAGCGGAAACAGCAGCGCCGCGCACAGGCTATCGCAATCCATACTGAGCATGGTGAGGATTTCCACCATCTCAATACCGCGCCACAGCAGCAGAGTCTGATCGGGGTGCTCGCGCGTTTCGGCTTCACAGTAGCGCCAGGTCTCTGCCAGTCGCTCACAGGATTGGGGATTGCTAATCGTCAGGCTGGCAATCCACTGATCGAGGGCAAACTCCCCTGCCGTATTTAAATGCGCACTTCTGACCGCAACCATATCCTCTCCTGCCACAGCGACATAACTGTCGCTTATGTTTTGCTGAACAACACCATGGATTCGAGATGACTGGTATGTGGGAACATATCCAGCATCGCGACCCTTTCCAGATGGTAGCCCGCGGCCAGCAGTACCTGACTGTCGCGCGCAAGTGTCACCGGGTTACAGGAAACATAGACCACACGTTCCGGCGCAAGTTTAACAATATGCGACATCACGCCCGCCGCCCCGGCTCGCGCCGGATCCAGTAACACCTTATTAAATCCCTGCGCCGCCCAGGGCTGACGCGAAACATCCTCTTCCAGATTATGCTGGAAAAAGCGTACATTGCTTAGATTGTTAAGCGCGGCATTATACTCTGCCTGCTTAACTAATGCTGCAACCCCCTCCACACCTACAACATTTTGTACAGATTTCCCTGCCGGCAGGGTGAAGTTCCCCATGCCGCAGAAAAGATCCAGCAGGCTGTCATCGGGTTGCAGATCGAGCCACGCCAGCGCTGTTGCCACCATCTGCTGATTAACGCGATCGTTAACCTGAATAAAGTCCTGTGGACTAAAGGTTAGCGTTAAATCCTGCGAGCGGTAGTAGGGCTCGCTGCTGTTAATCGCCTGCAGCTCATCGCTGCCGTCAGCCAGATACAGCATCAGCGAGTGCTGATGCGAAAAGCGTTCCAGGTCTGCGCGATCGCGCGCAGAAAGCGCGTCGAGATGACGCAGCACCATCAGCGGGCCGTTGTCTGCCAGCACCAGCTCTACATGCCCCAGCCGCCTTACCCCCTGCAGCGCGCTCAGGCAGTGGTGCAGCGGCTGCAGCAATGCTTCAAGTTCGGGCACCAAAACAGGGCACTGCTGCAGGGGCACCAGCGCATGACTGGCCGCCTGACGAAACCCCATCACCAGCCGCTGCTGTTTCGGCTGCCACTGCAGTCCGAGCCGGGCGCGCCGGCGATAGCCCCAGCTATTCCCGCGGATAATCTCCTCAACGGCCACCGGAGAAGCGGCGTCGCGGCTCAGCAGGCGGCTCAGCGCGTGTGCCTTGCTGCTCTCCTGCAGTGCAACGGCGGCGTGCTGCTGCTGGCAGCCACCGCAGACGCCAAAATGGCGGCAGCGCGGAATTTCCCGCTGCGGACTGGGCTGTGCGATCTTTATCGCTTTACCGCGGGCAAACTGCCGTTTATCTTCCAGCAGCGTAACCTCTGCCTGTTCGCCCGGCAGCGCACCGCTGATAAACAGGGTTTTCCCCTGATAGCGTGCCACGCCCTGGCCGAACGGATCGAGCTCATCGACCGTGACGGCGATCCGCTGCTTTGTCGTCGGCCGCTGTTTTGCGGCGTAAAATTGCGCCATAGTAATTATATTCTCTTTTAATCAGGTTGTGCCGCCCGCCACGACGCGTGCACAGGGACACGGCTATCGCCAGGGCATTGTGATGACCAAATACAGCCTGCGGGCGCGGATGATGATTTTAATACTGGCGCCAACGCTGCTGATTGGTCTGCTGCTCAGCACCTTTTTTGTCGTCCACCGCTATAACGAACTGCAGCGCCAGGTCTACGACGCCGGCGCAAATATTATCGAACCGCTGGCGGTATCCAGTGAGTATGGGATGAGCTGGCACGATCGCGATGCGATCCACGAGCTGGTCAGCCTGCTGCACCGGCGCCATTCCGATATTGTCCGTGCCATTACGGTTTTCGACAACCAGAATCGCGTTTACGCCACATCCAACAGCAAGCAGAACCTGGCGCTGCTGCAAAAAGAGGATATGACGCAGCTGCGCGAGGGCGTAACGCATGAACGCCAGGGCAATCTGCTGGTGCTGCGCACGCCGATTATCTCTGAACGCTACTCCGCCGATGAGCAGCCGGATGAACAGACCAAACCCGACGGTAATCCCCTGGGCTATGTCGCCATTGAGCTGGATCTGCAGTCGGTCCGGCTGGCGCAGTATAAAGAGGTATTTGTCGCCACGCTGCTGCTGCTGTTCTGCCTCTGCCTCGCCATGCTGTTCGCCTATCGTCTGATGCGCGATGTGACCGGCCCGATACGCAATATGGTTGCTACCGTGGATCGCATCCGGCGCGGCCAGCTCGACAGCCGGGTGGAGGGCTATATGCTGGGCGAGCTCAGCATGTTGAAAAACGGCATCAACGCGATGGCGATGTCGCTGACCGCCTACCATGAAGAGATGCAGCAAAATATCGACCAGGCCACCTGGGATCTGCGCGAAACGCTGGAGCAGCTGGAGATTCAGAACGTCGAGCTGGATCTGGCAAAGAAACGCGCTCAGGAGGCGGCCCGCATTAAATCCGAGTTTCTGGCAAACATGTCTCACGAGCTGCGCACGCCGCTCAACGGCGTGATCGGCTTCAGCCGCCAGATGCTGAAAACCAGCCTGAGCACCAGCCAGCGCGACTATATGAGTACAATTGAGCGCTCCGCCAATAATCTGCTGAGCATCATTAACGATGTGCTGGATTTCTCGCGTCTGGAATCGGGCAAGCTGGTGCTGGAATCGATTCCTTTTCCGCTGCGCGCCACGCTGGATGAGACGCTGGTGCTGCTGGCACCCTCCGCGCATGAAAAAGGGCTGGAGATCACCGTCTGCCTGCAAAACAGCGTGCCTGACAACGTTATCGGCGATCCGCTGCGGCTGCAGCAGATCCTGATCAACCTGATTGGTAACGCCATCAAGTTTACCGAGCAGGGGCATATCGACCTGCGCGTTGAGCTGCAGCATCTCAGCGCCACGCAGGCGGAACTGGAGATTCAGGTGCATGACACCGGCATCGGCATTCCGGAAATGCAGCAGCCGCAGCTGTTTCAGGCGTTTCGCCAGGCGGATGCCAGTATTACCCGCCGGCACGGCGGCACGGGTCTTGGGCTGGTGATCACCCAGAAGCTGGTGCAGGAGATGGGCGGCGAAATCGCTTTTCACAGCCAGCCCGATCGGGGGTCGGTTTTCCGGGTGCGCGTCCGGCTCAATCTTAACCCGAACGCCCCCACCATTCCGCGCGTGCTGGATGACCTGCACGCCACAACGCTGGCCTATGTCGAGCCCCATCCGGCGGTGGCGCGCGTCGTGCAGGAGATGCTGAGTATCACGCCGCTCAGGGTAGAATATTATCCCAGCCTGGCTGCGCTGCCGGAACGCCACTATCCCCTGCTGCTGCTGGGCATGCCGGTCGCTAAGCCGCACCCGGCAATGCTGACCGATACGGAGATCCAGCAGCTGTGCGATCGCGCGGATGCCGTACTGCTGGCGCTGCCGAGCGAGATGATGCTGTTTGCCGACGATCTGCGTGCGCGCGGCATTGCCGGCTGTATCGCAAAACCGGTTTCGCTGACGCGCTTTATCCCGCTGCTGCTGGATATCGGCAGCCGTCAGCACCGCCTGATCTCTCCGCTGCCGCGTCAGCCGCTGACGGTGATGGCGGTGGATGACAACCCGGCTAACCTCCGGCTTATCGGCGCGCTGCTGGAGGAGCAGGTTGAAAATATCATTCTGTGTGACAACGCAGAGCAGGCTATCCGCGCCGCGCAGCAGCAGCGGCTGGATGTGATCCTGATGGATATACAGATGCCCGACATCGACGGTATTCAGGCCAGCGAGATTATCCGGCGCCTGCCGCTGCACGCCAGCACGCCAATCGTTGCGGTAACGGCGCACGCGCTGGATGGCGAGCGCGAGCAGCTGATTGCCGCCGGCATGAATGACTATCTGGCAAAACCCATTGATGAAACCCGTCTGGCTCAGCTGCTGCAGCGCTATCTGCCGGTTGCGCCCGCCTCTCAGCCGCCCGCGGCGGGGGTTGCCGTCTCGCTTGACTGGTCACTGGCGCTGCGTCAGGCGGCCGGCAAACCGGCGCTGGCGCGCGATCTGCTACAGATGCTGCTCGATTTCCTGCCTGAGGTGGAGGCGCGCGTGGCGCACTGTATGGCTGAAAGTGACGTAAACGGGCTGCGTGAAATTATTCATAAGCTGCACGGCAGCGCCAGTTACAGCGGAGTCCCCCGCCTGAAACAGCTCTGCCAGCAGCTGGAAGGCAGCCTGCACCAGGCGAGTGATATTGCCGCGCTGGAGCCGGAACTGCTGGAGCTGAGTGATGAGATGGCCAACGTTGCGCGCGAGGCGCGTAAGCGGCTGGCGCTGGCGTAAAATAACGTGCCAGAACGATCTTTACGGCGGCGCCCATACCGGCCTCAGCCGCCGGGCCGCCGCGCATCGCGGTCCGGCCTACAGCCCTTTACCTATCCTGATGGCTGCCGCAACATTACGCGCCGTCATGCGCACATTCTGTTCCGCGCTGGCCAGTGCCTCTTCCAGAGAACAGATACTGAACAGTACGCTGTAGACCGCATCAAGGCCGTGAGCGTGTACAACCCCCACGTCAGAGGTCAGGCTGCCGGCGATACCAATCACCGGCTTATTAAACTGTTTGGCAACCCGCGCCACGCCGATCGGCACCTTGCCATTCACAGACTGACTGTCGATGCGCCCTTCCCCCGTGATCACCAGATCGGCATCTCTGACTTGCTCCGCCAGCCCGAGCGCCTCCGTCACAATCTCAATGCCGCTGCGCAGCTCAGCCTGACAGAATGCGTGCAGCGCCGCCCCCATACCGCCCGCCGCACCGCCGCCTGCAATATGCAGCACGTCGATATCCAGATCGCGCTGAATAAGCGAAGCGTAGTGGGCCAGCGCCCGATCCAGCTGCGCGATCTGCGCCGGAGTGGCGCCCTTCTGCGGGCCAAACACCGCCGAGGCGCCTTTTTCCCCGGTCAGCGGATTGGTAACATCGCAGGCGACCTCAAAGCGGCACGCTTTGATTCGCGCATCCACTCCGCTGATATCGATCTGCGCCAGCTGCGCCAGCGCCGCGCCGCCCGGCGCCAGATTGCGGCCGGTACTGTCCAGCAGCCGGGCGCCCAGCGCCTGTATCATTCCGGCGCCGCCATCGTTGGTGGCGCTGCCGCCTATGCCAATGATGATGTGCTCTACGCCGCGATCGAGCGCGTTTTTAATCAGCTCACCGGTGCCCCACGACGTGGTGATCAGCGCATTGCGCTGCGCCACCGGCACAAGTTCCAGGCCGCTGGCGGCAGCCATCTCAATAAACGCGGTGCGCTCATCCCCCGACAGACCATAAAACGCCGCCACGGGCTCGCCCAGCGGGCCGGTGGCGGTCAGCCGGACAAGCGTACCGCTGGTGGCGGCTACCATGGCCTCAACGGTGCCCTCGCCGCCGTCGGCAACCGGGATTTTGACATACTCGGCGGCCGGGAAAACCTCGCGGAAACCCGCTTCAATTGCGGCAGCCACATCCAGGGCAGACAGACTCTCTTTATATGAATCGGGTGCGATGACAATTTTCATAGGCAATCCAGGCGCGATGGGTAACGTAACGGTATGCTGCTTTGCTCACGCAGCCTGTTCTCCGGCCTCCGCAGACGCCGGAGAGCGGCTTTACCGGGCGATCTCAACCTGCGCTAACTTCTCATAATAGCAAGCCAGCGCGCTGTGGTCGGCGGAGCCCTGACCGCTGGTTTTCAGCGCCTGCATCATCTCCATCACCGCGGCCGTCAGCGGCAGATGTGCGCCAATGCCGTGTGACGTATCCAGCGCATTGGCTAAATCTTTGATATGCAGGTCGATACGGAAACCAGGTTTGAAGTTGCGATCCAGCACCATGGGTGCTTTGGCATCAAGCACGGTGCTGCCCGCCAGGCCGCCGCGGATCGCCTGATAAACCAGCTCCGGATTCACGCCCGCCTTGGTTGCCAGCGAGAGCGCTTCAGACATCGCTGCGATGTTCAGCGCCACAATCACCTGATTTGCCAGCTTGGTCACGTTGCCGGCGCCGATATCACCGGTATGCACCACCGAGCCCGCCATCGCTTTCATAATCTCAAAGCATTGGTCGAAGATCGCTTTATCGCCACCCACCATCACCGACAGTGTGCCCTCGATCGCTTTTGGCTCACCGCCGCTGACCGGCGCATCAAGCATACGGATCCTTTTTTCTGCCAGCGCGTTGTGGATCTCACGACTGGCCAGCGGGGCGATAGAACTCATATCAATCACAATCAGGCCAGGTTTTGCACCTTCAATGATGCCGTCCGCGCCCAGGCAGACTTCCTGCACCTGCGGCGAGTTAGGGACCATGGTGATCACCACATCCACCTGTTCTGCCACCTCTTTGGGCGTTTTTGCTATCGTCGCACCCAGTTCGGCCAGCTCCGCCTCATTGCCTGCATTGTGATCGCGCACCACCAGCGTGTAACCCGCTTTGACCAGGTTTTTACTCATCGGTTTGCCCATAATACCGAGGCCGATAAATCCAATTTTCATTGCCTTCCCCTTTCTGCGTTACAGTTTAAATTTGTTGCACAGCGCCTGCGTGGCGTTGCGGAAAACCCCGAGATCGCTGCCGACGGCAACAAAGGTGGCGCCCCATTCCAGATAGCGCCGCGCGTCCGCCTCTACCGGTGCCAGAATGCCACACGGCTTGCCTGCGGCTTTGGCGCGTTCAAACAGGTACTGAATAACTTTCAGCACCTCAGGATGCGCAGGCTGGCCCAGATAGCCCAGCGCGGCTGAGAGATCGCCCGGACCGACAAAAATCCCGTCCACGCCGTCAACGGCGGCAATCGCATCAATGTTGTCCACCGCCTGCTGCGTTTCGATTTGCACCATCAGCGTAATGTTGTCGTTAATCGTGGCGTTATAGTCCGGCAGCGTGCCGTACATATTGCTGCGGTGTGAAACTGACACGCCGCGGATGCCCGCTGGCGGATAGCGGGTTGAAGCAACGGCGCGGCGCGCCTCCTCTTCTGTCTCCACAAAGGGGATCAGGAAGTTATAGAAGCCGATATCAAGCAGGCGTTTAATGATCACCGGTTCATTGCACGGCGGACGTACGACCGCAGCGCTGCTGCTGCCTTTCAGCGCCATCAGCTGCGGGACAAACGTGGTGATGTCATTGGGCGCATGTTCACCGTCCAGCACCAGCCAGTCGAAGCCTGCCAGCCCCAGCACTTCAGTAGTCAGCGGACTGGCAAGGGCGCACCAGCTGCCAATCAGGGTCTCTCCTGCCAGCAGGCGGCGGCGAAATGTATTTGGCCAGGCATTACTCATTCTGTTTACTCCTGTATATGACGGCAGGCCCCCTTTCAGGGAGCCTGAAGCGTTAGCGCACCAGGCAGGGACGCTTATTATCAAAAGTCCAGTCCGGTACCAGGAACTGCATCGCCTGAGCGTCGTCACGCGCGCCCAGGCCATGTTTCTGATACAGCGCGTTTGCCTGCATCACCTGGTCCATATCCAGCTCCACGCCAAGCCCCGGCTTCTGCGGTACCTGTACCATGCCGCCTTTAATGACAAATGGCTCTTTGGTCAGGCGCTGATTACCCTCCTGCCAGATCCAGTGGGTGTCGATAGCGGTAATCGCGCCCGGCGCGGCGGCGGCAACGTGGGTAAACATCGCCAGCGAAATATCAAAATGGTTATTGGAGTGCGAACCCCAGGTGAGGCCAAAGTCGTGGCACATCTGCGCCACGCGCACGGAACCCTGCATGGTCCAGAAGTGCGGATCGGCCAGCGGAATATCCACCGACTGCAGCGATAGCGTGTGGCCCATCTGCCGCCAGTCGGTGGCGATCATATTGGTTGCGGTCGGCAGCCCGGTGGCGCGGCGGAACTCCGCCATCACCTCGCGGCCGGAGTAGCCCTGCTCTGCGCCGCAGGGATCTTCTGCATAGGCGAGCACGCCCTTCAGCTGTTTGCCCAGCAGAATGGCCTCATTCAGCGACCAGGCGCCGTTGGGATCGAGCGTGATGCGCGCCTCCGGAAAGCGTCTGGCGAGTGCGGTAACCGCCTCAGCCTCTTCGCCGCCGCGCAGCACGCCGCCTTTGAGTTTGAAATCGTTAAAACCATATTTCTCATAGGCGGCTTCTGCCAGCCGCACAACCGCATCTGGCGTCAGCGCCTCTTCATGACGCAGGCGATACCAGTCGCACGGATCGTGCTCCTGGCTCTGGTAGGCGAGCGAGGTCTTGCGGCGATCGCCAATATAGAAGAGGTAGCCAAGCATCTCGACGCGGTCGCGCTGCTGGCCATCGCCCAGCAGCGACGCGACGTTTACGCCCAGATGCTGCCCGAGTAAATCGAGCAGCGCCGCTTCGATACCGGTTACCACATGGATAGTCGTGCGCAGGTCAAACGTCTGGCTGCCGCGCCCGCCGGCATCGCGGTCAGCAAAGGTGCTCCGCACCAGGTTGAGAATATTTTTATATTCGCCGACGGTTTTTTCGATCACCAGCGCGGCGGCATCCTCCAGCGTCTGACGGATCTTTTCTCCGCCCGGTATCTCACCCACGCCGGTATGCCCGGCGTTATCTTTAATGATCACAATATTGCGGGTAAAAAATGGCGCATGCGCCCCACTCAGGTTGAGTAGCATGCTGTCGTGTCCGGCAACCGGAATAACCTGCATAGCGATGATTTTAGGGGTCTGACTCATTTCCTGCTCCTTATGTAGGACGGCGCCCAAATGCCGGACGCTTGCGATCAAATGCCCAGCCGGGTACCAGATACTGCATCGCGGTGGCGTCGTTGCGCGCGCCGGCCGGCAGTGACTTATAGAGTTCGTGCGCCTGCTGCAGGCGGTCCCGATCCAACTCAATACCCAGCCCCGGTTTATCCGGCACGGCAATTTTGCCGTTGCGGATCTGCAGCGGCTCGCGCGTCAGGCGCTGATCGCCCTCCTGCCAGATCCAGTGCGTGTCAATCGCGGTTGGCTTGCCGGGGGCGGCCGCGCCCACGTGGGTGAACATCGCCAGCGAGATATCAAAATGGTTATTGGAGTGGCAGCCCCAGGTGAGTCCCCATTCGTCGCAGAGCTGCGCCACGCGCACTGCGCCGCTCAGGGTCCAGAAGTGAGGATCGGCCAGCGGAATATCGACCGCGTTGAGCATCACGGCGTGGTTCATTTCACGCCAGTTGGTCGCGATCATGTTGGTGGCAACCGGCAGCCCGGTGGCGCGGCGAAACTCCGCCATCACTTCACGACCGGAGTAGCCCTGCTCCGCGCCGCAGGGATCTTCTGCATAGCTCAGCACATCCTGCAGGCCTTTGCAGAGCCCGATCGCCTCATCCAGATGCCAGGCGCCGTTGGGATCGACGGTAATGCGCGCCTCCGGGAAGCGCTGCTTCAGCGCCACCGCCGAGGCGATCTCCTCTTCACCCGGCAGCACGCCGCCTTTGAGTTTGAAATCTTTGAAGCCATATTTATCCTGCGCCGCCTCTGCCAGACGCACTACCGCCTCCGGCGTCAGCGCCTCCTCATGCCGCAGCCGGTACCAGTCGTGGCTGGCGGCATCACCGCTGCGATACGGCAGATCGGTTTTGTGACGATCGCCGATATAAAACAGATAGCCGAGCACGGTGACCTCATCGCGCTGCTGGCCCGGTCCGAGCAGCTCTGCTACCGGTACGCCCAGATGCTGCCCCAGCAGATCCAGCAGCGCCGCCTCCAGCGCGGCTACCGCGTTTACGCGCAGTTCGAAGGTCCAGGCACCATTGCCAAAGGTGTCAAAATCCGCGGACTGATTGCCCTTATGCACCTGCTGCACCAGCCGGTTCATACGTGCAATCTGCTGCCCTTTAACCTGGGGTACTGCCGCCAGCAGCGTCTGATAAATCGTATCGCCGCCCGGCGCCTCGCCCAGTCCGGTATGGCCGGCGCTGTCGGTCAGCACCACAATATTGCGCGTGAAGCAGGCGTTATGCGCGCCGCCAATGTTAAGCAGCATACTGTCGTAACCGGCAACCGGGATCACCTGCATGTCAGTGATGACAGGTGTACTTTGCGTACTCATTTCGGCTCCTTATACGGTTTCAGTTCAACGCGTTTAATGTCACCGGTAATAAACAGGAAGCTAAAGGCGGCGACAAAAGCGTGGATCCCGACATACACCAGCGCGCCCTCAAACGATCCGCTGGTGGCGATGATGTAACCAATCGCGATAGGCGTGACGATACCGGAGAAGTTGCCGAACATATTGAACAGGCCACCGCTCAGGCCACTGATCTCTTTCGGTGCCGTGTCGGCCATCACCGCCCAGCCCAGCGCACCAATGCCTTTCCCGAAGAACGCCAGCGCCATGAACAGCACCACAACCCATTCGGTTTCGGTGTAGTTACACATCACCATGCTGATAGAGAGCAGCATGCCGATAACAATTGGCGTTTTACGGGCAATATTGAGTGAGCCGGTTTTGCGCATCAGGTAGTCGGAAATCACGCCGCCCAGCACGCCGCCGAGGAAGCCGCAAATCGCCGGCACGGAAGCGATAAAGCCCGCTTTCAGAATCGACATACCGCGTGCCTGCACCAGATAGACCGGAAACCAGGTAATAAAGAAGTAGGTCAGCGCGTTGACGCAATACTGGCCGAGATAGATGCCCCACATCATGCGGGTAGAGAGCAGCTGTTTGATCTGATCCCACTTTTCACCGCGGCTGACTTTGCGATCGGCTTTTTTCGCATCCATATTGATCAGCGCGCCGCCCTGCTCCATGTACTCCAGCTCCGCCTTATTCACGCCGGGGTGGTTGTTGGGATCGTGCATCGCTTTGAGCCAGATAAAGCTCAGGATGATGCCGAGACCGCCCATAAACCAGAATACGTGTGCCCAGCCAACTTCAGAGACCAGCCAGCCCATGATGGGCGCAAAGATCACCGTGGCGAAGTATTGTGCAGAGTTAAAGATGGCGACCGCCGTTCCGCGCTCCTGGGCCGGGAACCAGGCCGCGACAATACGGCTGTTACCGGGGAAGGAAGGCGCTTCAGCCAGACCGACCAAAAAGCGCAGCAGGAACAGTGAAATCACAATGCCAAAGCCGCTGAAGAGATCGACAAAGCCCTGCAGCAGAGTAAACAGCGACCAGAGGAAAATACTCCAGAAGTAGACGCGCTTGGATCCAAAGCGATCCAGCAGCCATCCGCCCGGGATCTGTCCGATCACATAGGCCCATGAGAAGGCGGAAAAGATATAGCCTAGCCCGACAGAGTCGAGACCGATATCTTTGGACATCGCCGATCCGGCAATGGAAATGGTGGCGCGGTCGCCGTAGTTGAATGAGGTGACGATAAATAACATCACCACGATCCAGTAGCGGGCGTTGGTACGTTTCTGCACCGCCTCTGCCGTCTGGCTGTAACTATTCATGATGCACTCCTGAAATATAGCGAACGCTACATTCACTCTGACTGCATACACATCGCGTTGGGTATCAGAATGATGTCGGGTTAAACACGGCGATTGTTGTTATGGCGAACGTTGATGCGTCGTGACAGGTAACCAAACCTCTAAGAACGGAAATCAGTATAAAAACAGCCCGCGGCTGAAACACTGGAAGAAAGCCCGGCAATTCAGTCAAAACAAAAAAGATTTTGTGGCATATGCACATCCTGCTGCGTGATGGCTCACGAAACGCCAATCGCAGCGCCATAAATGCACAAAAAACAGACAGTCAAAGAGCGCTTTGTGAGCACCTTCACTTGCTTTTGGTTAAAACCACCAAAGTGCGGAGAGAAACGGACTAAAAGCCGGACAGTTGCACAATGCGCTGGCGGGCGCGTGCTGCTTATACTGGAGTCGGCTGACTTTGATGACGTGACCAGAACCACTATTTATCGCACTGCTATGCACAGTGCGGCTATCCGGAAGGTGAGCAATGAACCGACCCGTTACAGAAAAACCACTCTATATAAAAGTTCATGAAGCGGATAACGTTGCGATTGTCGTCAACGACCAGGGCCTGCCCGCGGGCACACGCTTTGCCGACGGGCTGCAGCTGACTGAGCATGTGCCCCAGGGGCATAAAGTTGCGCTGGAGGATATCGCTCAGGATGCACCGATTCTGCGCTATGGCGAAGTGATCGGCACGGCGCTGCGCGCTATCGCGCGCGGCAGCTGGATAGATGAGTCGCTGGTAGCCCTGCCCGAGGCGCCACCGCTCAGCAGCCTGCCGCTGGCAACCAACGTACCGCCCGAGCTGCCGCCGCTGGAAGGCTATACCTTTGATGGTTATCGCAATGCAGACGGCAGCGTGGGAACCCGCAACCTGCTTGGCATTACCACCAGCGTCCACTGTGTGGCGGGCGTCGTGGACTATGTTGTGCAGCTTATTGAACGCGATCTGCTGCCGCGCTATCCCAACGTGGATGGGGTGGTCGCGCTGAATCACCTGTATGGCTGCGGCGTGGCGATCAACGCCCCGGCTGCCGTCGTGCCGATCCGCACCATTCATAATCTTGCGCTGAATCCCAATTTCGGCGGCGAGGTGATGATTGTCAGCCTCGGCTGTGAAAAGCTCCAGCCGGAGCGGCTGCTGACCGGTACGCCTGATGTACAGGCGATCTCGCTGGATGATAACGATATTGTGCGTCTGCAGGATGAGCGTCACGTCGGCTTTGGTGCCATGGTGGATGAGATCCTGCAGGTCGCTGAACGTCATCTGAAAAAGCTCAATCTGCGCCGCCGGGAACCCTGCCCGGCGTCTGAACTGGTAGTCGGCACCCAGTGCGGCGGCAGTGACGCCTTTTCCGGCGTAACGGCTAACCCGGCGGTGGGCTTCGCCTCCGATCTGCTGGTGCGCTGCGGCGCCACGGTCATGTTTTCTGAAGTGACGGAGGTACGCGACGCTATTCATCTGCTGACGCCGCGCGTGGTTAATGAAGCGGTGGGCAAACGGCTGCTGGAAGAGATGGCGTGGTATGACGACTATCTGCATCAGGGGCAGACCGATCGCAGCGCTAACCCCTCACCCGGCAATAAAAAAGGCGGGCTGGCAAACGTGGTGGAAAAAGCGCTGGGATCGATCGCAAAATCGGGCCGCAGCCCGATTGCTGAAGTGCTGTCGCCGGGACAGCGCCCTACGCAGCGCGGGCTGATTTACGCCGCTACGCCTGCCAGCGACTTTGTCTGCGGTACGCAACAGATGGCCTCCGGCATTACGCTGCAGGTGTTTACCACCGGCCGCGGCACGCCCTATGGCCTCGCGGCCATTCCGGTGATAAAGATGGCGACGCGCAGCGCGCTGGCCCGGCGCTGGCATGATCTGATGGATATCAACGCTGGCACTATCGCCACCGGTGAAGAGAGTATTGAGCAGGTAGGCTGGCGTCTGTTTGAGCTGATTCTGGAGATCGCCAGCGGTCGTCAGCAGACCTGGTCCGATCGCTGGGGGATCCGCAACCAGCTGGCGGTATTTAATCCGGCACCGGTAACCTGATACCGGACAGAGCCGTTAATATCGGGCCGCCATACAGGGCGGCCCTGATCACTACAGCTGCTTACCCCAGCTCTCCACCCAAGGCGTCGTCACGCTTTCAGGCTCCGGATGCTCAACGGCATCCACCATCAGCACGTCACCGATACGCTGCGCCTGCTGCGCCTGGAGTGTGGCATCAAAGGTTTTTCCTGCGCCGCAGAAGTGCTGATAGCTGCTGTCACCCAGCGCAATCACACCATAGCGCAGCGCCGGCTGATAGCCGAGCTCATCATGGATTTGTGCATGAAGACGGGCAATATTATCCGGCAGATCGCCCTGCCCGGTGGTTGAGGTCACAATCAGCACGACGTCGCTGCTGTACGCCTGCCACTCCGCCAGCGTCGGATCCTCAAATACTTCTACCTCATGTCCCTGCGCCTGCAGCACCGGCTGCGCCTCTTCGGCCACCAGCAGTGCGTTGCCGTAAACCGTGCCTGTAAAAATGCCAATTTTTGCCATCTTGCTGCTCCTTTACGCTGTTGGCTTATCCTGAACTGCCTCAGCGTCAAACTCAACCCTGGGAACGTCCGGTAACCGATCCTGCCAGCCGAACTGCTGCAGCATCTGCTGCCATATCGGATCCAGTCCGGCGCGGATCACCAGCGGTTCTCCGGTAAAAGGATGCGTCAGCGAGAGTGCGCTGGCGTGCAGCATTAAACGATCGAGTCCGAAATGCGCCGCTGCGCCACGATTCTGGCGCAGATCGCCGTGAGCGCTGTCGCCAATAATCGGATGGCGCAGGTGTGCCATATGACGGCGCAGCTGATGCTTGCGCCCGGTGCGCGGTGACATCTCCACAAGGGTATACCGGGCACTGCTGTATTTACCGATTGCCACCGGCATTTCTGTCTGCGCCAGCGCCTGATAATCCGTGACGGCAGGCTGCGGTGCGCGCGGTTCAGCAGAAAATTTATCCGCAATTTTGTCCAGCTCTTCCAGCAGCGGATAATCGAGCGTAGCCGCGCCATCCAGCCAGCCGCGCAGTACGGCATGGTAGGTTTTTTGTATCTGATGCTGCTCAAACTGCTGCGCCAGTAAACGGCCCGCCTCGCTCGATAAGCCCATCAGCAGCACGCCAGAGGTTGGGCGATCGAGCCGGTGTGCGGTAAAGACGTGCTGACCAATCTGATCGCGCACCGTCTGCATCACCACCACTTTCTCTTTGCGATCGAGCCAGCTGCGGTGCACCAGCCAGCCGGCAGGCTTGTTCACTGCTACCAGCCACTCATCCTGATAGATAATCTCCAGCATCAGCGCGCTGGCTCCGCAAACAGCGCATCAAGCTCACGCAGCGCGATCAGCAGAGCGGTATAGCCAGGGGTGACCGGAGTCAGAGCAACTTCATAATAGGGTGCGACGGCAAAGCCGGCAGGCATTGGCGCGCCGGAGGCGATCAGGGCTGACATACGCGGGATCAATACCCACTGCAGCCACTCCAGCGGTGCCATGGTATCAAGGCAGAAAGGCTGGTCGCTGTTAAACGCGGCCGCGTCAGGGGCGTTCTGCTGCCAGTAATCGTGTTCGCGCATGACTGCTTCGACCTGCTGCAGTCGCTGCGTAATAGTGTGCGTCGACATAGGTTGCCTCTGTGAAATAATGGGCGGCAAGCATATCACTCGTCACCGATGGCGTAAAAAGCGCATAAAAAAAGGGAGCACTGTTAATAACAGTGCTCCCGGTTCGTTGTGCAGCATTCCCGCCACCGCAGTGCTCCCTGCTCATCCGTGACAACTCTTCCTGCGCTTTCCATTGCCTGTCTTCATGACAGCATCCTTAGCATCCTGGCTCGCCCTGCTCCGCATGGCTCACATTCTCCATCCTGGAGGTGTCCCTTACTCACTCCTGAGTGTCCTGCTTCGTCCTGAAGCCTTCCCTGTGACGTAAACTCCGTTACGTTCCCGCCTCCTGGCTGACATTCTCCTGAACGTCGCTCTGTCCATAGCGTCCTGCTAACGGTGGGTATTCTCTCAAAAATCGCCACAATAACAAGTAAGCATGAACCATTAATCGATCAAGTATTGTCTCAATTTTCAGACTGATACCATAACTCTATGATTCACAATATCTTTACATTTAGCGTTTCTGAAAGGTTCATTCATAAAATGTCGATCTCGCACAGGGTTTGTAAGAGATCTCTTACATAGCGCTTCGGTTATCAGCCCATCAGGCCAATAACAGGTTGTATATCATCAAGAAATGTCCGGACACAAGGTGAAAGAATTTCACGTTTGTTACGCCCCGGCTCTTCCAGAATGACCTCTCCGGTAAGATTACATATTGCTACCATCTCCTGCTCTGAAGCGGTGGTGGCAATAAACAGCGTCGGACTCTGTTTCAGACGTCGCTTCATAATCAGGTGGCCGATCAGATTCTCCTGCAGCCGGATAAAATCCTCTTCGCTCCATACCTGCAACAGCGTTAACCTGTGCTGCTGCAGGCGGGCATGCATATCGCCGGCAAACTGAGTCGTGTAAAACGCAGTAATATCAGGCTGGATCTGAATATCCAGCGCCCGCTCCACCGCATCCAGGCCTGACGATGGCGAAAAAGGCTGCGGCTGCCAGAGAACGCGGTCATCAACAGTATTGATGATACAGGGTGAAGGGATCCCCGCAAGATCGCTACTGGCAGGATAGTGTCCCTGCTGCTGCTGCCAGAGATCGATATAACGGGTGGTAAACGCACGCAGTGCGCTGGCGGTGGGCTGCATCATTCATCTTCTCGCTGGTGATCGGTTACACTTAGCCACTTTGATTCACGTTGTGGTAACCATTATGTCTTCTGAACACCCAAACCCGGCCTTAAGCGGCCTGACCCTGGGCAAATCTGTCGCCTATGTAGATGAGTACGATAACACGCTGCTGCAATCTGTGCCGCGCAGTCTCAACCGGGAACCGCTCAATCTTTTTCCGGATAACCTGCCATTTCACGGCGCAGATATCTGGACACTGTATGAGCTTTCATGGCTTAACAGCAAAGGTGTCCCGCAGGTCGCGATTGGTGAAGTGGTGCTGGCTGCTGACAGCGTAAATCTGATTGAGTCGAAAAGCTTTAAGCTCTACCTGAACAGCTTTAATCAGACCCGCTTTGCGGACTGGGGCGACGTGCGTCAGACGCTGGAACGCGATCTGCGCGCCTGCGCCAGCGGCAACGTCAGCGTGGCGCTGTTTCGCCTGAGCGAGCTGGAAAGCCAGCCTATCGGACAGTTCAGCGGCAGCGTTATTGATGAACAGGATATCAGCATCAGCGATTACGGTTTTGATGCCGGGCATCTTGCGCACGCCGCGGGCAATGAAATCGTAGACGAGACGCTGATAAGCCACCTGCTGAAATCTAACTGTCTGATCACCAACCAGCCCGACTGGGGATCGGTGATGATTCGTTATAAAGGCCCACGTATCGACCGCGAGGCGCTGCTGCGCTATCTGATCTCTTTCCGCCAGCACAACGAGTTTCATGAGCAGTGCGTGGAGCGCATTTTTAATGACGTGCAGCGTTTCTGCCAGCCAGAGGCGTTAACCGTTTATGCGCGCTACACCCGCCGCGGCGGTCTGGATATCAACCCGTGGCGCAGCAATGTTCCCTTCACGCCCGGCTTTTCGCGTCTGGCACGCCAGTAACAGAGTGCGAGGCACCTCGCAGGCCGTAGCAGGGATGCGCGGTTCCTCTTGAGCAATCCCAGCCGGGAGCGTTAATCTGTCTGCGGCGTTAAGCGTAATGCGTATGCGACCAGGGATTTTCGTCACTGTGCTCAGCCGGTTAAGCGCAGTGTCATCAGTCACGCTATGGCGTGTAAAGGAGTTCTTTTGATTACACATATCAGCCCGCTTGGCTCAATGGATCTGCTCTCCCAGCTGGAAGTTGACATGCTGAAGCAGACCGCCAGCAGCGATCTCTACCAGCTTTTCCGTAACTGTTCCCTTGCAGTGCTTAACTCCGGCAGCCAGACAGACAGCAGTCATGAGCTGCTCTCACGTTTTGAAAATTTCGCTATCAACGTCCTGCGCCGCGAGCGCGGCGTTAAGCTGGAGCTGATCAATCCGCCGGAAGAGGCCTTTGTGGATGGGCGTATCATCCGCTCACTGCAGGCCAACCTGTTTGCCGTGCTGCGCGATATTCTGTTTGTTAACGGCCAGCTTGCTCTGCCAGAGCGCCTCGCGGGTCAGGCTGACGACTCCGCGCATATCACCAATCAGGTTTTCTCGATACTGCGTAACGCGCGCGCGCTGCACGTCGGGGAGTATCCTAATACCGTGGTTTGCTGGGGCGGACACTCTATCAACGCGGTGGAGTACCAGTATTGCCGTAATGTTGGCACCCAGATGGGGCTGCGCGAGCTGAATATCTGCACCGGCTGCGGCCCAGGCGTAATGGAAGCGCCCATGAAAGGCGCGGCGGTAGGTCACGCGCAGCAGCGCTATCATGACAGCCGCTTTATCGGCCTGACTGAGCCTTCCATTATCGCCGCTGAACCGCCTAACCCGCTGGTTAACGAACTCATCATTATGCCCGATATCGAAAAACGCCTTGAGGCCTTTGTCCGTATTGCGCATGGCATCGTGATCTTCCCGGGTGGCGTCGGCACCGCCGAAGAGTTTCTCTACCTGCTTGGTATTCTGATGAATCCGCAAAACAGCGAGCAGGTGCTGCCGCTGATCCTCACCGGCCCTAAAGAGAGCGCTGACTATTTCCGCGTGCTCGATGATTTCATCGTCAATACTTTGGGCGAGCAGGCGCGCAAACACTATACGATCATTATTGATGATGCCGCTGAAGTGGCGCGCCAGATGAAAAAAGCGATGCCGCAGGTAAAAGAGCATCGTCGCGAAACCGGTGACGCTTACAGCTTTAACTGGTCTATTCGTATTGCGCCGGATCTGCAGGTGCCTTTCCTGCCGACCCACGAAAACATGGCTAATCTCAACCTGTTTCCGAATCAGCCGGCGGAAAAACTGGCGGCTGATTTGCGACGTGCCTTCTCCGGGATCGTGGCCGGCAACGTGAAAGAAATTGGTATCCGGGAGATCCGTGAACGCGGCCCCTATCAACTGCGTGGCGACGCCGATCTGATGCATCGCATGGATGAGCTGCTGCAGGGCTTTGTGGCGCAGCAGCGTATGAAACTACCGGGCAGTGCCTATATCCCCTGCTACGAAATCATCAAATAACCCTTCAGGAAGGCAGCCTCCGGGCTGCCGCTTATCGCTTTTATGGCACTACATTTATTAATTATCGATGCGCTGAATCTCATTCGTCGCCTGCATGCCGTTCAGGGCTCTCCCTGCCGCGACGCCTGTGTTGCGGCGCTGCATCAGCTGCTTGGTCATACACGCCCGACCCACGCGGTGGCGGTATTTGACAGTCCGGAGCGCCACCCCGGCTGGCGTCATGCGCTGCTGCCGGATTACAAAGCGGGGCGACCGCCAATGCCAGAGGATCTGCAACAGGAGCTGCCGCTGCTGCAGGAGGCCTTTCGCACCGCAGGCGTCAGCTGCTGGATCGCCGGGGACGATGAAGCAGACGACCTGGCCGCTACCCTGGCAGTGAAAATGGCGGATGCCGGGCATCAGGCCACCATCGTTTCCACCGATAAGGGATATTGTCAGCTGCTGGCGCCCGCTATCCGCATTCGCGACTATTTTCAAAAGCGCTGGCTTGATGTGCCGTTTATCGCACAGGAGTTTGGCGTTGCCCCGGCACAGCTGCCGGATTACTGGGGTTTATGCGGCATCAGCAGCAGTAAAATTCCGGGCGTATCCGGCATCGGCCCGAAAAGCGCACGCGAGCTGCTGGCGCAGTTTGGTTCACTGGAGGCGATTTATCAGCAGTGGGAGCAGGTGCCGGCAAAGTGGCAGAGTAAATTACACGCCCAGCGTGAAACAGCCGCGATCTGCCGCCAGGTTGCCACGCTGAAGCGCGATTTAGTGCTGCAGGGCAATCTTAATACGCTGCGCTATCAGGCAGGATAAATCACGGTACGCCAGGGACGCATAAATGCGTCCCCTACAATCATCGTAATGACGTCCGATTATGTTGTCCCGAACGCATACGTACGCTAGGGACGCATGAATGCGTCCCCTACAATAATTGTAGGGGCGCCATTAATGGCGCCCGTGTTAATGCGCGTTCGGAACGTCATGACGCCATTAATGGCGCCCGTATTGATGCGCGTTCGGAACGTCATGACGCCATTAATGGCGCCCGTATTGATGCGCGCGCAGGACGTCATGATGCCATTGATGGCGCCCATGGTGCATCCGATTATATTGCCCCGAACGCATATATATGCCAGGGACGCATGAATGCGTCCCCTACAATCATCGTAATGACGTCCGATTATGTTGTCCCGAATGCATACGTACGCCAGGGACGCATGAATGCGTCCCCTACATTAACCGTAGGGGCGCCATTAATGGCGCCCGTGTTAATGCGCGTTCGGAACGTCATGACGCCATTAATGGCGCCCGTATTTAATGCGCGTTCGGAACGTAATGACGCCATTAATGGCGCCCGTGTTAATGCGCATTCGGAACGTAATGACGCCATTAATGGCGCCCGTTGTGCGTCCGATGATATTGTCCCGAACGCATACATACGTACGCCAGGGACGCATCAATGCGTCCCCCACAATCACCGTAGGGGCGCCCGTTGCTGACAGATCAGCGTTCGTCGCGGCGGCCGCCGGTAGCAGCCCAGATGCGCCGGACGTGTACCGTTACCTCTTCACGATCGTGATAAAGCTGACGCGCCTGAATCTGGGCGTTGATACCCTGCGCTTTTAACGCTTCATCTATCATCGCCAGATTTTGCGTGACCTCTTCATAACGCTTTTTCATCGGCAGCTTGAGGTTGAAAATCGCTTCGCGACACCAGCCGTTTACCAGCCACTCGGTCATCAACGTGGCCACGCGCACCGGTTTTTCTACCATATCGCATACCAGCCAGCTGATATTGCTGCGCGGCGGGCGAAACTTAAAACCATCCTCACGACAGTGGGTAACCTGTCCGGTATCCATCAGGCTTGGCGCCATCGGGCCGTTATCTACCGCATAGACCCACATGCTGCGCTTCACCAGCTGATAGGTCCAGCCGCCCGGGCAGGCGCCCAGATCGACCGCATACATGCCGCTTCCCAGGCGTTCGTCCCATTCATCGGCTGGCACAAACACATGAAACGCCTCTTCCAGTTTCAGCGTTGAGCGGCTGGGGGCGTCAGAAGGAAACTTCAGTCGCGGGATCCCCATATAGAATGGCGAATTGTTTTCCGGCAGTGAATAACCTACATAGCAGGTGCCCGGGGCGATAAAAAACACGTGCACCACCGGCCGCTTAGGGCTCTCATAGTTGAGCAGGATATTGCTGGCGCGCAGGCTGGCGCGCAGCGGCACCGTCAGCTTGCGGCAGAATTTAGTCAGCTCTTTGGCTTCATTGGTATCCGGAACCTCGACCCGCAGCTCTCCCCCTTTCTCCACCACTCCGGTCAGCATGCCGGTAATGGGAGTAATGCGATCTTCGGGAGGTAAGTCGCGCAGCAGCTCGCCGACAACCAGCATCTGACGGGCAAAAATCAGTTCAGCAAACGGCAGCGAGCGCAGCAGCTTCTCTGCATCTTCTGGCTGATAGCACTCAAACAACACGTAGCCCGCTTCTTCTTTTACCCGCGGAAAGCCGTAAACTTCCCGCTCTGCTGCTTTAGCACTGATTTCTGCCGCGCACTCTTTTTCAAATCCGGGACGACAATAGAGTAATACTTTATTCATGGCGTTCTGCCTTTGTTTTCAGACGCAGCGCGCCAATCAACATCAAAAACCAGCCGATCAGAAAGCAAAACCCCCCTGCCGGCGTAACAAACACCCAGAACTGCAGGTGCGACAGCGCCAGGCAATAGAGACTGCCGCTGAAAAGAACGGTACCCAGCGCCATCGCTGCGCTGCTCCAGTAAAACCAGATATTGGCGCGTCGCAGCATCGCGGCACCCAGTCCCATTACCGCCAGCGTGTGGTAAGCCTGATACTCCAGGCCGGTATGGATCCACGCCATTTCAGATGGCCCCAGCGATTTACTTAATACGTGCGCGCCAAACGCACCAAACGCCACCAGCACGAAGCCGCTGATGGCTGCAAATATAAACATGGCACGACTGGACATCGATCTATCCTCATGGTTCCGCCGCACATCACTGTGCAGCGAACGGTAACTTAGTGATCGTAGCGAAAACGGAATTTTTCCTGTTCAGTAGCGGCTTTTTCCAGAATCCACTGACGAAAGGCGGCTATTTTACCCAGTTCTGCCTGACTGTCATGACAAACCAGATAAAAAGCGTTTTTACTTACCAGCACATCATTGAACGGGCAGACCAGGCGCCCTGCTTCGATCTCACTCTCTGCCATCACGTTGTTCGCCAGCGCCACACCCTGCCCGTGGATCGCTGCCTGCAGTACCATGGCGCTGTGGCTGAAAATAGGTCCCTGTTGCACATTAATATGCTGCAGTCCCAGCTGGCGGGTGTAGGCCTGCCAGTCGCGACGCGACGCATCATGCAGCAGCGTAAAGTGCGCCAGATCGGCGGGCGATTTCAGCGGATTATCGCCGGAGAGCAGCAGCGGTGAGCAGACCGGCAGCAGATATTCAGCGTAGAGCTTATCCACCCGCAGGCCCGGCCAGTTTCCCCGGCCATAGAAGATAGCGACGTCAACATCGTCTGCCAGCTTCTCCTCTTCACGGTCTACCGCCTGAATACGCACGTCGATTCCCGGATAAGCCATATTAAAGCTGGAGAGACGCGGCACCAGCCACTGAATCGCAAAGCTGGGCAGCAGGCTGACCGTAAGCGCACCTTTAGCGCTGCGCGCCTGCAGCTTGCGGGTCGCATCATTAAGCGCTGAAAAAATCTCTTTGATATCGAGATAGTAACTCTGCCCCTCTTCCGTCAGCAGCAGCGAGCGATTGCGGCGGCGGAACAGCTTGAGCCCGAGAAAATCCTCAAGCGACTTGATCTGATGGCTCACCGCCGCCTGGGTCACAAACAGCTCTTCAGCGGCTTTGGTGAAGCTCAGATAGCGGGCAGCCGCGTCAAAAACACGTAAAGCATTGAGCGGCGGAAGGCGTTTAGACATGGTTTTCCACAGATGGATTCATAGTGTAAAACTGCAACTTATACAACGTCGTCAGCTATTAGATTTTTTAATCCGAGACATTATAATTTGTCCGTTGAGGAAGCTCCAGCAAATACCTATAGTTGCCGCACTTCCAGAGCCGGAACGAAAAGTTTTCTGAAAACGTGCGAGAGATCGCAGACTTTTGGAGAGCTTTTGGCTTGTGGTCGTGATGTTGTGTTTGCATTTTTTGATCTGAAAATTGCAGATCAAANTCCAGCAAATACCTATAGTTGCCGCACTTCCAGAGCCGGAACGAAAAGTTTTCTGAAAACGTGCGAGAGATCGCAGACTTTTGGAGAGCTTTTGGCTTGTGGTCGTGATGTTGTGTTTGCATTTTTTGATCTGAAAATTGCAGATCAAACTTTTAATTCCTGAGATTTACCCTGTCTGTCCAAAGTAATTTTATATAGCACCGCAAATTGCGGTGCTTTTTTTTGCGCAATTTTACTGCCCCATCTCAACCATCTCTTTCACATCAGAGCGGTTAATCTGCTGCTCATTGCCATTGGCATCTTTATAGCTGATCATACCGGTATCATCATCAACTTTTGGCTTGCCGTCAGCAACAATCGTGCGGCCATCGTTCGTGTGCATAACATAGTTGCTGGAACAGGCCGCCAGGGTAAATGCCATGGTGCAGACAGCCAGCACTGCGGTAAGTTTGTTCATCTTCTATCTCCTTGCAGATTGATTGCATTAAACCGCCCGCAGCCACGACATTGCGCCATCAGCCTGAAAGCACGGCTGAAAATGGCGAACAGGTTATGCGGGTTTCGGTTCAAACCTTGCCATAATGAGCATAACGCGCTTTTACAGCTTTGCCAGCCTGCAGCCTGCTGTTACGGCTGGCCCTAAATCACCGGAGTGGGCCCGATATGACCATCTTCTCTCCTGGCGCTTTTCGTCAGCAATTTCCTGCGCTGAACGATGCCGGCGTCTATCTGGACAGCGCCGCCACGGCGCTCAAGCCGCAGGCGGTCATTGATGCCACCGCACAGTTCTATTCGCTCAGCGCCGGCACCGTGCATCGCAGCCAGTTTGCTGCGGCGCGTGCGCTGACGGCACAGTATGAACAGGCACGAGGCGTGGTCGCACAGTGGCTAAATGCCGCTGACGATCGGCAGATTGTCTGGACGCGCGGCACCACTGAGGCGATCAATCTGGTGGCGTACAGCTGGCTGGCACCGCGTCTGCAGCCAGGTGATGAAATCATCGTCAGCGAGGCGGAGCATCACGCTAACCTGGTGCCGTGGCTGATGGTGGCTCAGGCAAGCGGCGCCACGGTAGTGAAATGGCCGCTGGGAGCCGATCGCCGGCCCGACATTGCCCTGCTGCCGGAGCTGATCAATACGCGCACCCGCCTGCTGGCCGTGAGCCAGATGTCAAACGTCACCGGCGGCTGTCCGGATCTGGCCCAAGCTATCGCGCTGGCGCATGAGGCGGGTGCAAAGGTCATGGTGGATGGCGCGCAGGGCGTGGTGCACTGCCCGCCTGACGTGCAGGCGCTAAATATTGATTTCTATGCGTTTTCCGGCCACAAACTTTATGGTCCGATGGGCATTGGCGTACTGTATGGCAAAGCAGAGTTGCTGGAGTCGATGCAGCCGTGGCAGGGCGGCGGCAAAATGCTGACGCAGGTCGACTTCAGCGGATTCACCCCGCAGCCGGTACCGTGGCGCTTCGAGGCCGGAACGCCCAATGTGGCGGGTGTGGTGGGCCTCAGCGCGGCGCTGAACTGGCTGTCGCACCATCATCAGGAAAAAGCGGAGATGTGGAGTCAGCAGCTCGCCTGTCTGGCCGAAGAGCAGCTAAGCGCGCTGCCTGGCTTTCGCAGCTTCCGCTGCGGCTCTTCCAGCCTGCTTGCCTTTGATATTGCAGGCATTCATCACAGCGATATCGTCACGCTGCTGGCTGAACAGGGCATTGCGCTGCGTGCCGGGCAGCACTGCGCGCAGCCGCTGATGGCAGCTCTGGGCGTCAGCGGTACGCTGCGCGTCTCGTTCGCGCCTTATAATAACCTGCAGGATGTGGATGCGCTGGTGCGCGCCATGCACTGCGCCGTGAACCTTTTAGGTGAATAATCTCATGACTACCCTGCTCGCCCCCCACCCCTTTGGCCATACGATCACCGCTCAGGGGCTGACCGACACGTTTGCCCGCTTTCAGCAGTGGGAGGATCGCTACCGGCAGCTGATTCAGCTCAGCCGCCAGCTGCCGGCGCTGCCGGAAGAACTGAAGTGTGCGGAGATTGAGCTGAGCGGCTGTGAAAACCGCGTCTGGCTCAGCAGCCAGCAGCTGCCTGACGGCACGCTGCATTTTTATGGCGACAGCGAGGGACGAATTGTGCGTGGCCTGCTGGCCGTGCTGCTGACCGCCACCGAAGGAAAGACCCCGGCACAGCTGCTGGCGCAGGACCCGCTGGCGCTGTTTGATACGCTGGGACTGCGCGCGCAGCTGAGCGCGTCACGCAGCAGCGGCCTGCAGGCGCTGGCAGAGGCGGTAACGCGCGCGGCGCGTCAGGCTGCCTGACGCGCGCGGCGCGCCTGAAACTTCTTCAGCGCGTGCGATACCGCGATAAATCCAAACGTGGCGGTCACCATGGTTGCCGCCCCGAAGCCTGCAGCACAATCCATACGCTTCGGGCCTTCTGCGGTACTGCGCGAGGCGCATACGCTGCCGTCGGGCTGCGGATAGACCAGCGCTTCAGTGGAAAACACGCAGTCGATGCCCAGTTTGCCCTTACTGTTTTTTACCACGCCAAAATCACTTTTCAGGCGCTCACGCAGTTTGGCCGCCAGCGGATCCTGGATGGTTTTCGCCAGATCGCTGACCTGAATCTGAGTGGGATCGATCTGTCCGCCTGCCCCGCCCGTGGTAATAAGCGGAACTTTATTACGCCGGCACCAGGCGATCAGTGCCGCTTTCGGCCGCACGCTGTCGATGGCATCGATCACATAGTCAAACCCGGCAGAGAGCAATTCTGCGGTGTTTTGCGGCGTGATAAAGTCGTCAATGCAGGTGACAACGCACTCCGGATTGATGGCGCGGATACGGGCGGCCATGACCTCCGTTTTTGCCTGGCCGACATTGCCCTGCTGCGCATGGATCTGCCGGTTGGTATTGGTGATACAGACATCATCCATATCGATCAGCGTAATGTGTCCGATGCCGGTACGCGCCAGCGCTTCAGCGGCCCAGGAGCCTACGCCGCCAATACCAATTACGCAGAAATGCGCCTCTGCAAACTGCTGCAGCGCCTCCTGTCCATAAAGACGCGCCGTTCCGCCAAAGCGCTGTCGCCAGGCGTCGCTTACCACTTTCATATCTGATCTTTACTCCGGAATGCGGTGCGCCGCGTGGCGCACCCGATAATGTACTCTCCTGCAGAGAGCTGGCTGTCAGTGTATCAATTTGCGCCGGTCAGCAGTGAACCGTTATTGCCGTTTTGCGCAGTGCTGAACAGCGGCTGTCCGGCGCCGGGAGCGGTCTTCAGTACCCAGACGCGGCCGTAGTGGTTATAAAAGCCAGCCAGATGCGCGGCGTCCGGACCTACGCCCTGATAGATGTCAAAGTGCTGGCCTTTGATTGCGCCACCGACGTCCAGCGCCACCATCAGACGCATTTCATACTTACCGTTGAACTTACCTTTTGCATTCAGCTGCGGTACTTCCGCCAGCAGCGCCGTGCCCGCCGGGATCAGTGAGCGGTCAGAGGCAACCGACGCTTTGGCAATCAGCGGAACTGCGCTGGCACCCCGCACCGGCACGTACTCTTCAGGTTTAAAGAAGACAAAGGACTGGTTGGTCTCCAGCACATCACGCACTTCCTGCGGTGAATGCTCCTCAGCCCACTGCCGGATGGCCTGCATCGACATATCTTCGCGTTTAACTTCACCGCGATCGATCAGCTCTTTACCGATGCTGTGATAAGCCCAGCCATTTTTACCGCCGTAGCCAAAGAAGCGCAGCGGACGTCCGTCACCAAAATCGACGTAGCCGCTGCCCTGCACATCCATCATAAAGTTGTCGATCAGCGAGTTACTCCAGGCGATGACGTAGCGCTCATCAAGCGCGCCGCTATAAATGCCGGCGCGGCTCGGCAGCTTCGCCCCGCGCGGGCGCGGCGGCATGCGATAAATAGGATACTGAAACTCACCCTGCCGGGTGTAGCGCGCTTCCACTACCGGCGTGTAGTAACCGGTAAACTGCACGTTGCCATAATTGTCGGTACCTTCCATCTGAAACGCATTCAGGCCAAACTGACGCAGCTGACGCGTATCTGCACCCGAAAGAAGCCAGTTCTGGATAGCGCTGTAGGTGTCATTATTACGGCTGAACAGACGCGATGAGGCGGACTGAATCTGCTGCACCTGCAGGCCGAAATCCTGCCCGTTAACCGGACGCCCTTTGGCATTAGGCTCATTAACCAGCCCGAGCGGTTGCTCCAGCTTGCCATCAATATATTGCTGACCGCGATCGGTCGGCTTCGAGCTACAACCTGCTAATAGCGCCAGAAATGCGCCAGTGAGTGCATACTTTACCCGGTGTCCGTTCATGACTCTCTCTTGTTGTCGGTTGTTCGCCCGGCGACGATAGCAAAGCCCTGGTCATAATGAAATCTGCCACCCGCCATCGCCTTCACATCTGTACATTTTTTCATCCGGATGCGACATTATTCAGCAACTGCTTATGGATTTCACCCGTTAAGCGCAAAAAGGGGTTGCATCGTCACGCGCCAGGTGTATAGTGCGCATCCACGGACGCGGGGTGGAGCAGCCTGGTAGCTCGTCGGGCTCATAACCCGAAGGTCGTCGGTTCNTATATCCTGAAAACCGCCAATAACTATCAGACAGAGATTGGCTTTTTGCTCCAGCAACTGCTTATGGATTTCACCCGTTAAGCGCAAAAAGGGGTTGCATCGTCACGCGCCAGGTGTATAGTGCGCATCCACGGACGCGGGGTGGAGCAGCCTGGTAGCTCGTCGGGCTCATAACCCGAAGGTCGTCGGTTCAAATCCGGCCCCCGCAACCAATTCTTCTTAGTGAAGAGACAATATGAAGTGTCGCTCAGGCGACAGACGGACGCGGGGTGGAGCAGCCTGGTAGCTCGTCGGGCTCATAACCCGAAGGTCGTCGGTTCAAATCCGGCCTCCGCAACCAATTATCTTAAGAAGAATACAATGTGAAACGTCGCTCAGTGCGACAGACGGACGCGGGGTGGAGCAGCCTGGTAGCTCGTCGGGCTCATAACCCGAAGGTCGTCGGTTCGAATCCGGCCCCCGCAACCACTTCTTCTGAAGAAGAAACATAAAACACCTTAACGGGTGTTTTTTTGTTTCTGCCGCCGGAAAAAAAGCGGCATCGCTGCCGCCCTGCCCTTACCGCCGTGCCAGCACGCCGCCTTTATCAAAATAGGCTNAATCCGGCCCCCGCAACCACTTCTTCTGAAGAAGAAACATAAAACACCTTAACGGGTGTTTTTTTGTTTCTGCCGCCGGAAAAAAAGCGGCATCGCTGCCGCCCTGCCCTTACCGCCGTGCCAGCACGCCGCCTTTATCAAAATAGGCTTTGATACCGTGAAAAATCGCTTCGGCCACCTGATGCTGATAGCGTGCGGTGCGCAGCTTGCGCTCCTCCTCCACGTTACTGATAAACGCCGTCTCAACCAGAATTGACGGGATATCGGGCGCTTTCAGCACGGCAAAACCCGCCTGATCAACCGTACGCTTATGCAGATGATTGATGCGCCCCATGCGCGCCAGTACCTCTTTGCCAAACTTCAGGCTGTCGCTGATGGTCTGACGCTGCACCATATCGAACATCGTGTGGTCGAGATAGCGATCGCCGCTCATGCTGACGCCGCCAATCAGATCGGCCTCGTTCTGCGTCTGTGCCAGGAAACGGGCTGCGGCAGAGGTCGCACCGCGCGTGGAGAGCGCGAACACCGAAGAGCCACGCGCTGCCCGGCTGGTAAACGCATCGGCATGAATAGAAACAAACAGATCGGCACGCTGCTTGCGCGCTTTGGCCACCCGCACGCGCAGTGGAATAAACACATCTTCATTACGCGTCATGTAGGCTTTCATATTGTGCTCTTTATCGATCAATGCCCGCAGGTAGCGACCAATCTTCAGCACAATATCCTTTTCACGCGTTTTGTATTTGCCGTGCGCACCGGGGTCTTCGCCGCCGTGTCCGGGATCGATCATGATAATGATCGGACGATCGCGCCCCGCCTTACCCGGCAACGGTGCCTGCGCAGGCTGATCGCGCTCCAGATCGCCTTTGTTGTAATCATTGAGCAGCGCCAGCAGCGGATCGTCGGCGTGCGATGCCTGACTGGGATACAGATCCACCACCAGCCGGTTTTTGATACCGGCTACAGGCGCCAGGGTAAAGGTTTTTGGTGCGACGTTACGCTTCAGCTCCAGCACAATCCGCACCGTGTGCGGATCAAACTGCCCGACCCGTGCCGTTTTGATAAAGGGATCGTCTGTACGCACCAGCTTATTGATGCCTTTCAGTGCCGGATTAATATGCAGGTTCTTGATATCAATGACCAGACGTTCCGGATTGCTCAGCGCAAACTGCTTGTAGTGCAGCGGGATATTCGACTCCAGCGTGACGCGGGAGTACGTTGATGAAGGCCAGATGCGTACCGCAACAATGTGCTGACTCGCTGCCAGCCCGGTACGCGTTACGCTAAGTAGCCATAGCGCACCGGCACCTTGTAATAACCGTCTTCGGGAAAAAGCCTGGGACATGCCACTCCAACTACTGTTTTATAGATAAATCTGCGTCAGCTGACGCTCAGAAAGCGAAAACTTTATCCAATCTGGCAACGCTTGTCTCGTCGGAAAAGCCAGATAATGCAGGCTGTTATCAACGGATGCATCTGAAAAATCGTAAAGTAACGTCAGGCGCAACGCTTGCAATACGGCGAAAAACAGAATAAAAATACACTAATTACGAATAACCATTCACAGAGGGTGCACCGTGAAGGAACGCAGTACCGAGCTGGTTCAGGGTTTTCGCCATACCGTTCCCTATATTAATGCCCATCGCGACAAGACGTTTGTCATCATGCTGGGCGGCGAAGCCATTGAGCATGAAAACTTCTCCAGTATCGTTAACGATATTGGCCTGCTGCATAGCCTGGGCATCCGTCTGGTGGTGGTCTATGG
The DNA here is from genome assembly GCF_008631385.1 of Pantoea sp. M_9. Classification (NCBI taxonomy): domain Bacteria; kingdom Pseudomonadati; phylum Pseudomonadota; class Gammaproteobacteria; order Enterobacterales; family Erwiniaceae; genus Pantoea; species Pantoea sp. M_9. The sequence continues at coordinate 2,083 of NZ_VWUF01000015.1, read as the reverse complement.
CGCACGTCCGCAGATTGATGCCAGCATGGCGCAGCAGCAGCTGGAGCCTCTCTATCATAAACACACCCGCGTGACCGATGCGCAATCGCTGGAGCTGGTAAAGCAGGCGGCAGGTCGTCTGCAGCTTGATATCACCGCCCGCCTCTCGATGAGTCTTAACAACACGCCGCTGCAGGGCGCGCATATTAATGTCGTCAGCGGTAACTTTATCATTGCCCAGCCGCTGGGCGTGGATGATGGCGTTGACTACTGCCACAGCGGACGCATTCGCCGTATTGATGAAGAGGCGATTCACCGTCAGCTGGATAATAATGCGATTGTACTGCTGGGTCCGGTCGCCGTCTCTGTAACCGGCGAAAGCTTTAATCTCACCTCAGAAGAGGTTGCCACGCAGCTCGCCATCAAGCTCAAGGCAGAGAAGATGATTGGCTTCTGCTCCGAGCAGGGCGTGACCGATCGCGCCGGCACAATTATTTCAGAGCTGTTTCCCGGCGATGCGCAGGCGCGCATTGATGAGATGGAGAGCGACGGCGATTTTCTGTCCGGTACGGTGCGTTTTCTGCGCGGCGCGGTGAAAGCGTGTCGCAGCGGCGTGCGCCGCAGCCATCTGATCAGCTATCAGGAGGATGGCGCACTGCTGCAGGAGCTCTTCTCACGCGACGGTATCGGTACGCAGATTGTTATGGAGTCTGCCGAGCAGATCCGTCGCGCCAACATCAACGATATTGGCGGCATTCTGGAGCTGATCCGTCCGCTGGAGCAGCAGGGTATTCTGGTACGGCGCTCGCGTGAACAGCTGGAGATGGAGATCGATAAGTTTACCATCATCCAGCGCGATAATATGACCATCGCCTGTGCCGCGCTCTACCCGTTCCCGGATGAGCAGATTGGCGAAATGGCGTGTGTGGCAGTACATCCCGACTATCGCAGCTCATCGCGCGGCGAGCTGCTGCTGGATCGCGTAGCGCTACAGGCGCGGCAGATGGGGCTGAAAAAGCTGTTTGTGCTCACCACCCGCAGCATTCACTGGTTTCAGGAGCGGGGTTTTACGCCAGTAGATATTGAGTCGCTGCCAGAGAGCAAGCAGCAGATGTATAACTATCAGCGTCGTTCAAAGGTGCTGATGGCAGATTTAAAATAAGCCACGATATTCCCGGGCCGCATTAATGCGGCCCCTACGTGATCCTGTGGGGGCGCCATTTATGGCGCCCTGGCCGCGCATGAAATTCCGGGCTGCGTTATTCTCCCCAGGGCCGCATTAATGCGGCCCCTACGGGACNATGGCGCCCTGGCCGCGCATGAAATTCCGGGCTGCGTTATTCTCCCCAGGGCCGCATTAATGCGGCCCCTACGGGACGTTGGCGTTTTTCGCAGGGGCGCCATTTATGGGGCCCTGGCCGCGCATGAAATTCCGGACTGCGTTATTCCTCCTCAGGGCCGCATTAATGCGGCCCCTACGGGACGGTGGCGTTTTTCGCAGGGGCGCCATTTATGGCGCCCTGGCCGCGCATGAAATTTCGGGCCGCGTTATTCCCCCCAGGGCCGCATTAATGCGGCCCCTACGTGATCCTGTAGGGGCGCCATTTATGGGGCCCTGGCCGCGCGGGAAATTTCGGGCCGCATTATTCCCCCCAGGGCCGCATTAATGCGGCCCCTACGTGATCCTGTAGGGGCGCCATTTATGGCGCCCTGGCCGCGCGGGAATTTCCGGGCTGCGTTATTCCCCCCCCAAGGCCGCATTAATGCGGCCCCTACGGAACGGTGATATTTTCGTAGGGGCGCCATTTATGGCGCCCTGGCCGCGCGGGAATTTCCGGGCTGCGTTATTCTCCCAAGGGCCGCATTAATGCGGCCCCTACGGGACGTTGGCGTTTTTTCGTAGGGGCGCCATTCATGGTGCCCCGGCCGCGCGGGAAATTTCGGGCTGCGTTATTCCTCCCAAGGGCCGGTGATATTTTCGTAGGGGCGCCATTTATGGGGCCCTGGCCGCGCATGAAATTCCGGACTGCGTTATTCTCCCCAGGGCCGCATTAATGCGGCCCCTACGGGACGGTGGCGTTTTTCGCAGGGGCGCCATTTATGG
>NZ_VWUF01000014.1:0-80368 GCF_008631385.1 Pantoea sp. M_9 | reverse complement strand
GGGTGTGTAAGCGCAGCGATGCGTTGAGCTAACCGGTACTAATGACCCGTGAGGCTTAACCTTACAACGCCAGAGGCGTTTTGAGAGACTGATTTTCAGCTTGTTTGCCGGATAAAGAATACAGCTTTGTTCTGCGGACGTGAGTCCGGAGGATTTTGCGCTGATGCAAGGCGGAAAGCGAGACGATGCGAGGGAGCATACTGAAGTATGTGACCGACCAGCGCGAGCGCAGCCAACGCAGGAGCAGCGTAAAAGACGCAGAACAGAGCACAAAGAATTTGCCTGGCGGCCACAGCGCGGCGGTCCCACCTGACCCCATGCCGAACTCAGAAGTGAAACGCCGTAGCGCCGATGGTAGTGTGNCGGTGACGCGGAGAGGGCGAAACACCTGGCTTCAGGCGCGGTCCTGAGGGCAGTAAAGAATCGGTGGAGCGGTAGTTCAGTTGGTTAGAATACCTGCCTGTCACGCAGGGGGTCGCGGGTTCGAGCCCCGTCCGTTCCGCCACTATATTGAGAAGCCCTGACTGTTAAAGTCAGGGCTTTTTCATATTCTTTTTTTCCCTCCGGCATTGTGAACCTTTGTCGTGAGGTGAATTCCGACATTCGATACCACGAATTGAAACCCCGCGCTAAAATCCCTATAACAGTCAGTGTGAACTCTTTGTTGTTATCAGCCAGGCGGTAAAGTGCGAAAGAAAACCTATGCAATGCGCTATATAGCAGGCCAGCCAGCGGAGCAAATTTTTCCGCCTGGCGCCATGCTGCATCTTGGTCAGGGTCTGCCGCCAGGTGAGCCGCTACCGGCCGATCCCACCCTGCGGGTGCTGGTATGGAACATCTTCAAACAGCAGCGCGCTGACTGGATGTCGGTATTGCAGGGATTCGGTCGTGATGCCCATCTGGTCCTCCTGCAGGAGGCGCAAACCACGCCTGAACTGATCCAGTTTGCTACCAGTAACTATCTCGCCGCCGATCAGGTGCCCGCTTTTGTGCTGCCGCAGCACCCGTCAGGAGTTATGACGCTCGCATCTGCGCATCCGGTCTACTGCTGCCCGTTGCGCGAGCGTGAGCCGCTGCTGCGGCTGGCAAAATCTGCGCTGGTCACCGCATACCCTCTGCCAACCGGCGATATGCTGATGGTAGTGAATATCCATGCGGTCAATTTCAGTCTGGGTGTGGACGTATACAGTAAGCAGCTGGGGCCTATAGGAGAGCAGATCCGGCATCACCGTGGTCCGGTGATAATGGCAGGGGATTTTAATGCATGGAGTCGTCAGCGCATGAACGCGCTCTATCGCTTTGCCCGCGCTATGTCTCTGCGGGAAGTGGCGTTTACAGACGATCACCGGCGTAAAGCGTTTGGCCGGCCGCTCGACTTTGTCTTTTACCGGGATATGAAGGTGAGTGAAGCAGCGGTGCTGGTCACCCGCGCCTCCGATCATAATCCGCTGCTGGTAGAGTTTACCCCCGTCACTGTCGCGCGCTAAACGCACCCTCTTGTAACGGCGAGACGCTCTGGCCGGCACTGCTCTGGATGAGGCTATGCCGATAAAGAAAAAAGGCTGACAAATGTCAGCCTTTTCAGTGCATCAGGTATCTGGCGTTGCGCTATTCTTAACAAACAGAGTGAGCTTATCACCCGGCTGTATATCCTTCGCGTCGCTGTTCCAGCGCATAACGTCCTGCGTGTTAACACCGTGACGTTTTGCAATACTGGCAAAAGAATCACCCTTACGAACGCGGTAGGTGATGCTGTTGCCGTTATCTGCCAACTGCGATGCTGCTGTCGTACCGCTAACCGTGAGGGTCTGGCCGATACGTACTGCCGCACTGCGCAGATTGTTCTGCTGTTTTAGCGAGCTCATGCTGACGCCCAGCTTACTGGCGATACCGGATAGCGTGTCGCCTTTACGTACTTTGTAGCTGTTACCGGCTGCGCTGGCTTTAGCCAGTTCAACAGGCTGCACGGAGGCGATATCTCCGGAGGCCAGAGAGTTACGCAGCTGTGCCACGTTGGACTTAGGCACCATAATATAGTGCGGTCCGTTTGGCGCCGTCGTGCCATTTTTGTACCCGGCGTTAAATGTCTTCAGTTTACTGAGCGACATGCCCGCCATTTCTGCAGCCTGAGTTAACTGCATCTGCTGTCCCACTTCCACACGCGCCAGCGCGCGGCTTTCGTTAGGGGCTGGCAGTTTAATGCCGTAACGCTTGTTGTTCTTGAGCAGTTCGCTTAAAGCCAGCATTTTCGGGACATAGATGGTTGTTTCGCGCGGCAGTGATAAATGCCAGAAGTCAGTCGGCTTACCCCGTGCCTTATTCTGCTTCATCGCTTTCAACACGCGTCCTTCGCCGCTGTTATAGGCTGCTACGGTCAGTAGCCAGTCGCCATCAAACATGCGATTCAAACGCTGCATCATATCCAGTGCTACTTTGGTTGAGGCCACCACATCACGGCGTCCGTCATACCAGCGGTTCTGTTTCAGACCATAATTTTTGCCCGTTTGCGCAACGATCTGCCAGATGCCTGCGGCATTGGCGGAGGAGGTTGCGTGAGGGTCAAAAGCGCTCTCCACTATGGGTAGCAGTACCAGTTCCATCGGCATTTTACGTTTCTGTATCTGCTCGACAATCCAGTACATGTACGGCTCTGCCCGTAATGTTACATCGTGGAGATAGCTCTTATTTTTTAAAAACTTTGTTTTCTGTTCGCGGATCCGGGCATTTTCCGGGATCCCCATCTTCAACTCGTCACTAATGAGATTCCAGAGATCGGTGTCTTCTGCGAGGCTGGTTCCATCATCTTGCCAGCGCGGCGACAACAAGCGATTTCCGTACTTTCCATTTTCACCTTGACCAGCTGAAGACAGGCTCTGTGCATGCTGAGCGGGGATATTGGCGTCATTCCGTGATGCCTGACATCCGACCAGCAAGACTGAGGCGAGTAATAATATCGCTTTAGCCTTCATGTGTGTGTCAGTAGTTCGCTTAAAAGACGAGCAACTATACGTGACGTACCGGCACAACACAACCCAAAAAATTAAAACTGGTCTTTCTTATTACGCAATTCAGCAAAAGTCTGCCATAACGGGGCGGATTCCACATTAATTGCTAAAGCTTTTTGTAAATCAGCATCTTGTGTGCGTAAAAATAAATTTATCTCACGTTCCAGCGCCAGTTTTGTCGGTAAAGTAGTGCGATTTTCTGCCCGTAAATCCTTAATTTCCTGATATCTGGCCAGAATTTTCGGATCATGGGGTAAAATTGCCGCAGAAAACTTCATATTAGATAAAGTATATTCATGTGCGCAGCAGATAAGCGTATCGGCGGGAAGTTGATTAAGTTTCTGAAATGAATGGAACATTTGTTCTGCTGTGCCTTCAAAAAGTCGCCCGCAGCCGCCTGAAAACATTGTGTCGCCGCAGAAAAGATAAGGTTCACTGTAATATGAGATATGTCCTAAAGTGTGGCCGGGCGTGGCAATAACCTGAAAAGGCAGGCCGAGCAGCGTAACGGTTTCGCCCTCATGAACAATATGCTGCGCCCCCTTAGCCGCCGTTTCCTGGGGGCCATACACCTCGAGCTGAGGATAACGCTGCAGCAGTTCAGCAACCCCGCCGGTATGGTCCTGATGATGATGCGTCAGCAGAACAGCCACCGGCGTCCAGCGATTAGCTTCAATTTTTTCAATCAGCGGCCGGGCTTCACCGGGGTCAACAATCAGGCAGTTACCGGCGTCGTCGTTCAGCGTCCAGATGTAGTTATCCGTTAAAGCGGGAATACTGGTAAGATTCATAAACACCTCTCTGGTTGTCTTAAAGGAAGATGGTAGAGCATGAAGCCAGCGAAAACACGTCAGATCCTGACCGCGCCGCGCACCTGGAATGATATGCCCTGGGGAGAGTACTTTCGCGATGCGTTAACCCAGCAGCTACAGCCCTGGCTGGCGAGGCTCTATGGCTTCCACATGCTAAAAATTGGCAGCCTGAGCGCAGAAATCAATACCAGCCAGTGTGCCATATCTCATCAGGTCAATGTTGGCAGTGAGGGCGACGCACTGCAGGTGCTTGCCAGCGTTGCTCAGCTGCCGTTTGAGTCTAAATCAATCGATGCCTGCCTGCTGGCGCACACGCTGGCATGGGAGCAGGATCCGCACCGCGTGTTACGCGAAGTAGACAGGGTGCTGATTGATGATGGCTGGCTGATTATCAGCGGCTTCAATCCTTTCAGCCTGCTGGGGATTAGCAAAGCGATACCAGGCCTGAGCCGCCGCGCACCCTGGAACAGCAGAATGTTCAGCCAGGTGCGTCTGCTGGACTGGCTGAGTCTGCTGAATTATGAAGTGGTCTACCGCACGCGTTTTCAGGTGGTGCCGTGGCATCGACAGGGGGGCAGGATGATCAGTGCGCATCTGCCGGCACTGGGGTGTCTGAACATCGTGGTGGCCCGCAAGCGCACGTTCCCGCTTACGCCAGCTAAAATGAAAACGGCGCGCAGCAGTGCGCAGCTGCGTCCGGTAGTAAACGCTACGCGTCAGTTCCGCGAAACGCAGGATCAGGATGCAACCTGATAGCCGATGTCTTCCAGCGCCGGATTACCGGCAGCGCTGCGCGCCAGTTCGTCACAGCGCTCATTCTCCGGATGGCCGGCATGCCCTTTCACCCACTCCCATTTAATGGTATGAGTGCTGAGCGCCGTATCCAGACGCTGCCACAGGTCGGTATTCTTAACCGCTTTTTTATCAGCGGTTTTCCAGCCGCGCTTTTTCCAGTTGTGGATCCAGCTGGTAATACCCTGGCGGACATACTGGCTGTCTGTGCTGATGACCACGTCGCACGGCTGCGTCAGCGCCTCTAAGGCGACAATGGCCGCCATCAGCTCCATACGGTTGTTGGTGGTCAGGCGATAGCCCGCGCTGAATAACTTTTCATGCTCGCGATAGCGTACAATAGCCCCATAGCCGCCCGGTCCCGGATTACCAAGGCAGGAGCCGTCGGTGAAAATTTCTACCTGTTTGCGCATCTCTGGTAGACTTCCCTCTGAAAAAACGCCAAGTCTGACACAAAACGAGCCCTATGATCACTGCAAATAACCGCCAGATTGTCCTCGATACTGAAACCACCGGCATGAACATGATCGGGGTTCATTATGAGGGGCATCGCATCATTGAGATCGGTGCGGTTGAAGTCATCAACCGTCGCCTGACCGGCAACAACTTTCATATGTATCTCAGGCCCGATCGGCTGGTGGATCCGGAAGCGTTCGGGGTTCACGGCATTGCCGATGAGTTTCTGGCCGATAAGCCAACCTTTGCGCAGATAGCCGATGAGTTTCTCGACTATATTCGCGGAGCTGAGCTGGTTATTCATAACGCCTCGTTTGATATCGGCTTTATGGACTATGAGTTTGGCATGCTGCAGCGTGATATTGGCGAAACCGAAAGCTTTTGCAAAATCACCGATAGCCTGGCGATGGCGCGTAAAATGTTTCCCGGCAAGCGCAACAGCCTGGACGCATTGTGCAACCGTTATGAAATCGACAACAGCAAGCGTACGCTGCATGGCGCACTGCTGGATGCCGAGATTCTGGCAGAGGTCTTCCTGACCATGACCGGCGGCCAGACGTCGCTGGCGTTTTCAATGGAGGGCGACCAGCGTAATCAGGCTGAAGGTGAGCATATTCAGCGTATCAGCCGCCCCGGTTCAGGCCTGCGCGTGATTAATGCCAGTGATGAAGAGGTGATGGCGCACGAAAGCCGCCTCGATCTGGTTAATAAAAAAGGTGGCAGCTGTCTGTGGCGCGCCTGATGCACTGATTTTGCTGCTAAAAACAGCGGGAAGCTGAAAAAAGCGGCAAACGTGTCATTTTGATATAAAAAGCGTTGACGGGGGAGGGGGCTGCCATTAATATGCGCCTCGTTCCCGACGGGGAACAAAGCGCGGAGCGGTAGTTCAGTTGGTTAGAATACCTGCCTGTCACGCAGGGGGTCGCGGGTTCGAGCCCCGTCCGTTCCGCCAATCTATTTAAAAAAGCCGATTCAGAAATGAATCGGCTTTTTGCTGTCTGCAATTCAGTCAGAGCTACACACCCTCTTTTTGCAGCGTCGCTTCCGGGCGATAGGAGACCGGTACGATCCGTTCCGCACGCGCCAGCCAGCGATAACAGCCAGCGCCCAGCGCCACGCCGATAAACCAGCTGAAGTTAGCTACCGCATGCAGCGCCGGAATAAAACTTATCGTCAGGCAGATCCCGACCGCCGGCAGCAGCGCCGCGATCGCTTTGGGATTAAAGCCGTTGCGGTACCAGTAACGTCCCTGCGGCGTGGCGTTAAACAGGTCATCAACGCTTACGCTGCCACCTTTAATCAGATAAAAATCCGCAATCAGAATGCCGAACAGCGGGCCAACAAACGAGCCCAGCACATCCAGCGTATAGTGGATCAGTTCAGGTGACTGAAACAGATTCCACGGCGTCAGCAGCACAGAACCCACCGCGGCGATCATGCCACCGGTACGGAAACTGATCTTCTGCGGGGAGCAGTTAGAGAAATCAAAGGCGGGAGACACAAAATTCGCCACGATATTGATGCCAATGGTGGCGGTGATCATGGTCAGCAGGCCGATAGCGACGGCCAGGTCGTTGCCTACCATACTCACCGTCTCAATCGGATCGGTGATCATTCTGCCAAACAGCGACTGGGTGCCGGAGACAATCACCACGGTGACCACGGAGAACAGCAGGAAGTTAAACGGTAATCCCCAGCGGTTGCCGCGGCGAACTTCACTCATGTTTTTGCCGTAACGGGAAAAGTCGCCGAAATTGAGCAGAGGACCGGAAAAGTAGGAGACGACCAGGGCGGTTGCAGTGATCATCTGCCAGGTCTGTTCGCCGGCGCTCAGTGATTTACTGGCGAGCGTGAAAGAGATACCGGCCAGTCCGGTTTTGTATACAATCCACCCCGCCAGCGCGACCATTACGACATAGACTGCCGGACCCGCCACGTCGATAAAGCGCTTGATGGCGTTCATGCCATGCCAGAACACCATCGCCTGCAGCAGCCACATGACGCCAAAGCAGCACCAGCCGAGCAGCGACAGTCCCAGCCAGCTGCTTTGCGTCATGCTATTAAGCGCCGGGAAGAACTTCAGCAGAACCAGCATCAGGGCATTCGCCGCCAGATAGGTCTGAATACCGTACCAGGCAAACGCGATCAGTCCGCGGATCACGGCCGGAATATTGGCGCCGAATACGCCAAACGCCTGGCGGCAGATCACCGCATAGGGCACGCCTGCCATCTGGCTGGGTTTCGCCACCAGATTTGCACAGAGCTGCACAATACCGATCCCGGCCAGCAGGCACAGCAGCACCTGCCAGCTTGCCAGCCCCAGCGTAAAGAAGCTGGCGGCAACCACATAGCCGCCCATGCTGTGCACATCTGACATCCAGAAAGAAAAGATGTTGTACCACGTCCAGTTCTGCTGGCGCGTCGGGGCCAGATCCTCATTACACAGGCGTGGACTATAGGCCGCGCGGGCATCAGCCTGCGCTGGCGTCACTTCAGTATGAATTGGCATGAAACCTGCTCCTCTCACCATGATGGGGAAAATATTCACCGTTTAGAGAGCTATTGCAGGATCCAGGCCAGAAGTGATTTGTTGTATACAAAAAATGAAAGGAGTGTATACGATATCTGGCAGTCAGCTATTTTCCGGAGCAGGTAATGAAGCATGAATCCGCAGTGAAGCCGCGCGCTGTGCCGTTTGAAAAAGATGAAGCGATCTTTCAGGCATTACTTAATGCCATCGTTGAGCACCAGCTTCCGCCGGGCAGCAAACTGCCTGAAGAAGCGCTGGCAGAGGTGTTTGGCGTCAGCCGTACCGGCATTCGTAAAGTGCTGCAGCGCCTCGCGGCGGTGCAGATGATCACGCTGTCGCCCGGACGTGGTGCACAGGTCAGCACGCCCGATGTGGCGGAATCACGCGATATCTTTGCCACGCGCAGCATGCTGGAGTGCGCCAACCTGCCCGCGGTACTGACGCATCTGCAGTCGCCACACCTCGCAGCGCTGGAGGCGATTATTACGCAGGAGCAGCAGGCGCATCAGCAGAATGACGGCGCGGCTGCCATTCGCCTTTCAGCCGCGTTTCACATCCAGCTGCAGGCGATATCCGGCAATCAGGTGCTGACCGATATCATTACGCGCCTGACCCAGCGCTCATCGCTGGTGATTGCCGCTTGGGGAACGCCCTGGCAGCACGGCTGCCGCTGCGATCATCACGACAGGCTGGTCGATCTGCTGCGCCAGCGGGCGCTGCCTGCGCTGACTGAGGCGCTGACACACCACTTTGACCATATTCTCTCCAGCCTGCACTTTGAGCGCAGCGGTGAAACGCTGCCCGATTTCAGCCGGTTATTTGCCGGTCATAAAGGAGCCCTATCATGAGCCTGATTCAGGTGATCAATCCCAATACCAGCCTGGCAATGACTGAAACCATTGGTGCGGCCGCGCGTGCTGTGGCGGCACCGGGCACGGACATTCTGGCGGTCTGCCCGCAGCAGGGCGTACCCTCCATAGAGGGACACTTTGATGAGGCGATAGCCGCGATCGGCGTACTGGAGCAGATTAAGCGTGGCGAAGCGCAGGGCGTCAGCGGCCATGTCATCGCCTGCTTTGGCGATCCCGGCTTGCTGGCGGCGCGTGAGCTGGCCAGCGGCCCGGTAATCGGTATTGCCGAAGCGGCAATGCATACCGCCACGCTGGTGGCGACGCGCTTTACCATCGTCACCACGCTGCCGCGTACGCTGGTGATCGCCCGCCATCTGCTGCAGCAGTATGGTTTTACGCACCACTGTGCGGCGCTGCACGCCATCGATCTGCCGGTACTGGCGCTGGAGGATGGCAGCGGCGTGGCGCAGGAAAAAGTCCGGGCGCGCTGCATTCAGGCCAAACGTGAAGATAACAGCGGCGCGATTGTGCTGGGCTGCGGTGGCATGGCGTCGCTGGCGCAGGATCTGACCCGCGAACTGGATATGCCGGTGATCGATGGCGTCAGCGCGGCGGTAAAAATGATAGAGGCGCTGGTGGCGCTTGGCCTGGGCACCAGCAAGCATGGCGATCTCGCTTATCCGCTGCAAAAACCCCTCAGCGGCGCCTTTCAGCACCTAAACTAAGGTCTGGCTGAGGTGTGACAACAGGAACTGACTGAATGAATGACGCATCTGAAAAGAAAGAGTACAGCTTCAACAAAAATTATCCGCGCGATCTGATCGGCTATGGTGGCCAGCCGCCGCATGCGCAGTGGCCCGGCAACGCCCGGGTGGCGGTACAGTTCGTACTTAATTATGAAGAGGGCGCAGAAAACAACGTGCTGCATGGCGATGCTGGTTCGGAGCAGTTCCTGTCCGATATCATTGGCGCAGCCAGCTACGCCGATCGCCACATGTCGATGGATTCCCTGTATGAGTATGGGTCGCGTGCCGGTTTCTGGCGCATTCATCATGAGTTTCAGAAGCGTGGCCTGCCGCTGACGGTGTTTGGTGTGGCGATGGCGCTGGCGCGGCACCCGGAAATTGTCGCCGCGATTAAAGCGGCGGATTATGACGTGGTCAGCCACGGCTGGCGCTGGATCCACTATCAGGGAATGGATGCCAAAACTGAACGTCAGCATATGCAGCAGGCGGTCGACGTGCTGACCGAACTGTTTGGCAAAGCGCCGACGGGCTGGTATACCGGGCGGGACAGTCCGAATACCCGCCGGCTGGTGGTCGAGCAGGGCGGCTTCAGCTACGACAGCGACTATTACGGCGACGATCTGCCGTTCTGGACCCAGGTCACACGTCAGGATGGCACCGTCAAGCCGCATCTGATCATCCCCTACACGCTGGAGTGCAACGACATGCGCTTCGCCACGGCGCAGGGATTCAACACTGCCGAACACTTCTTCACCTACCTGCGTGATACCTTTGATGTGCTGTATGAAGAAGGGGAGAGCGCCCCGAAAATGATGTCGGTCGGCATGCACTGCCGCCTGCTGGGGCGTCCGGGAAAATTCCGCGCGCTGCAGCGTTTTCTTGATCACATTCAGCAGCATGAAAAGGTGTGGATCTGCACCCGCCAGCAGATTGCCGATCACTGGATGACGGTACATCCCGCGCCCTGATAATGCCCTCACCGCAGGGGTGAGGGCTGACGCGCTTACTCACTCATCAGGCTCACCTGCGCGGCCGCAATGCGCCACCCCTGCGGCAGCCGCACCCACGTCTGCTGCTGCCGTCCGATACGCGCCGTTCCCTCGCGGGTAAACTCGGTGCTGCACACCGCGTAATCGTCGCCAAACGTGGTGATCACCGTATTGCGCAGCGTGCGATCGAGCCCTTTTGACGGCCGTGCTGCGCGAAAGGCGCGAATCTCCTCAATCCCGTACAGATTCTCTCCGGCACCGAGTCGCACCGTGCGCGCATCGTGCCAGAACAGTTCGTCCAGCACCGCGACATCATTGCTCACCAGCGCCTGCTCGTAGCGGTAAAACGCGGCGGTGACTTCAGCCAGTATCGCCGGACGATCGATATGTTCAGGTGTCATTTTCAGGCATCCATAAAAGAGGTTTGTGGCAGCGCCACACCTTGCTGCTGCAGCGCCCAGGCGGCGCGCAGCGCCAGCTCTTCATTGCCCGGCGCGGCAATCAACTGCAGGCCAATCGGTAAGCCGCTGGCGGTGAGCAGCGGTACGCTACACACCGGCAGGCCGAGAAATGAAATCGGCTGCGTCAGCATGCCCATGCTGGCGCGTGTCGGCAAATCCTGACCGTTGATGTGAATGGTTTCCTGGCCGATGGTGGTGGCGGTACAGGGCGTGGCGGGGGCGATCAGCACGTCATAATGGTCGAACAGCGGCAGAACCTGTTGCTGGAAGTGGCGGCGGAACCGCTGGGCCTGCACATACCACGCGGCGGGCAGCATTGCGCCAGCCAGCAGGCGTTCGCGTGAATTCGGCTCAAAGCGTTCTGGCTGGGTGCGCAGAGCGGGCAGATAGTGATTGCCGCCTTCCGCCGCGGTCATGATAAACGCGGCCGCGCGCGCGAGTTCGGCCTGGGGCAGCGTCACTTCTTCTGCCGCGCCGAGCGCGCTGGCCGCTACCGCTACCGCCGCGCGCGCCTCATCATTGCACCAGGTGGTAAAAAAACCACCCAGCGTCGCGCAGCGCAGCCCGTCGCTGCCCGCCTGCAGGCGGTCGCTGACCGGTTCCGGCGGCCGCGTCAGCTGAAACGCATCCTCTGCGTCGCAGCCCTGCAGCGCATCATAAATCAGACTGAGATCGTCAACCGAGCGGGCAAACGGGCCGATATGATCGAGACTGGCGACAAACGGCTGTGTACCGCTGCGCGACAGGCGGCCAAAGGTGGGCTTAAGGCCGAAGATGCCGCACAGCGACGCCGGTACGCGAATCGAGCCGTTGGTATCGCTGCCGAGCGAAAAGTGCACCAGTCCGGCCGCTACCGCGGCGGCAGAGCCGCCGGATGACCCACCGGCGATGCGCGTGATATCGCGCGGGTTGCAGGTAGCGCCATAGTGACTGTTTTCGGTAGTAAAGCCATAGGCGTAGGCATCCATGTTCAGCATACCGGAGAGTAGCGCGCCCGATTCACGCATCCGGTTGACTGCCCAGGCGTCTGCTCGCGCCGCCGCACGCGTGCTGAACAGGCTGGCGCCCGCCAGCGTGGTATGGCCGGCTACGTCAAACAGATTTTTTACCGCATAAGGAATGCCCGCCAGCGGCGGCAGCGTTTCGCCGCGCAGGCGCTGCCGGTCAAGCTCTTCAGCCTCGCGCAGCATGCGCTGCCCGGTGATCGCCGTCCAGGCGTTGAGCGCGGGATTATGCTGCTCAATCGCCGCCAGCGTATGGCGGGCAATCTCAGCTGCGCCGATTTCACCCTGCTGCAGCGCACGCTGCAGCGCTGCGATCGATAATGATGTCAGGCGCATGGCTGGAACACCCCGGCCACTTCCAGGCGATCGTCCAGCGGCAGCGCCATCAGCGGCGCGGCGATAGCAGCGATCCGGCTGAGCTGCAGCTGCAGCTCAGCACGACGTGCGTCATTCAGATCCAGTGCGAGGATCTGCTCCATCTGAGCGACATAATTCGCCCACTCTGCGGATTCGGTCATGAGTCTCTCCTGTTAAAAACCGGCTGCGCTGCCGTTGCTGCGCGGATCGAAAGCGCCTTCCAGCATGCCGCTGGTGTGGCGCACGACGGCGCCCGCATGGCCCACTACTTCACTGAAATCAGAGAGCAGCTCAACCTGATGACCCAGCAGGCGCAGCCGGCCCACCGTTTCCGGCGCCACGCGCGCTTCCAGTTTGAGTGAGTCAGAGGCCTCGCCCCAGGTGCGCCCCAGCAGCCAGCGTGACGCACTGACCGCCTGCTGCAGCGGCATACCCTGAATAACGTGACGGGTAAAAATGGCCGCCTGCGTCTGCGGCTGACCATCTCCGCCCATCGATCCATACACCATGACCCGGCCATCTTTCAGGCGGGCGGCGGCAGGGTTAAGCGTGTGAAACGGCTGTTTGCCCGGCAGCAGCGCCAGCAGATGATCGGGTTGCAGGCTGAACGCCGCGCCGCGGTTCTGCCAGGTGATGCCGCTGCCTGGCAGCACCACGCCGCTGCCAAATTCGTGGTAGATGCTCTGAATAAAAGAGACCGCCAGCCCGCTGCTGTCGATAGCGCCCATCCAGACGGTATCGCCCGGACCGCGTCCGGTTCCCCACGGCGCGGCGCGGTGGTCATCAATATTGGCCGCAAGGCTGGCAAGATGATCGGCACTGAGCAGTGCCTGCACGTCGGTATCGCTATGGCGCGGATCGGTGATGTGCCGATCGCGCAGGCTGAACGCCTGCTTGGTCGCCTCCACAATCCGGTGCAGCGTCTGAGCTTCATCAGCCTGCGCCATGTCCAGACGATCGGTAATGCCCAGAATCGCCAGCGACACCAGCCCCTGCGTCGGCGGCGTCATGTTCCAGATATCGCCTTCGCTGTGCGCAAGGTGGAGCGGGGTGCAGCGCCGGGCGCGATGCTGCTGCAGATCGTTCAGCGTGACCGGCATCCCCAGCGCGTGCATGTCATCTGCCAGCGACCGTGCCAGCCGGCCGCGGTAAAAGCTCTCCAGCCCCTCTTCACTCAGCTGACTGAGCGTGGCCGCCAGCGCAGGCTGGGTAAAGCGGCTGCCCGGCTGGGGCGGTCCGCCATCCGGCATAAACGTGGCGGCAAAGCCGGGCTGATGCTGCAGCTCAGGCGCTTTTGCGGCGGTAGCGGCCGCCTGCGAGGCGGTAACCGGTATGCCGTCGGCAGCGTAACGGATAGCATCGCGCAGCAGACGGTGTGGCGGCAGCGGCGCATGGCCCAGCTCCTGTGACAGGGTCAGCGCCTCCTGCCAGCCGCTGACGGTGCCGGCGACGGTCAGCGCCGCTTCCGGCCCGCGATGCGGGATCGTCTGCCGGCCCTGATAAAAACGCATTGTCGCCAGCGAGCCGGCGGCGCCACTGGCATCAATCGCAATCGGTTCCCCCTCAGGCGGCACCACCAGCCAGAAGCCGTCGCCGCCCAGCCCGTTCATATGCGGATAGACCACCGCAATGGTAGCGGCGGCGGCGACCATCGCTTCGAGTGCGCTGCCGCCGTCGCGCAGTACGGCAAGGGCGCTTTCACTCGCCAGATGATGGGGGGTGACGACCATGCCCTGCGGGGCCATGTTGCTCTGAATCATAATTGTTCCCGGCTCATTTCTGCTCATCTCCATCCGGCACAGCTGCCAAACCCGCTGCGGCGGCATTCCCTGACGTAAACATAAGCAAGAGCTGTTCCACTTTTTCTGTCGGCAGGGGCTGGATCGATTTATGCTAGAGCAGGGTGAAACGAAAGTTACAGGACAACGCATGAAACAACTCGATGAACGTCTGCGCAGCCAGTACGCGCAGCTGTCGCCTCAGGAGCAGCGCATTGCTGACTTTGTGTTTGACCATTTTGATGACCTGATCAGCTACAACAGTGCCGAACTGGCGCGGCTAAGCGGCGTCTCCAAAGCAACGGTAAGCCGGCTGTTCCGGCGCCTTGGCTATGAAAAATATAAAGATATGCGCGATGAGCTGCGCACCCTGCGGCAGAGCGGAATGCCGCTCACCGACAACCGCGACGCGGTACAGGGAAACACGCTGCTGGCGCGCCACTATAAGCAGGAGATGGCGAACCTGACGCAGTGGATCAACCGTATCGACAGCCAGCAGTTAAGTGACGTCGTCGCCGCGCTGGGCAGCGCAAAACGCGTCTTTATTGTCGGTATGCGTAACGCGTACCCGGTGGCGCTGCACCTGCGTCAGCAGCTGCTGCAGGCGCGTGCCCACGTGGTACTGCTGCCGCAGCCGGGCCAGACGCTGGGCGAAGAGCTGGTGGATATTACCCCGGACGATATGGTGGTGGTGATGGCGTTCCGGCGACGTCCGCGCCTGCTGCGTCCGCTGATGCAGCAGCTGCAGCAGCGCGATATCCCGCTGCTGGCGCTCTCCGAGCCGCAGGCGCAGGGGATTCAGGGCGTGGCACGCTGGCAGCTTTGTGCCCCGCTGGACAGCGTGTCTGCTTTCGACAGTTACGCTTCAGCCATGAGCCTGGTCAATTTACTGGCAAATGCGCTGCTGCATGAAACTCTGGCGCAGGGTCGGCAGCGCATTCATCAGATAGCCGATCTCTATCAGCATCTCGATGAGCTGGAACACCGATAGCGGGCACTGAAATGGTGCGTTGCACCGTTTTAAATCTCTGAAGCAGGGTACGCCAGTACCCGATTTTTCCTGCGGTTTATCCCTTTCATGCCGGTTTTTCACCGGTTTTTGTCTGTCGCTTCGATTGGCACATTAGTTGCAATTGTTCTTTTCAAGAATCTTTTGTTTCAAGTTCAACACATCGGGGTGCATAATGAAAAAGGTTTTACTGGCGGTAGCGGGGGCGGCGCTTTTACTGGCTCAGGCAGGCAGCGCGCAGGCGGATCAGCTGCAGGATATTCAAAAGCGCGGCGTGATCCGCATCGCGGTGCCGCAGGATTTCCCGCCGTTTGGATCAGTGGGCACCGATCTGCAGCCGCAGGGCTATGACATCGATATGGCGCGCTATCTGGCAAAGCAGATGAAACTGAAGTTGCAGCTGGTGCCGGTCTCCAGCGCCAACCGCGTACCTTATCTGCAGACGGATAAAGTCGATCTGGTGATCTCCAGCATGGGGAAAAATGCGGAGCGGGAAAAGGTCATCGCCTTCAGCCGCGCCTATGCGCCCTTTTTCCTCGGCGTGTTCGGGCCGAAAGGTGAGACGCTGAAGGATGCCGCCGCGCTGAGCGGCAAAACGATCGGCGTTACGCGGGGCGCAGTAGAGGATATGGTGCTGAGCGCGGCCGCGCCGAAAGATGCGCAGGTCAAGCGTTACGAAGATAACAACACCACGCTTTCCGCTTATCTCTCCGGTCAGGTGCAGTATGTGGCAACCGGTAATCTGGTGGTGGCGGCCATCACCCGGCAGAACGCGGCAAAAGCGCCGGTGGCGCAGTTTATGCTGAAAGACTCTCCCTGCTTTATCGGTCTGAAGAAGAATGAGCCGGCGCTGAAAGCAGAGGTCGATACGCTGATCGAACAGGGTATAAAGGACGGTACGCTGAATAAGCTCTCGGAAGAGTGGCTGAAAGCGCCGCTGCCCGCCTCGCTCGGTGCCTGAGTCATGGCGCAGCTAAATTTCGCTGAACTCTGGCCTTACTGGCCGGAACTGCTGGCCGGGCTGTGGGTCACTGTGCAGCTTACGGTGGTGGCTACGCTCGGGGGCGTCAGCCTCGGTATCCTCGGCGCGGCGCTGCGCAGCGGCAGGCCGGGCTGGGCCAGCCGCCTCTGGGGCGTCTATGTGGAGCTGATCCGCAATACGCCGTTTGTCGTACAGCTGTTTTTTATCGTGTTTGGCCTGCCCAACCTGGGCCTAAAGCTCACCGCCGGAGAAGCTGCGCTGCTGGCGATGCTGATCAATCTCGGCGCTTACAGCACAGAGATTATCCGCGCCGGCATTCAGGTCACGCCAAAAGGACAGTGGGAAGCGGGGCGCGTGCTGGGTTTAAGCCGCACGCAGACCTTTCTGCGCGTGGTGCTGCCACCTTCACTGCAGCGCATCTACCCGGCCCTGGTCAGCCAGTGCATCATCGTTATGCTCGGCTCATCGGTGGTGTCGCAGGTCTCTTATGAGGAGCTGACCTTTGCGGCCAACCTGATTCAGTCCCGCACGTTTCTGAGTTTTGAAGTCTACCTGGTGACCACGCTGCTCTATCTGGCGTTGTCAGTTGCGATGCGTCAGCTGCTGCTGGCGCTGGGGCGTAAATGGTTTGGAGCAGAGCCGGCATGACAACCTTTACCGACTGGGACATTTTGCGCAATCTGCTGCTGGCCGCACGCTGGACGCTGCTGCTGTCGCTGGTGGCCTTCGCCGGCGGCACGCTGGTGACGCTGCCGCTGCTGCTGCTGCGCCTGCTGAAAAAGCCGTGGCTGACGCGACTGATTCAGGGCTATACCGCGCTGTTTCAGGGCACGCCGCTGCTGATGCAGCTGTTTCTCGCGTTTTTTGGCGTCGGTCTGTTTGGCGTGGACGTGGCGCCGTGGACCGCCGCCTCGCTGGCGCTGACCTTTTATACCAGCGCCTTTCTGCTGGATATCTGGTACGGCAGCATACGCGCGCTGCCAAAAGGTCAGTGGGAGGCGTCACGCTGCCTCGGCCTGAACTTCGGCCAGACGCTCTGCCGCGTCGTGGCGCCGCAGGCGATCCGCATCGGCATTGCGCCCACGGTGGGCTTTGCAGTGCAGGTGATTAAAGGCACCGCGCTGGCCTCAATCATCGGTTTTATCGAGCTGACGAAAGCCGGCACCATTTTAAACAACGTCACGTATCAGCCGTTTAAGGTGTTTGGCCTCGTGGCGCTTGGCTACTTCCTGATGTGTTATCCGCTGTCGCGCTACAGCCAGTACCTGGAGAAAAAATTCCATGCCGCTCATCACCATTAATCAGGTTCAGAAATACTATGGCGAAAATCATGTCCTGAAAGGGGTTGATCTGGATATCGATAATGGCGAAGTGATCTCGATTATCGGCCGCAGCGGCTCCGGTAAAAGCACGCTGCTGCGCTGTATGAACGGACTGGAGGGCTACCAGGAGGGCAGCATTAAGCTGGGCGGCATGACCATCACGCATCGTGAATCGCAGGCGCGTGAAATCAGCCGCTCGGTCGGCATGGTGTTCCAGAACTTTAATCTTTTCCCGCACATGACCGCGCTGGAGAATGTGATGCTGGCGCCGCGCCGCGTGCTGAAAAAAAGCGCGGCGGAGTGCCGGGAGCTGGCGACAAAAATGCTGGAAAAAGTGGGGCTGGGTGAGCGACTGGATTACTACCCGGCCAGCCTCTCCGGTGGCCAGCAGCAGCGCGTGGCGATTGCCCGGGCGCTG
This sequence comes from Pantoea sp. M_9, assembly GCF_008631385.1. Lineage (NCBI taxonomy): Bacteria > Pseudomonadati > Pseudomonadota > Gammaproteobacteria > Enterobacterales > Erwiniaceae > Pantoea > Pantoea sp. M_9. The sequence continues at coordinate 62,856 of NZ_VWUF01000014.1, read as the reverse complement.
GCGATGCAGCCAAAAGTGCTGCTCTGCGATGAGATCACCTCCGCGCTCGATCCGGAGCTGGTGGGTGAGGTGCTGAAGGTGCTGGAGCAGCTGGCAGCGGAGGGGATGACGCTGATCCTCGTGACGCATGAAATGAATTTTGCCCGCGACGTGGGCGACCGGGTGGTATTTATGCATCAGGGGCGGGTATGGGAGCAGGGCAGCAGTAAAACGCTGTTTGCGCAGCCGCAGACCGCCGAACTGAAACAGTTTATTTCGACCGTACGCCTCTGAGCGGGGCCATTAAGGAATTCACTATGGACATTCATCAGTTCTCTCAGATCAATCCGCCGCAGCGTCTGCTGATGGGGCCAGGGCCGATTAACGCCGACCCGCGCGTGCTGCGCGCCATGTCGAGCCAGCTGCTCGGGCAGTACGATCCGGCGATGACGCACTACATGAATGAAGTCATGGCGCTCTATCGCGGCATTTTTCGCACCGAAAACCGCTGGACGCTGCTGATTGACGGCACCTCACGCGCCGGCATTGAGGCGATTCTGCTCTCCGCTATCCGTCCCGGCGATCGGGTGCTGGTACCGGTGTTTGGCCGTTTTGGTCATCTGCTGTGCGAGATTGCGCGGCGCTGCCGGGCGGAAGTGCATACGATTGAAGTGCCCTGGGGCGAAGTGTTCTCGCCGGATCAGATTGAGGATGCGATCAAACGGGTTAAGCCGCGCCTGCTGCTGACGGTGCAGGGCGACACGTCAACCACCATGCTGCAGCCGCTGGCGGAGCTGGGCGCTATCTGTCGCCGGTATGGCGTACTGTTCTATACCGATGCCACCGCCTCACTGGCGGGCAACGCGCTGGAAACCGATGCCTGGGGGCTGGATGCGGTCTCTGCCGGCATGCAGAAATGCCTGGGCGGTCCCTCCGGCACCTCTCCCGTCACCCTGAGTCCGCAGATGGAGGAGATCATCCGCAAGCGTAAATGCGTGGAGGAGGGGATCCGCACGGCAGCGCACCAGGATGGCGATGATGAGATGATCTACTCCAACTATTTTGATCTCGGCATGATCATGGATTACTGGGGGCCGGAGCGTCTTAATCACCATACGGAAGCGACCAGCGCGCTGTTTGGCGCCCGCGAATGCGCGCGCATCATTCTGCAGGAGGGGCTGGATAACATCATCGCCCGGCACAAGCTGCATGGTGATGCGCTGCTGAAAGGCATTCAGGGCATGGGACTGGAAACCTTTGGCGATCTGCAGCACAAAATGAACAACGTGCTGGGCGTTGTTATTCCGCAGGGGGTGAACGGCGACCAGGTGCGCAAACTGATGCTGGACGATTTTGGCATTGAGATCGGCACGTCATTTGGTCCGCTGCATGGCAAAGTGTGGCGCATCGGCACCATGGGCTATAACGCGCGTAAAGATTGCGTGATGCAGACCCTGAGTGCGCTTGAAGCGGTGCTGCAGCACTGCGGTTTTCGTACGCCGCAGGGCGCGGCGCTGCAGGCCGCCTGGGATCGCTACGGGAGCGAAGCATGAGTGCACGCCAGATGAGCGCTGAAGAGGCGCAGTCGGCCGCCGCGCGCATTATGGCACGCTGTGATGCGCTGGCGGAGATCAGCGAGGAGGAGGATAGCCTGACGCGCGTTTATCTCTCTCCGGAGCACCTGCGTGCTAACGCCTGCGTGGCGGAGTGGATGCAGGCAGCGGGCATGCGGACCTGGCAGGATGCCGTAGGTAATATCTGCGGCCGCTATGAGGCGGCTGAGCCGGGTGCAGCGGCGCTGCTGCTCGGTTCCCACCTTGATACCGTGCGCAACGCCGGACGCTATGACGGTATGCTGGGCGTGCTGAGCGCAATTGAAACCGTGCAGTGGCTGCACGATCGCCGGCAGCGCCTGCCGCTGGCGGTCGAGATAGTGGGTTTTGGGGATGAGGAGGGCACCCGCTTCGGCATTACGCTGCTGGGCAGCCGCGGCCTGACCGGCAGCTGGCCGGAGAGCTGGATCACCCATCCCGACGGCAACGGCATTACGGTCGCCGCCGCTATGCAGGATGCCGGGCTGGATGCCGCACAGGTGAGCCTCGCGGCACGTCATGTGAGCGAGATCGCCGCCTATCTGGAGCTGCATATCGAGCAGGGGCCCTGCCTGGAGGAGGCGGATTTAGCTCTGGGCGTGGTCACCGCTATCAACGGCGCGCGCCGTCTGAACTGCCATTTCAGCGGCGAGGCGGGACACGCCGGCACGGTGCCGATGCTGCTGCGCAAAGATGCGCTGGCCGCCGCCGCTGAGTGGATGCTGTTTATCGAACAGGCGACGCAGGCGCCGCTGGTGGCGACAACCGGCACGCTCAGCTGTCAGCCTGGCGCAGTGAATGTCATTCCGGGAGAGGTGCAGCTGTCGCTGGATATTCGCGGCCCGCAGGATGAGCCGCTGGAGCGGCACCTGTCGCGGCTGTTAACGCAGGCGCAGGCGATTGCGCTGCGGCGCGGGGTGAGCTTCAGCGCCAGCGAATATTACCGCATTGCTGCGACGCCGTGCGATAAACGGCTGCAGCAGGCGCTGGGCGCGGCGGTTGAAACCGTACAGGGCTGCACGCTGGCACTGCCGAGCGGGGCGGGCCATGATGCAATTGCCATGGCGGAGCGCTGGCCGGTCGGTATGCTGTTTGTGCGTAACCATCGCGGTATCAGCCACCATCCGGCGGAATCGGTAAAGACGGACGATGTGGCGCTGGGCGTGCAGGCGTATCTGCAGGCGGTAACAGCGCTGGCGCAGGCATAAGGGAGCGGGCATGAAGCTGAATGAGTTTAATCAGGCGGATGAGGCTGACGCCCGTCAGGCGATCGCGCACTGCGTCGCCATTCCTGCCTGGCAGCAGGCGCTGGTAGCCGCACGGCCCTATACGTCCCTGAGCGCGCTCGCAGAGCGGGCGCAGCAGCTGGCGCAGCGCTGGCAACAGGCGGAGCTGGAGCAGGCGCTTAGCGCCCATCCGCGTATTGGTGAAGCAGCCCAGGGTACGGCGCATGAGGCCACGCTGTCGCGTCAGGAGCAGGCTGCCATGCAGCAGGCGGACCGCGACCTGCAGCTCGCGATGCGCGCAGGGAATCAGGCCTATGAAGCACGCTTTGGCCGGGTATTTCTGATCCGGGCCAGCGGACGCAGCGCGGAGCAGATGCTGGCAGAGTTGCAGCGCAGGCTTAACAATAATAAGGCGTGCGAACAGCAGGAGACACTGGCGCAGCTGCGGGAAATTACCCTGTTACGGCTTAAGGAGAGCATCATATGAGCACTATCACTACACATATTCTTGATACCGCGCTCGGCACACCGGCCGCAGGCGTTGCCGTCTCGCTGGAGCAGAACAGCCCGGAAGGGTGGTTTCCGGTCAGTGAAGGAGAAACCGATCGCGACGGGCGTATCAGCGATTTAACACCGGAACCCCTGGCGCCGGGGCACTACCGACTGACAGCAGAGATTGGCGACTATTTTGCCGCTGACGGGCGCGATGCGCTCTATGTCAGCGCGCAGATAGACTTTGTTATCGGACGGGCGGGCAGCCATTATCATCTGCCGTTTTTGATCTCCCCCTGGTCCTGGTCCACCTATCGCGGCAGCTGACCGGTCGCGTTTCATTTTGTGCAGCCTGTCACAAAACCTCTTTTTGAAAGACAAAAGCTATCAAAGCTTTCGGTCCATCCAAATATATTCTGCTCCTGAGTGCCGCTATCTTAACCGCAAAACGTGAAGCCAATGGAGCCGAATAATGAGCACGCCAGAACATAACGATAATGCTGCAGCGTCCGGAAAATGTCCTTTTCATCATGGAGCGTCAGAAGAGAAGAGCGTGCTTGCACGCGGTGCCGGCAGCGGCACCTCTAACCGCGACTGGTGGCCTAATATGCTGCGGGTCGACCTGCTGAATCAGCACTCCAGCCGCTCTAATCCGCTGGATGAAAATTTCAGCTACCGCGAGGCGTTCAGCCAGCTTGACTACGCGGCGCTAAAAGCGGATATCCGCGCGCTGCTGACCGATTCACAATCATGGTGGCCCGCCGACTGGGGCAGCTACATTGGCCTGTTTATTCGTATGGCGTGGCACAGCGCCGGTACCTACCGCACCATTGATGGCCGCGGCGGCTCCGGACGCGGACAGCAGCGCTTTGCGCCGCTCAACGCCTGGCCCGATAACGTCAGCCTTGATAAAGCACGACGCCTGCTCTGGCCGGTAAAACAGAAGTATGGCCAGAAAATTTCCTGGGCCGATCTCTATATTCTGGCGGGTAACGTCTCCCTGGAGAACGCCGGTTTCCGTACCTTTGGTTTTGGTGCCGGTCGTGAGGATGTCTGGGAGCCGGATATGGATGTGGACTGGGGCCATGAAAAAGAGTGGCTGGCGCACCGTCATCCCGAGAGCCTCGCAAATGCCCCGCTGGGCGCCACCGAAATGGGCCTGATCTATGTGAACCCTGAGGGGCCGGAAGCGAGCGGCGATCCGCGTTCTGCAGCTCCGGCGATCCGCGCCACCTTCGGCAACATGGGCATGAACGATGAAGAGATCGTCGCGCTTATCGCAGGCGGGCACACGCTGGGCAAAACGCACGGGGCGGCCGCCGCCAGCCACCTTGATGTCGATCCTGAAGCCTCACCAATTGAAGCGCAGGGCTTTGGCTGGCATAACAGCTACGGCAGCGGCGCCGGCGCAGATGCCATCACCTCTGGTCTGGAAGTGGTCTGGACGCAGACGCCAACCCAGTGGAGCAACTACTTCTTTGAGAATCTGTTCAAATATGAGTGGGTGCAGACGCACAGCCCGGCGGGCGCGATTCAGTTTGAAGCGGTGGATGCCGAAGCGATCATCCCCGATCCGTTTGATCCGGAGAAAAAGCGCAAGCCCACCATGCTGGTGACCGATCTGACGCTGCGTTTCGATCCGGAGTTTGAGAAGATCTCGCGCCGCTTCCTGAACGATCCGCAGGCGTTCAATGAAGCGTTCGCCCGCGCCTGGTTCAAGCTGACTCACCGCGATATGGGACCCAAAGCGCGCTACCTCGGTCCGGAAGTACCGAAAGAGGATCTGCTGTGGCAGGATCCGTTACCGCAGCCAGTGCATCAGCCTGGCGCTGATGATATTGCGCAGGCTAAAGCGCAGATTGCCGCATCGGGCCTGAGCGTCAGCCAGCTGGTCTCCGTGGCCTGGGCATCCGCTTCAACGTTCCGTGGCGGCGATAAGCGCGGGGGGGCTAACGGCGCGCGTCTGGCGCTGGCACCGCAGAACGGCTGGGCGGTCAATGCCGGCGTGGTAAGTGATGTGCTGCCGGTCTTGCAGCAGATCCAGCAGGCGTCCGGCAAGCTCTCGCTGGCGGATATCCTTGTGCTGGCAGGCAGCGTTGGTATTGAGCAGGCGGCAGCCGCCGCTGGCGTGGCGGTACAGGTGCCGTTTATGCCGGGTCGCGTGGATGCGCGTCAGGATCAGACCGATATTGAGTCGTTTAACGTGCTGCAGCCGCTGGCCGATGGCTTCCGTAACTATCGTCGCGTGCAGAGCGGTTCCTCAACGGAGACCCTGCTGCTGGATAAAGCGCAGCAGCTGACGCTGAGCGCGCCGGAGCTGACGGCGCTGCTGGGCGGCCTGCGCGTGCTCGGCACCAACTATGACGGCAGCCAGCACGGCGTCTTTACCGATCGCCCGGGCGTGCTGAGCAACGACTTTTTTGTCAATCTGCTCGATATGCGCACCGCATGGCGCGCCACTGATGAACGCGCTGAGCTGTTCGAAGGGCGCGATCGCGAAAGCGGTGAAGTGAAGTATCACGCCACGCGCGCCGATCTGGTGTTCGGTTCTAACGCCATCCTGCGCGCGCTGGCGGAAGTGTACGCCAGCAGCGATGCGAAGCAGAAATTTGTCCATGACTTTGTGGCCGCCTGGACGAAAGTGATGAACCTGGACCGTTTCGATCTGGCGTAATCATCCTGCGCTGAATCGCGCCTGATACGCCCGTGTAAAAGCAGAACCGGAAGCCGCGCGCTTCCGGTTTTTTTTATTTGCCGGAAAATAGCCTGTAGCGCAGATCAGGCATGCCCGGCTGGCCAGGCGAGCCGGAAAATGGAATGCTGCTGTGACGTTACCATGCAGGTGGCATTGCCGCCGTGTGCCTGCATAATAGCCCGAACAACAGAGAGCCCCAGACCACATCCTTTTGGATTCGCTTCTCTGGCACTTATCCCGCGCTGAAAAGGCTGAAACAGCAGTGGCTGAAATTCAGGCGGAATACCGGGCCCTTCATCCTGAACGAGAATGTAATGCTCTCTCTCTGTCATACCATTTTTTATTACCAGGGTGCGTGATGTGGAGTAGTGCAGCGCATTGTCAAACAGCACGGTCAGGCACTGCGTCATGCGCAAAGCATCACAGACGCAGAGCTGTGGAGTGAGTTCAGTGATAACCGTAAAGCCTTTGCTTTCAAATTCCGGCGTAAATACGTCAATGGCATGTGTAATCAGCTGCTGTAAATCGGTTTCATGCGGGTCCAGCAGGTAGCCAGCTCCGCCAGCAGAGCTGACCACGCGTAAATCTTCAATCAACCTGTTTAAGCCTTCGGTTTGTCTGAGCAACTTTTCAAACAGAATCGGGTCGGGGCCAAAAACGCCCTCCACCAGCCCCTGTAAACGGCCACGTAATATAGTAACCGGTGTCCTGAGTTCGTGTGCGATGGCCGCATTCCACAAATTTCTCTGCTCATCGAGCGTCTGCAGCTTCTCCGCCATTTCATTAAAATCTTTTACCAGACTGTTGATCTCGCCCAGCATTGAGGTTGTACAGAGCGCCCGGGCGCTTAAGTCACCGGCAGATATCTTTTTCAGGCTGGAAGCAATTGTGTTCAGCGGAGTCAGTATGCGCGAGGAGAGCTTCACCGTAAAAAACAGCGAGATAACCAGACTGGAGAGCGTCATAACCAGCACCCAGATCCAGTCCCACAGATTCATGGACTCTTCTGCACCCGCTGTATTTTCGCCAGGAATATAGTCAGTGATGAAGGTATAAAACAGCCATGAGCCTGCAACTGAGATGGTAACGATAATAAAAGTCAGCGACAGCATATAGGTGAGTATCTGGCGACTGAGCACAGGCTCCCGGCTCATTGACTTTCTCCCAACCGATATCCCATTCCTCTGATACTTTCCGGCACACCCATCAGACCGGCATGCTCAAGTTTTTTACGCAGTTTACTCATATGACTATCTACCGTTCTGTCGAGTGTGTCTCCCTCAGGCAGGCAGGCGTTAAGTAGCTCTTCACGGGAACAGACTTTACGTGGACTTCTTGCCAGATAGGTCAGAAGTTTAAACTCGGTAGTGGTAAGTACTGGCGTTATGACGCTCTCTCCTGCTTTAACTTCCAGATAAAAGTCGTCAGGATAAATAGTGATATGAGCTGTTCGTACTGGCCTGGCTGCCTCAGCGGGCACATTACGCGCGGCTCGTCTGAGGACAGCCTCAACCCGGGCAATGACTTCAGAAGGGTTAAAAGGTTTGATGACATAATCATCAGCTCCCAGCCTCAACCCCATCAGTTTATCGATATCCTGATCGAGAGCGGTGACCATAATAACCGGCACATTGCTCTCTTTACGCAGCGTGGTCATGACGTTCCAGCCATCAAGCAGGGGAAGGTTGATATCCAGCAAAATCAGGTCGGGCTTTTTCAACCGGCTCAGACTGATGGCCTGCTCGCCATTGGCTGCCCTCAGGCTGCTCATGCCTGCTCGCTGCAAATAGCTCATTAATATATCTGCTATTTCATCATCATCTTCAGCAACAAGAATTAAAAAGCCGCTATTCATTTATTCTCCGGAAGAGCCAGGTAATGCTGGCTGGCCGGGGGGCAGAAGCAGGCAGCATAATCTTTTGCTCAAAAAGGTAACTGATATCTCATCAGGACAGGCTGGTTTAAAAAAAGTTTCATAAGGCTGACCCTATTTCTGTGCCGCTGCCTTATCTGCACGCGCCGGGGGATCTTAATGCAATCTCCACAAACCACAGATAAACACTCCATAGTGCAATGGGATAATGAAAAAAACAGGCATGCCTCTCTGGCTTTTCATTAATTGAGCGTAAAAGAGAACAGGATACCCGATGACAGGCGCTAACAGAGATACAGACGAGATGAATGGCCTCCAGGATGTTTTTATCAAAAGATTACGTGTGCTGGCACCTTTTATCTCAGTTTCATGGGGGTTACTTTATCTCTGGCTTATACTGGCGCACGCCGCTGACGACCGGGTATCGCATACGCTTATAGCGTCACCATTGATCTATCTCTCTATTGTGGCAGCCGCTTTACTGCTGGTGATGCAGAAGAGGTCCGGGGCATTAAAAGAGATACTCATTATTGCATTCTGGCTGCTGGTGATAATGCTCTGGCTGGTGTCATTTTTCTCCAGCATGCTGAATCTGCATCCGGGATTAAATGAATTACTCTTTTATTATGAATGTTTTTTGATTTTATTTTTCTGCGGTTCGCCACTCTATCTGATAATGCGAATAATGAATGCTATTTGCTAGCCGTTATTTTAAGGTTTTTTGCTCCATAATCTATCCATAAACCTCACATACAGCCTAAACAATGGCGCGTTAAACTGCATCCCTGTCTGGTTGTCACTGCGTAGCAGGTCTGTTACGGGCAGAAGTATGCTGTAGTCAGTTGCTGAGTATGAGATAAATGTAATGCCGCTATTTTTTATTCACCGCCCGGTTTTCGCCTGGGTTATTGCTCTGTTTATCGTTCTCAGTGGCGTTTTATCGATTCCGCATCTGCCGGTTGCTCAATATCCTGCGGTTGCACCGCCCAGTCTGATTATTTCAGTGAGCTATCCGGGCGCAAGCGCAGAAGCCATGAACACCTCGGTGGTGTCGCTGATAGAGCGCGAGATATCAGGCGTTGATCATCTGCTCTACTTTGAGTCATCCAGTGACACGACGGGCATGGCTTCTATTACGGTTACCTTTAAACCGGGTACTGATATCAAACTGGCGCAGATGGATCTGCAAAACCAGCTTAAAACGATTGAGCCACGGCTCCCGCAATCTGTCCGCCAGAATGGGATTAATGTTGAAGCGGCAAATGCCGGCTTTCTGATGATGGTAGGTCTGCAATCCCGGAATGGTGCGTTTCAGGAAGCGGATTTAAGTGATTACTTTGCCCGCAATATCGCGGACGAACTGCGGCGGGTGCCGGGGGTTGGCAAAATTCAGCTGTTTGGCAGTGAAAAAGCGCTGCGCATCTGGCTGGATCCGGCGCGACTGCACGATTATAAACTTTCTGTCACGGAAGTGCTTACGGCAATCAGTCAGCAAAATGTCATTGTTTCGCCGGGGAGAACCGGCGACGAGCCTGCCATCGACGGGCAGGCGGTAACCTGGCCTATCACGGTCAGGGGCCAGCTTACGTCTGCGGAGGCGTTTGGTAATATTACCATCCGGTCCGATGTAACCGGCGCACGCCTCAGGCTTGCAGATGTGGCGCGCGTTGAATCCGGACTGCAGAGTTATGCATTCGGCATACGCGACAATGGCCTGCCAGCCACGGCTGCTGCTGTTCAGCTGGCGCCCGGCGCTAATGCTATCAGCACTGCATCGGGCATTCATAACCGGCTTAAGGCGCTCACCGGCTCGCTGCCTGAGGGAATAAGCTTTACCGTGCCTTTTGATACCGCGCCCTTTGTAAAACTCTCCATCATCAAAGTTATTGAGACCTTTGCAGAAGCGATGGTGCTGGTATTTCTGGTTATGCTGCTCTTTCTGCATAAAATTCGCTGTACGCTTATTCCGGCTATTGTGGCACCGGTTGCGCTGCTGGGCACATTAACCGTGATGCTGCTGTGCGGGTATTCCATTAATATTTTAACGATGTTTGGCATGGTGCTGGCTATCGGCATTATCGTTGATGATGCCATTGTGGTCGTGGAAAACGTCGAACGTTTGATGGCAGAAAAAAATCTGTCACCCCGCGACGCAACCCAGGAAGCGATGCGCGAGATCACGCCTGCGATCATTGGCATTACGCTGGTACTCACTGCCGTCTTCATACCCATGGGCTTTGCCAGCGGATCGACCGGAATTATCTATCGTCAGTTCTGCATTTCGATGTCGGTGTCGATTCTGCTGTCAGCCTTTCTTGCGCTGACGCTGACGCCCGCATTGTGCGCTACTCTGCTCAGGCCGCACGATAATGGTTTACGCAGCGCCCGGACATTTTCAGCCCGCTTTAACCGGCGTTTTAATGCGCTTACGGCTCATTATGAATCGGGCGTCAGCGCACTTCTTAAACGAACCGGCAGGATGATGCTGCTCTACCTGGCACTATGTATAGCGCTGCTGGCTGGTTTAGCTACGTTGCCGTCCTCTTTTTTGCCTGAAGAAGATCAGGGCTATTTTATGTCGTCTCTTCAGCTGCCTTCCGACGCCACGATGCAAAGGACGCTTAACGTGGTTGAAAAGTTTGAGCATGAAATAGCGCAACGGCCAGCCATTAAAAATAACATTATGATCCTGGGTTTTGGCTTTTCAGGCTCTGGTCCTAACACGGCGATGGCGTTTACGACGCTGAAAGCGTCCAGGGATCGTGGCGGCAGCAGTGCGAAGACTGAAGCGGATTATATTCAGCAGCAGATGGAAAGCGTGGCGGATGGCGTTACGATGAGTTTGCTGCCCCCTGCTATTGCCGATCTGGGGACCTCTTCAGGCTTTACCTACTATGTGCAGGATCGGGGAGGGCGGGGCTATAACGCGCTAAAACAGGCGACCGACGAACTGATACGGCGTGCAGGCCATCATCCTGCGCTGGCAGAAGCATATATCGACGGTTTGCCGGACGGCACCAGCCTGTCGCTGAAGATCGACCGGGAAAAAGCAGAGGCGCTGGGTGTTTCATTTGATGAGATAAACCAGACCCTTTCTGTCATTGCAGGATCCAGTTACGTTAATGATTATGTCAACCAGGGGCGGGTACAGCAGGTTATCGTTCAGGCGGATGCAGCATACCGCATGCAGCCTGAGCAGCTGCTGCAGAGCTGGGTCAAAAACCGCAGCGGTCAGATGGTTGCGCTATCCAGCTTCGCGTCGATTGAGTGGGGCGTTGCACCGCAGCAGCTGAATCGCTATCAGGGCTATCCCGCTATTCGTATTACCGGTAGTGCTGCCCCCGGCGTTTCCAGCGGCACCGCCATGCAGGCCATTGACCAGCTGGCGCAAAATCTGCCAGATGGATTTGCCGGCGAGTGGGCTGGCAGTTCGCTGCAGGAAAGAGCGTCTGCAGAACAGCTTCCGTTACTGATTGTGCTTTCCGTGTTGGTGGTATTTATGGTGCTGGCAGCGCTCTATGAAAGCTGGTCTGTGCCGGTGGCCGTTATGCTGGTTGTACCACTCGGGCTGACTGGGGCTGTAATTGCGGTTGCCATTGCACAGATGACGAATGATGTATTTTTTAAAGTCGGACTGATTACCCTGATTGGGCTTTCGGCCAAGAATGCCATCCTGATTATAGAATTTGCCCGCCATTTACAGCAGCAGGGTGAGACCCTGACGGCGGCGATTCTGACTGCGTCACGGCAGCGCCTGCGCCCGATTATAATGACATCACTGGCCTTTACGCTTGGCGTTGTTCCGCTCATGCTTGCCAGTGGCGCAAGCGATAGTACACAGCATGCCATCGGCACAGGCGTATTTGGCGGTATGATCAGCGGTACGCTACTGACAATATTTTTTGTACCCATATTTTTTACCATAGTGATGCGTTTTGTTAAGAAAAGCGCGGAGTAGCACAATGGTATCTGCGGACAAGCTTCAGTAATCAATCGTTTTATCACATGGTAGCGCGAGGCATAATGAATATTATTACCACTTCAAGACTGATTATTCGTCGGTTTTGTCAGAGCGATGGCGCGGCATTATTCAGCTATCTGCACAAGCCTGGCTCCCCCTGTTTTTATGATGAAAGAGTAGCGTCGCTGGCGGCTGCTTATCTGGAAGCGGAAAAACGATCGACAGATAAAAGTCAGTTTGCCGTGTGCCTGAAAGAGAACAATCAGTTAATAGGCCATCTTTTTGCTGAGAATGGGAATGATGAACCTGACAGGCACACCTGGTCAGCCGGCTGGCATTTTTCTCCGGCATTTCACGGTCAGGGATATGCCTGTGAATCGGTGGCGGCACTGTTTGATTATCTTTTTAAGCAGCAATATGCCCGGCGAATTTATGCCTGGGTGGAAGATTATAATGTTCCTTCGCGCAATCTCTGCGTTCGCTTACATATGCGGCAGGAAGCATGCTTTAAGGAGTTCGTCAGTTTCATCACTGAAAATGGTGAAGCGCGTTATGACGATACGCTGGTGTATGCCATTCTGAAAAAAGAGTGGGATGCGAAGCGAAATAAAAATAATGGCGATAATGCTGAGTGAGAGAGTGAACTTTTTTTATGGAGTAAAGACTAATATCTGCCATCAGAAATGATGCAATATATTCAAATAATAGATTCCAGTCAAAGGGTGAATGCGCTATTTAGCGCTATTTGCCAGAGCAGCTTATGTCTGCTGTGTCATAATTAAAGAGAAAAGAGATGAAGAAAATACTGGTTACAGGGGCTACCGGCTTTTTGGGCGGTGCTATTGCTGCTGAGTTAATGGTAAATGAAAACCCAGAGAAATTGCTTCTTCTTGCGCGAGGCGATGCAGAGAGTAGCGCCCTGGAACGGGTGAAGGAGAATTTAGCTAAGTTTGGCATCAGCCCCGCTCAGCTAAATACCCTTTCAGCGCAACAAATCATAGAAGGCGATTTATCAAAGCCGAAAACTTTTATTGCAGATCTCAGGCTGAACGATGTGGAAAAGGTAATTAACTGTGCCGCAATCGCTTCCTTTGGTAACAATCCGCTAATCTGGAAAGTAAACGTTGAGGGCACGTTTCAGCTTGCCAGCCGCATGAGTAAAGTAAAGGGATTAAAACGCTTTATTCATGTGGGTACCGCGATGTCATGTACGCCTGAACCTGACAGCCATGTGACAGAAGCGATCGCGCCCACGCAAAGAAAAGACCATATCGTAGAGTATACCTGGAGCAAATCGACGGTAGAGCAGATGATAAAAGAGCACCTGCCGGGCTTTCCGTTAATTATTGCCCGGCCATCTATTGTGGTAGGACATACCGAGCATGGGTGTATTCCCTCCGCCAGCATTTTTTGGGTGTTTCGCATGGCGCTCAGACTGGGCAAGTTCATGTGCAACCTTGATGACAGAATCGATGTTATACCGGTTGATTACTGCGCCAAAACCATAGTCAGGCTGCTTCAGGCAGCTGAACTTGATCATCCGGTTTATCATATCTCCTCCGGTAGAGAGAGCAGCGTAACGTTTGCAGAGATTGATCGTGCTATGGCGCTGGCTTCAGGCTCCCGACCCATCTCGGCCAATTATAAAAAAGTCGGCTATAAAGAGTTATCCCGGGAAAAGCATAATTTCAAAACGCTTTTTGGCGACTGTAATGAAAAAATCGTACTGAAATCGATGAGTTTGTATGGCGAGTTTTCAAAGCTAAACGTGACTTTTGATAATGAAAAAATCCTGAAGCTCGGCATGCCAGCCTCACCCAGGTTTACCGATTATATTGCGGTCTGCCATAACTCAGTAAAAGAAAAAACGCTTTCTGAATTAATGGCTGTCGATTTCAAATAATATGAATGCTTAATAGGGTAGTGCTATATTTAAGCACTACCCTGGATGTCGCTCAGTGGACATGGCGCCTGAAGTTAATTTTTTTTCAGGGTATCCTTTTAACTGCGGTGCTTAGCTTATTAACCGCGGTTATGGCAGGTATGAGTTGCCTGACAATCCGATTCCAGCGCGTCAGTGGCGTTGCGGTAACATAGACAATATCATAGGGCTGTAATTTGAAATCACTGGCCAGTGCCATCGCTGCCGCATTTCTCAGGTTAATTTGATAAATATCAGCGATTCTTTTTTGTTCTGGTGCCTTTAATTGTCTGATGACAAAAATGCCCGTGGCATCTGCCGTGGTCTGATCTATCCCCCGCGCACTGCTGATAGCCTCTGTCAGCGTCATGCCGCTTCTGTCCATCAATAATGTTTTTTGCGCGCCTGTTTCACCCATGACAAAAATCTTCCGGGAATCGTTACGCGGGATGTAAAGAATATCACCATGATGCAATAGAGCGTTTTGTGTCAGGTCGCCCCTCTCCAGCAGCAACTTAAGTGATATCGGGTGCTGCACGGCATTATGCGTTAGTGTGGCATTTTCCCAGTCCGCCTCTTTCGTCAGGCCGCCTGCAGCATTAATTGCGTCGAGCACGGTCAGCGGAATATTAGTAATGGGCTGCTGGCCGGAACGCATCACTTCGCCACTCACATACGCTTTCCGGGAGCGAAAAGCGGCTATTTTCACATCAACCTGCGGGGATTCAATGTAGTGGCGAAGTCGTGCAGTTATCTCTGTCCTGACCTGTTCTGTAGTTTTATTAAGAACATAGATACTGCCCGTATAGGGAAAATAGAGGGTGCCGTTAGGCCGGACAGTGCTGCCGGTTTCCGTTGAGTCACGATACTGACCCGCCGGAGACGTAATTTCCGGATGATCCCAGACGGTAATACTCAGTACATCACCTACGCCGATGCGATAACAATAATCGTCTTCCGGCAGCCGGAAAATATGTTTTGAGCGGTTTTGCTGACCGGCTTCATTAAGCTGTTGCAGCATTACCGGACTTAACAGAGTGACCCTGACCAGCGCGTTAATGTCAGAGCGCTCGCGGTTATCGTTAACCAGCGTTTTATTGGCCAGCGGCAGGTCCTGACCTGGCTGCACGGTACAGCCGCAAAGTATTAACGCAACACTGAGCGCTGAATGGCGAAATAGTCGCAATTTACTCTTCATTAATCCGGTCCATAAAAAAAGTGCACAACAGCAAGGGGTTTCAGAAATTATCAGTAGCGGCCAGCTATCATTTTGCAAAGCGATTTGCAGCGGGCTGACGATACAGATGGTGATAACTAGCTGGTATACCGAAGTAGTGCGGATTACTGATGCAGGATTTATGGAGGGAAAATGCAGGCCTGAAAAAGCAGCGTAGTTAACGCTGCTTTTCCGCAGGATAAACTAAATCCGATAAATAAAAATCACCGGCTGATTGCCTGTTGTCAGTCGCAGTCGCTCAGCCCAGTGTCCACGTATCAGCATCGCGCCACGCCGGAAAGCGCTCGCGGTACGTCTGCAGCGCCTCCAGCGACAGATCTGCATCCAGGCGTGCCGGGGTGAACGGCTCAGCCGCCGCGAGGATCTCCCCCTGCGGTGAGATAATCTGGCTGTCGCCGCGGTAGCGGTGATGATTGCCGTCGCTGCCCACCCGGTTACAGCCGGCGACATAAGCCTGATTTTCGATAGCGCGCGCCATCAGCAGCGCCTGCCAGTGATGCGCGCGCGGGGCCGGCCAGTTAGCCACGTAGAGCGCCAGATCGTAATCGTTACGGTTGCGGGAAAACACCGGAAAGCGCAGGTCGTAGCAAATCTGCGGCAGAATGCGCCAGCCGCGCCAGTAAACCCGTTCCCGGCGTTCGCCCGGCAGATAGTGCTGATGCTCCTCCGCCATACGAAACAGATGGCGTTTGTCATACTGATGCAGCGTGCCGTCTGGCTCCACCAGCAAAAACCGGTTTACCGCACCCGCTTCTGTCTGAATGGCCGCGCTGCCGCCGATCAGCGCCTGGGTGGCCCGCGCGTGATGCTGCAGCCAAGCCACCACCTCCTGCTGCGGCAGCGAAGCCTGCGCCGCCTCCATGGCAAAGCCGGTTGTAAACATCTCCGGCAGCACAATCACATCGCGTCCGCTCAGATTTTCCAGCAGTCGATCAAAATGACGCAGGTTAGCGGCGCCGTTCATCCAGCTCAGCGGCTGCTGCAGCAGAGTAATCTTCAAAGTTTGCACAGGCGCTCCGCGGCGGCGTCAAGCGTCGCCTCTTGTTTGGCAAAGCACAGGCGGATCAGCCGGTGCGGGAAAGGGTCAGCGCAAAACACCGACAGCGGGATAGCAGCGACGCCCGCCTCTCTGGTCAGCCACTCGCAGAAGCTGACGTCGTCCAGATCGGCGATCGCACTGTAGTCCAGCAGTAAAAAATAGGTGCCTTCGCAGGGTAATACCTGAAAGCGACTGGCTGCCAGCGCCTGCGTCAGACGATCGCGCCGGGCGCGGTAAAACTCAGGCAGCGTCCGGTAGTGTTCCGGCTGCTGGCGCAGCATATCCGCCAGCGCCAGCTGGGCCGGAGTATTGACGGAAAAAGTCAGATACTGATGTACCTTGCGCAGCTCGGCGCTGATAGCGGGCGGCGCTATGGCGTAGCCCACTTTCCAGCCGGTCATATGATAGGTCTTGCCAAATGAGGAGACGGTGACCGCACGCTGGCGCAGTCCGGCATGCGACAGCACGCTGGCGTGGCCTGCCGTGCTGAAACAGATATGCTCATAAACTTCATCGCTCAGCACATAAATCTCCCGATCTGCAATCGCCTGCCACAGCGCCTCCAGATCGCTCTGCTGCCAGACGGTAGCGGAGGGATTGTGCGGCGTATTCAGAATCACCAGCCGGGTACGTGCGCTGAGCCGATCGCGAAACGCAGGCCAGGCGACGCGAAACGCAGGCGGCTGCAGGGCGATGCGCTGCATCACGCCGCCCGCCAGCGTTACCGCGGGCGCATAGCTGTCGTAGCTGGGGTCAAAGCAGATTACTTCGTCGCCGGGGCGCACCAGCGCGGTAATGGCCGCGTAGAGCGCTTCCGTCGCTCCGCTGGTCACCGTAATGTCGCTGCCGGCGTCGGGCCGGTAGCCATAAAGCCCGGCGGTTTTATCCGCGATGGCGTCGCGCAGCTCCGGCGTGCCGATCATCGGCGCATACTGATTGGCTCCCTGGCTGACGTGATGCGCCAGCCGCGCCTGCAGCAGGGCGGGGCCGCTGAAATCGGGAAATCCCTGGGAAAGATTAATGGCGCCGTGCCGGGCGGCAAGCGCGCTCATCTGCGTAAAGATCGTGGTGCCGGTCGCGGGAAGCTTGCTGTCGGGAATAAGATCAAATGGCGTCATAGTAAGCTGGCCTTGCGCATAAGCAGCGTGATAAGAAACCCTGTATTGCTGACACTATAATCAGGATGCTACTCTTTGGCAATCAAGACGCTTAGATGGCTAAATGCAGCTTTTACAGGAGCAGGTAATGGCACAACCTCATGACAACAGCGCCGCCGGCGAGGCGCTGGCGCAGACTTTGCTGGCGGCATCAACCGGGATAAATGACGAAGCGGCACGCCGCCTGGCGGAACAGCTGTTCAACTGGCAGCCCGTGCCGGTGCCGGTTACGCTGCAGGCGCTGGCGGCGGAGCTGCAGCAGGATGAGGCGCTGCAGCAAATCCTCGGCGTACTGCGCTGGCGTTTCCTTACCCGTCCTGAAACACAGCTGCCTGAGCACGGCTGCGCTGCGCCTATTGGTTTTGCCGTCAGCGGGGCGTTAAGCGATCTGCTGATCCACTACTGCGCGGCTCCCGGCCAGCTGCCGCTGCGCGAAGCCGCCGATGCGCGCGAGCAGCATCTGCAGGCGGTTCAGCAGCTGTGGCGCGGATTTTCCGCCGGCTTTCGCCGCCAGGTGGGCAGCGAAGCGCTCTTCAGCTGGCCCGGCTGCGACCAGCTGCTGCTGCAGTCAGTCTGGCATGACGCTCTCGGCTACAGCGGTGCAGCGCTGATCCGGCGCAGCCTCAGCGCCATCACGCTGAGTGATTTTTCCGGTATCGATGATGACGGGATGCGCAACGCCTGTCTGCACAGCGCGCTGGCGCTGGGGCGCACCCTGATGCTGGCCGCTGACCATATTGCGGATGAAGAGGCGCTGGTTGCCCGCATTCGCCAGGCCGCGTAGGGGCTGGCGCAGGCAAAAAAAAGACGCCTCCCTAAGGAGGCGTCTGGCACCTGGTGTCGGGATTATGCCGCTTCGCTGGATCGCGCCTGCGGCCGGGGTTGTGGCTTCGGTGCGGCCAGCGCTTCCGGCACGAACTCATCCACATTAATGGCTTTCAGCCGGCTTGCTTCTGCGCGGATCAGCACCTGCGCTTCGCTCTCGTCGATCAGTCCTTCCTTCAGCGCCCGCTGCGCCAGCGCATCAAGGCGGGTAAAAGAGAGATGCTTTTTCTGCTGCTGACAGAGGCGATCGTGGATCACTTCTGCCGCCATCACATCCTGCAGCGCCTGCTCCAGCTGGCCCGCCGGATTATGCTCAGCTGGCGTCAGATACTGACCGCGGCCAAGGCGGGAGCGGGTGGCAGAAGGCAGCTGCAGCAGCTTCGCCAGTTTATGATCAAGTTTGTCTGACGGCGGCAGGCAGCGTTTGCCGCCGGCGAAGATAGCCAGGCGCAGCGCACCGGCGGCCAGACGGTTCGGAAAGTTACGCAGCAGATCGTCCATCGCCACTTCTGCCTGATGCAGCGCATCCTGCACGCCCCAGTGCACCAGCGGCAGATCGGCTTCATGGCGTCCTTCTTCGTCATAGCGTTTCAGCGTAGCGGAGGCCAGATACATCTGGCTCAGCACATCGCCAAGGCGGGCAGAGATACGCTCGCGCCGCTTCAGGCTGCCGCCGAGCACCGCCATGGAGATATCGGAGAGCAGCGCCAGGTTTGCGCTCAGGCGATTAAGCTGCTGATAGTAGTGGCGCGTCGCGTCACGCGTCGGCGCGGCGCTGGTGCGGCCGTTGGTCAGGCCAAGCCACAGGCTGCGTACCGCGCTGCTGCCAACGTGACCGATATGGCTGAACAGCGCGTGGTCAAAGCGGGAGAGATCGTTCTTCGCCGCCGCGTCCATCTCTTTAAGCACCCACGGATGGCAGCGAATGGCACCCTGGCCGAAGATAATCATGCTGCGCGTCAGGATATTGGCGCCCTCAACCGTAATGGCAATTGGCGCACCCTGATAGGCGCGGGCGAGGAAGTTGTTATCTCCGAGCATAATGCCTTTGCCGCCCGCGATATCCATCGCGTCAATAATGGCGCGCTGACCGCGGTGGGTACAGTGATACTTCACAATCGCAGAGAGCACGGCGGGCTTTTCACCCTGCATAATGCCGGTAGTGATCAGCGTGGCGGCTGCGTCCATAACGTAAGCATTACCGGCAATACGCGCCAGCGGCTCTTCAATGCCTTCCATTTTGCCAATCGCCACTTTGAACTGACGGCGGATATGCGCATAAGCGCCGGTGGCCAGCGCCACGCTTTTCAGACTGCCGGTGGAGTTAGAGGGCAGGGTGATGCCGCGCCCGACTGAGAGGCACTCGACCAGCATGCGCCAGCCCTGACCGGCCATCGCCGGGCCGCCGATAATATAGTCAATTGGCACAAAAATGTTGTTGCCGCGCGTCGGGCCGTTCTGGAACGGCACGTTGAGCGGGAAGTGGCGATGACCGATCTCCACGCCCGGCGTATGGGTCGGGATCAGCGCACAGGTAATTCCCGGCTCCGGGTTATCGCCCAGCAGGCGATCGGGATCGGAAAGTTTAAACGCCAGGCCCAGCACGGTGGCGACCGGCGCCAGCGTGATATAGCGTTTGTTCCAGGTCAGACGCATCCCCAGCACCTGCTGGCCCTGCCACTCGCCCATGCAGACCACGCCGGTATCAGGAATGGCACCCGCATCAGAACCCGCTTCCGGGCTGGTCAGGGCAAAACAGGGGATCTCCTCACCACGTGCCAGTCGTGGCAGGTAGTGATCTTTCTGCTCCTCAGTACCGTAGTGCTGCAGCAGTTCACCCGGTCCCAGAGAGTTCGGGACGCCGACGGTGATCGCCAGAATACCGGAGACGCCAGCCAGCTTCTGCAATACGCGCGCCTGCGCATAAGCGGAAAACTCCAGGCCGCCATACTCTTTTTTGATGATCATGGCAAAAAAGCGATGCTGCTTCAGATAGGCCCACAGTTCCGGCGGTAAATCGGCCAGCTCATGAGTAATCGCGAAGTCGTTTGCCATACGGCACGCTTCCTCAACCGGACCATCCAGAAACGCCTGCTCCTCATCGGTGAGGTGCGGGCGCGGGTAGTTATGCAGCTTCTGCCAGTCCGGCTTGCCCTGAAACAGGTCGCCTTCCCACCAGGTCGTGCCGGCATCGATCGCTTCCTGCTCGGTGCGTGACATCGGCGGCATGACGTTGCGAAAGCCCCGCAGAGCCGGTTTTGAAAACAGGCGCTGGCGCAGCGACGTCAGGTTAAACGGCAGCAGGACCAGCGCCAGCGGCAGCAGCAGCCAGGCGCTCCAGAGGCCGGTCAAGGCCATGGCAGCGGTCCAGAGCAGCAGGATGGCGCTGCTCAGACGCAGAGATATCTGATGATAAAAGAGGGCGCTAACCAGCAGTAGCGTCGCCACGATGGAAACCAGCAGCATAGTGAATCGCTCCGTAAGTAGTAAGAGGTCTGACCTGTTAGTCACAGGTTTAGAGCAGCCGGTCTTAATAAGCAATTCCTTTACATCACAATTACAACCAGGCTCACAAAATCATCGCGGCTGGCGCATTTATCACCTGGCGACGCTGTAGCGGACGCGTTTTCCCTGCTGCCAGCGCTTTGCGCCCCTGTGGCATTCCGTTAAACTTGCCGGGTTAACCTCTCCGCTAAAGGACATCTCCTATGTATCAGGACATCATTCGCTCGGAACTCAACGAAGCCGCCGACACCCTGACCCGATTTTTGAGTGACGACGCGAACATCCACGCTATTCAGCGCGCTGCGGTGCTGCTGGCAGACAGTTTCAAAGCGGGCGGAAAAGTGCTCTCCTGCGGCAATGGGGGATCGCACTGTGACGCGATGCATTTTGCCGAGGAGCTGACCGGCCGCTATCGCGAAAATCGTCCCGGCTACCCGGCGATTGCGATTTCCGATGTCAGCCATCTCTCCTGCGTCAGCAACGACTTCGGCTACGACCATGTGTTTTCGCGCTATGTGGAAGCGGTCGGGCGCGAAGGCGATGTGCTGCTGGGGCTCTCCACTTCCGGCAACTCCGCTAACATTATCAAAGCGATTGAGGCTGCGCGCGCGCAGGGAATGAAAGTGATCACCCTGACCGGCAAAGATGGCGGCAAAATGGCGGGCAGTGCAGATATTGAGATTCGGGTGCCGCATTTCGGCTATGCCGATCGCATTCAGGAGATCCACATTAAAGTGATCCATATCCTGATGCTGCTGATTGAAAAAGAGATGGTTAAGTAAATTACGCTGCCTTCCCGCATGCCGGGAGGGGTGAGAAGGGGGGAAGCTATGTGCGAACTGCTCGGGATGAGCGCCAATGTCCCTACGGATATCTGTTTCAGTTTTACCGGACTGGTGCAGCGCGGCGGCGGTACCGGGCCGCATAAAGATGGCTGGGGTATCGCCTTTTATGAAGGTAAAGGGTGCCGCACGTTTAAAGATCCGCTGCCGAGCGTAAATTCACCGGTTGCCCGCCTGGTGCAGGAGTATCCGATCAAATCGCACTCGGTGGTCGCGCATATCCGCCAGGCAAACCGGGGCGAGGTCTCACTGGAGAATACGCATCCGTTTACCCGCGAGCTGTGGGGCCGCAACTGGACTTACGCACACAACGGACAGCTTAAAGGCTATCGCCAGCTCGACAGCGGCCACTTTCGCCCGGTGGGGGAGACCGACAGTGAAAAGGCGTTTTGCTGGATCCTCTCACAGCTGCAGGCGCGCTATCCGCGCACGCCAGGCAACTGGCCCGCCGTATTCCGCTATATTGCCGAGCTCGCCGGCGAGCTGCGTGAAAAGGGCGTTTTCAATATGCTGCTATCGGATGGTCGCTATCTGATGGCGTTCTGCTCCACCAATCTCTACTGGATCACGCGGCGCGCGCCGTTTGGTAAAGCGCGCCTGCTGGATCAGGATGTGGAGATCGATTTCCAGCAGCAGACCACGCCACATGATGTGGTGACGGTTATCGCCACGCAGCCGCTGACCGGAAATGAAACCTGGCACCGGATAGCGCCAGGCGAGTGGGCACTATTTTGCCTGGGTGAGCGCCAGGAATGATTTGGACGCCGCGTCCGGTGCAGAAAGTACCGGCGTGTTGTTCACCGCATACTGACCCGTTGCGGTGACGTTAACGCTGGGCGGTACGTGATATTTAGCAAAATAGGCGTAGCCCGGCTGCAGTTCGNAAAAATCGATGTAGGTCGAATAGCGATGACGCTGAAGATTGCTTTCCGTCATGCGGAACGGATAGATATTCAGCTGCATCTCCTGCTGGCCGTTACGCAGGGCCGCATTAACGTAGTTGAAAATCTCATCCATTGAGCCGTTGGTCATGGCGTAGCAGCCCACGGAAACGCAGTCGCCGTGAATCATCAGATAGTTGCCGTTATAGCCCTTGCTGCGATCGTACTGGTTAGGAAAACCGGTATTGATGGCGCGGTAAAAGCGGCTGTCGGGTTTCAGCTGATTAAGTTTAACGTTGTAGAAACCTTCCGGACTTTTGAAGTCGCCCTGGCGGCGCTTGGGACCGAGTCCGCCGGAAAAATTACAGATGCGATAGCTGTCCAGCAGGCGATATTCATTACCGATTTTGCCATAGAGCTCCAGCGTACGCTCTTCTTTGAAAATCTGAATAAACACCGGCGTACCCAGCAGTTGTTTCTTTAACTCTTTGCTTACCGGAGCCAGCGGCTGTGCGGGTTCAGGTGTGATTGCCCAGCTAAGGACTGGCATAAGAATCATCGCGAACAGCAGTGCGATTCTGCCCATTCTGTGTGTACCTTGAAGTGAAGAAAAACTCAGACGCGCAGCGTCACTCAGTTGCATTATCGGAAATATCCGCTATCGCTGCGCAACATTAACATTGTCTGGCTTTTAATCAAGATAGCGGGCAACAAAATGGCGCAAAGTTGTGAAGCATCGGGGGAGTAAAAACGCTCAGGCGCGACATTGATGATGAGGAAGATTGCTCAACGCCTTCGCTACTGTATACTTAGCCAGTGTCCGGAGGGGGTATGCGCAAAATCATTCATGTCGATATGGACTGCTTTTACGCAGCGGTTGAGATGCGTGACGATCCGTCGTTGCGGGATATCCCTATCGCCATTGGCGGCAACCGCGTTCAGCGCGGAGTCATCAGTACTGCTAACTATCCGGCGCGCAAATATGGCGTGCGCAGCGCTATGCCGACCTCGACCGCGCTGCGTCTCTGTCCGCATCTGCGCCTGCTGCCGGGGCGTTTTGACGCCTATAAAGAGGCCTCGCGACAGATCCGCGACATCTTTCTCCGCTATACGCCACTGATTGAACCGCTCTCGCTGGATGAAGCCTATCTGGATGTCACCAGCAGTCTGCACTGCCAGGGGTCGGCGACGCTGATGGCGCAGGCGATCCGCGCGGATATCTTGCGCGAAACCGGGCTGACGGCGTCGGCCGGCATCGCACCGATCAAATTTCTGGCGAAAATCGCCTCCGACCTTAATAAGCCTGACGGCCAGTATGTGATCACCCCGCAGGCGGTGCCGGCGTTTCTGCATGAGCTGCCGCTCAGTAAGATCCCGGGCGTGGGCAAAGTGGCGACCAAAAAACTGGAGGAGATGGGGCTGCGTACCTGTGCTGACGTGCAGCGCGCCGACCTGGCGCTGCTGCTGAAGCGCTTCGGAAAGTTTGGCCGCTCGCTCTGGGAACGCAGCAACGGCATTGACGACCGCGAAGTGATCGTCGAACGTGAACGTAAGTCGCTCGGGGTAGAGCGCACGCTGCCGGAAGATATCCACCACTGGGAGCAGTGCCTGCCGATTATTGACTACCTCTATGCGGAGCTGGATCGCCGTCTGGGTGCTATCCGGCCAGATAAGCAGATCGCCCGGCAGGGGGTGAAATTTAAGTTCAGCGATTTTCAGCAGACCACGCAGGAGCACGTCTGGGCGGTGCTGAATAAAGAGGATATGGTGGCGGTGGCGCGTCAGGTCTGGGAAGCGCGTCGGGCAGATCGCGGGGTAAGGCTGGTGGGGCTGCATGTCACGCTGGTGGACCCGCAGCTGGAGCGCCAGCTGCTGCTGGGACTCTGAAATCTCCCCTGCCCGGCAGCGGACAGGGGAGCAACATCAATTACGCTTTTGCCGGAATCGCGTTCAGCAGCGCAGTGAGCAGCTTCCAGTAGAGGCCAACGCTCTCAATATGCACCTGCTCATCCGGCGAGTGCGGGCCGGTAATGGTCGGTCCGATAGAGACCATATCCATATGCGGATAGGGTTTTTTGAACAGACCACACTCCAGACCGGCATGGATCACCTGAATGTTAGGCGTTTTACCAAACAGCGCTTCGTAGGTGGTGCGCGTCAGCGCCATGACCGGTGAGTCGGCGTCAGGCTGCCAGCCCGGATAACCGCCTTTTGGCGCGGTCTGTGCGCCCGCCAGCGCGCCCAGCGAGGTCAGCGTTTCTACCACCCACTCTCTGCCGGTATCGATCAGCGAACGGATCAGGCAGATGATCTCAGCGTTAGCCTGATCCATGCTGACCACACCCACGTTCAGCGAGGTTTCAACCACGCCTTTCGCCACGTCTGAATTACGGATCACGCCGTTAGGGGTGCTGTTGAGCAGGTTGATAAAGCGATTGCGGCTCTCTGCGCTCAGCGCCTCAGCCTGCTGCGCCAGCGGCTCGGTCTGCAGTACAATATGCTTCTCTTTGCTGCCAAGCTCGTTGAGCAGTACCGCCTGGAAGTGCATCGCCGCAGATTTCAGCGCATCCACTTTGTGGCTTTCTACGGCCAGCGTGGCAAAGGCTTCACGCGGGATCGCATTACGCAGCGTGCCGCCGGTAAAGTCGATCAGACGCAGATCCAGCTCGCGGGCATGGGCGGCAAGAAAACGCGCCAGCAGTTTGTTCGCGTTGCCAAGACCCAGGTGGATATCCGCACCGGAATGACCGCCTTTCAGCCCTTTGAGCGTCAGCTTCAGCGTTTCATAGCCGGCCGGCACCGCTTCGCGGCTCAGCGGCAGTGTGGTAATAAAGTCGATGCCGCCCGCGCAACCCATGTAGATCTCACCCTCTTCTTCAGAGTCGGTGTTGATCAGGATCTCTGCCTGCAGCCAGTCCGGCTGCAGGCCAAATGCGCCATCCATGCCCGACTCTTCGGTCATAGTCAGCAGCACTTCCAGCGGGCCGTGCGTCAGGCTGTTGTCAGCCAGTACCGCCAGCGCTGACGCCATGCCGATGCCGTTATCTGCACCCAGCGTAGTGCCGCGCGCTTTCACCCACTCGCCGTCAACCCACGGCTGAATCGGATCTTTCGTGAAATCGTGGGCGGTATCGTTGTTCTTTTGCGGCACCATATCCAGGTGCGCCTGCAGGGCAACCGGCGTGCGGTCTTCCATGCCGGGCGTGGCAGGTTTGCGGATCAGAATATTGCCGACCCGATCGCGTTCGACCCAGAAATTCTGCTCTTTGGCCCAGCTGACCACATATTCAGCCAGCGCCTCTTCATGATAAGAAGGGTGGGGAATAGAGCAGATTTTGGCGAAGATATCCCACAGCGGCTGCGGGGAGAGTTGAGACAATTCAGACACAACGCGTCTCCTGTATCAGCGTGGCGGACAGGCCGCTCGCACGCAGTTTCCGGTTTAAGATCGCCGTCAGCTCATCTGACGTGATGAGCCAGAGAATATCACCCTTTATTCGCAGGCGCGTCATCAGGCGCGCTAAAAACCTGCAACCAGTGTGACGGATGCTGGTTTTTAACGCGTCAGATCCTTATAATCTCGCGCAACCTTTTCCCCCTTGCATATTTTTAAGCCACTTTTGGTGGTTGGGATTCCTTTTATGAGCGAAAAATACGTCGTAACCTGGGACATGCTGCAGATTCATGCCCGTAAACTGGCCCAGCGCCTGCTTCCTGTGGAACAGTGGAAAGGTATCATCGCGGTAAGCCGCGGCGGTCTGGTTCCGGCATCGCTGCTGGCGCGTGAGCTGGGTATTCGCTACGTCGATACCGTCTGCATCTCCAGTTACGATCACGATCACCAGCGCGAAATGAAAGTGCTGAAGCGCGCTGAAGGCGACGGTGAAGGCTTTATCGTTATCGACGATCTGGTCGACACCGGCGGCACCGCGCAGGCAATCCGTGACATGTATCCGAAAGCGCGTTTCTGCACCATCTTCGCCAAGCCTGCTGGCCGCGCGCTGGTGGATGACTACATTGTGGATATCCCGCAAAACACCTGGATTGAGCAGCCGTGGGACATGGGCGTGGTCTATATTCCGCCAATCGTCAAAAGCTGATTGATGCAACGCAAACAACGCCCGGTTAAGCCGGGCGTTGTGCTATTCGCGCCTCGCGCAGCCGGAGCGGGTGCAGTAAACTCATAGCCATCTATGCGACCGCCGCAGGAGAAACCGTCAGATGGCCGAAAAAAATCTTAGCGAAGAGTTATTCAAGCCGCGTTTTAAACATCCCGAAACCTCTTCCCTGGTGCGCCGCCAGCATCACGCTACCGCGCAGGTGCATAACGCGCTGGAGGGTGATACTCAGCGCGGCTGGTATCGCATGCTCAACAAACTGCTCTGGACATGGCGCGGCCTGTCACCGCAGGAGATCAGCGAAGTTCTGGCGCGTATCGCCGTCAGCCGCTTTGAACACACCGATGAGGCGCTGCTGGATACGGTAATCGGCTATCGCGGCGGCAACTGGAATTTTGAGTGGTCAAAGCAGGCGGCGCTCTGGCAGCAGCGGGCGATGCAGAGCGAGCAGCATGATGAAGCGGGCCAGCAGTGGCTGCATGCGGCGAATCTCTACAGCCTCGCGGCCTATCCCTATATTAAAGGCGATGAGCTGGCGGATCAGGCGCAGGTGCTGGCTAATCGCGCCTATGAAGAGGCGACCCGGCGGCTGCCTGGCGAGCTGAAATCGCTGACGTTTCCCGTCAGTGGCGGCAGCCCGGTTACCGGGTTTCTGCATATGCCGGCGCAGGCCAGCGCACCTTATCCCACCGTAATGCTGTGCGGAGGGCTTGATTCGCTGCAGAGCGATCACTATCGGCTATTTCATGACTACCTGGCCCCGCGCGGTATCGCTATGCTGACGCTGGATATGCCATCGGTTGGCTATAGCAGTAAATGGACGCTGAACCAGGATACCAGCCATCTGCATCAGCAGGTTCTGCGCGAGCTCAGCAATGTGCCGTGGATCGATCACACCCGCGTGGCGCTGTTTGGCTACCGCTTTGGGGCCAATATTGCGACCCGACTCGCCTGGCTTGAGGTGCCGCGTATCCGTGCCGTAGCCACGCTGGGCGCGATGGTGCACGGCGTGTTTGTTGACGCGGCGCGTCAGCAGCAGCTACCGGACATGTATATGGATATGCTGGCGAGCCGGCTCGGTATGGCGTCAACGTCCGACAGTAACCTGCGCATTGAGCTGAATCGCTATTCGCTAAAAGTACAGGGTCTGCTGGGACGCCGCACCCCGGTGCCGATGCTGGCCGCTTACTGGCCGGACGATCTTTTCAGCCCGGAAGAAGACTCGCGCCTGATTGCCGGCTCGTCGGCGCAGGGGAAAACGCTGGCTATCCCGGCCTCACCGGTATTTCACAGTTTTGAGAAAGCGCTGAATCAGATCTGTGACTGGCTCAGCAAACAGTTGCAGCGGTAACTGGCAAAATGCAAAACCTCTGCTAAAACTTAATGTCGGCCTACTACGCGCTGCGCCCTTTGCGCAGCGCGCTGCTTTTTTACGGTTTATTTGAGGGAGAGAATTAGCATGACGTTACCGAGTGGTCACCCCCGTAGTCGCCTGCTTAAGCGCTTCACCGAATTGGGGCCGTACATCCGTGAAGGAAAATGCGAAGATACGCGTTTCTTTTTTGACTGCCTGGCTGCCTGCGTAAACGTAAAGCCTGCACCAGAGAGCCGCGAGTTCTGGGGCTGGTGGATGACGCTGGATGCGCACAGCGATCACTTTACCTACGAATATCACTTTGGCCTGTTTGATAAAGAGGGCGACTGGAGTGTGACAACCATTAAAGGTAAAGAGAATAATGAGCGTGTAGAGAGCACACTGCGTAACTTTCATGAGCGGCTGAAAGCGATGCTGCACGAGCAGAAGCTCGATCTGCGCCCCGCCGCTGGCTTTAAAGAAGAGCCGGTTAAGCTGAGCGCATAACGTAAAAAAAGAGCCGGTCTTGCGCCGGCTCTTGCGTTGTCAGGGTATCAATATCACAGCGGGTAATCAGAACTGATAGGTCAGCGCGACGGCCACCACATCGTCATTGTTCAGCCCCAGCCTGTTGTTGTCATCCAGCTGATTAATTTTGTAATCCACCATGGTCGACATGTTTTTATTGAAGTAGTACGTCAGGCCCAGATCAACATATTTCACCAGGTCTTCATCACCCACGCCTTCAATATCCTTGCCCTTGGTCTGTACATAGCCGAGTGACGGACGCAGACCGGAATCAAACTGATACTGCGCCACCATTTCGATGTTCTGCGCTTTATTAGCAAAGCCGCGCGTGCCGATTGGCGTCATGTTGCGCGTCTCGGTGTAGATGGACGCCAGGTAGAGGGCGTTGGCATCATATTTGATACCGGCTCCCCAGGATTCTGCTTTGTCGCCGCGTCCGAGCAGGCCAGCCTGCTGCTGCTGGCTGGTGCGATCGGATGAGGTAATGGCTGACATCAGGCTGACGCCGCTATCGCCAATGGTATAGCCCAGGGATGCGCCGTAGCCGTCGCCGTTCTGGGTGCTGGTATCCGCTGCGCTGCCGCGGCTGTTCGCGCTGTCGGCGTCGTTTTTACCCTGATACTGCAGGGCGAAGCGCAGGCCATCCACCAGACCAAAGAAATTACTGTTGCGGTAGGTTGCCACGCCTGATGTGCGCGCCGCCATAAAGTTATCGGTGCGCGCGGTGCCGTCACCCCCGAACTCAGGGAAAACGTCGGTCCAGGCTTCGACGTCATACAGTACGCCGTAGTTACGGCCATAATCGATTGAGCCGTAGTCGCCAAATTTCAGGCCGGCAAAGCCCAGACGGGTTTTGTTGCCGTTGTTTGCGTCACTGCCTTCCGAGCGGTTGCCCTGAAACTGATATTCCCACTGGCCGTAACCCGTCATCAGATCGTTGATCTGCGTCTGACCTTTAAACCCGAGACGCACGTAAGTTTTATCACCGTCCGCGCCTGCATTGTCACTGAAATAGTGCATCCCTTTTACGCGACCGTAGAGATCCAGTTTGTTACCGTCTTTATTATAAATTTCTGCGGCTTGTGCCGTTGTGGCCAGAGCCAGTGCGGAAACAACCAGTGCCAGTGTGCTTTTCTTCATTTGCTATCAATCCCGATGAGTAAAAAAAGTATGTACCCGTGAAAAGGTTTGTAAAACACGGGACGTTTTACCGATCGCTGATGAAGGTTTTATGACAGATTTGCGCAATCGGGGTGAATGAGGTAGCGCAGTTGCGCTGGCAGGCCTGCGGAAATTCGCGCTTTTCCCAGCGTGGCTGTTGGCTTCCTTGCTGACTCCTGATAAAACGTCCGTTCGCGGATTTTTTCTCAGATGGCAGGAAAATATGAGTGGCAGTCAGACCCTGGTGGTCAAATTGGGTACCAGCGTTCTCACCGGCGGTTCGCGCCGGCTGAACCGGGCGCACATGGTGGAGCTGGTTCGCCAGTGTGCACAAATGCACGCGGCAGGACATCGCATTGTCATTGTCACCTCCGGCGCGATTGCGGCCGGACGTGAACACCTTGGCTATCCCGAACTGCCACCGACCATCGCCTCAAAGCAGCTGCTGGCTGCGGTGGGGCAGAGTCGTCTGATTCAGCTGTGGGAGCAGCTGTTCTCTATTTATGGCATCCATATCGGGCAGATGCTGCTGACGCGCGCGGATATGGAAGATCGCGAACGCTTTCTTTATGCGCGCGATATGCTGCGCGCGCTGCTGGATAACCACATCGTTCCGGTGATTAACGAAAACGATGCGGTCGCCACGGCGGAAATTAAAGTTGGCGATAACGACAACCTCTCGGCGCTGGCGGCGATGCTGGGCGGAGCGGACAAACTGCTGCTGCTGACCGATCAGCAGGGGCTGTTTACCGCCGATCCGCGCACCAATCCGGAGGCGCAGCTGATTGGCGACGTGCACCAGATTGATGATGCGCTCCGGACGCTGGCGGGCGGCAGCGTGTCAGGATTGGGCACCGGCGGTATGGCGACCAAACTGCAGGCTGCGGATGTCGCCTGTCGCGCCGGCATCGATGTGATTATCGCTGCCGGCAGCCGTCCCGATGTGATTAGCGATGTGCTGAACGGCAAACCGGTCGGCACGCGCTTTCACGCACAGCAGTCGCCGCTGGAGAACCGCAAGCGCTGGATCTTCGGCGCGCCGCCGGCTGGCGAAATCACCATTGATGATGGTGCCCTGGCGGCGGTGCTGGAGCGCGGCAGTTCGCTGCTGCCTAAAGGCATCCGCGAGGTGCAGGGAAATTTCTCACGCGGTGAGGTGATCCGGATCCGCAACCTGCAGGGACGCGATATCGCCCACGGCGTGACGCGTTACAACAGCGATGCGATGCGCATGATCGCCGGACATCACAGCCAGGAGATCGGTGATATTCTCGGTTATGAGTATGGCCCGGTTGCCGTGCATCGCGACGACATGGTTGTCAGCTAAGGAGCAGAAAATGTTAGAGGAAATGGGTAAGGCGGCGCGGGCGGCATCGTACGCGCTGGCGGCGCTCTCCACCGCAGAGAAAAATCAGGTGTTGCTCACCCTGGCTGAAGGGCTGGAGGCGGATCACGCAGAGATTCTGGCGGCGAATGAACAGGATCTGGCCGACGCGCGGCAGAGCGGCATGAGCGCGGCGCTGCTCGATCGCCTGACGCTGACGCCGCAGCGGCTGAAAAGTATTGCCGATGATGTGCGGCAGGTCTGCCAGCTGGCCGATCCGGTCGGACAGCTGATTGACGGGGGACAGCTCGACAGCGGCCTGCGTATTGAACGGCGTCGTGTGCCGCTCGGCGTGGTGGGCGTTATTTACGAAGCGCGTCCAAACGTCACCGTTGATGTGGCGGCTCTCTGCCTGAAAACCGGCAACGCAGCCATCCTGCGCGGCGGCAAAGAGACGTGGCGCACCAATGCGGCCACGGTCAGAGTCATTCAGCGTGCGCTGGTAAAGCACAACCTGCCAGCCGGAGCCATACAGGCGATTGAAAATCCGGATCGCGAGCTGGTCAGTCAGCTGCTGAAGCTGGATCGCTATGTCGATATGCTGATCCCGCGCGGCGGGGCAGGGCTGCATAAGCTGTGCCGCGAACACTCCACTATCCCGGTGATCACCGGCGGTATTGGCGTCTGCCATCTCTATCTTGATGAGACGATGGAGATCGCGCCGGCGCTTGAGATCATCGTTAACGCCAAAAAGCAGCGGCCGAGCGCCTGCAACTCGCTGGAGACGCTGCTGATCCATCAGGATCAGCTCGATCGTTTCCTGCCAGCTTTCCTGCAGCGTATGGCGCAGGAGAATATTACGCTGCACGGCGATGCTAATATTCTGGCGCAGCTGCAGGCGGGGCCGGCCAGCGTAGCCGCAGTGAGTGAGGCGCACTATCGCGATGAGTGGCTGTCAAACGATCTCAACGTGAAGCGGGTGGCGGACATGGATGAGGCGATTGCGCACATTCGTGAATATGGCACCCAGCACTCCGACGGCATTCTGACGCGCAGCATCCGGCACGCGAATGCGTTTGTTCAGCAGGTGGACTCTTCTGCGGTCTACGTCAATGCCAGTACCCGTTTCACCGACGGCGGCCAGTTTGGTCTGGGCGCTGAGGTCGCGGTCAGTACGCAAAAACTGCACGCGCGCGGCCCGATGGGGCTGGAAGCGCTGACCACCTACAAATGGATTGGCTGGGGCGACGATACGCTGCGCCGCTAGCCGTCCTGCCCGCCTGAGATGGGTACCTGTACAGGTACCCATTTTTTTTGCTTTAGATCCACTCAATATCACAGCTTTCTGAAATTTATCTGTCATCTGTGGCGCGTCAGCCGCTTTTCACCCATTTTTTTGTGTAAGCGCTGGCCCGGGTTTAACAGAAGATTCCTGAAAACCTCAGTCAGAACAAGCTGTCACACATTCATTGCTGGTT
Organism: Pantoea sp. M_9; assembly: GCF_008631385.1. Lineage (NCBI taxonomy): Bacteria > Pseudomonadati > Pseudomonadota > Gammaproteobacteria > Enterobacterales > Erwiniaceae > Pantoea > Pantoea sp. M_9. Next base: position 30,668 of record NZ_VWUF01000014.1, on the reverse strand, counting down.
TAGCGCAGGCGGGCGAGGATAATGATCCTCCAGCTTCATTGATAATATCGCGTGGGTAGTAAACTAGCGGTAATATAAAATGAACTGGTAGCAAAAACCAAAATAACATTCAGTCTTTTACTGATGGCAGACAATTAACTGATGGTTAAAAAAGAGAGTACAAAACACGCTTTTACTGCCAGGCTGATTGCCGCATGCGAAAGTGCGGGAATTGTCGGACATGGACGAAACAAACAGGTTGCACAGGCGTTGCAGCAAAGAGGATGCAAAATTTCAACGCCGGGGGTATGGAAATGGTTCAACGGTCAGTCGATTCCGGATGACGGAAATTTATTAGCGCTCAGCGATCTGCTGGGCGTGCGCGTGGAGTGGCTGCAGTTTGGTATGGAGAAACCGGATGCCGCGCTCTCGCAGCAGCGTCTGCTCTCAGCCGGGCATATGTTCCGCGTGGAGAGCCTGGATATCGGCCAGCGTAGCGCGCAGGGCATTGCCGCGCGCGATGAGCTGGTAGAGACCATTCAGGCGATAGAATATGGGCTGGATGAGGCGCGCGTGCTCTTTAACGGCCGCCCGGCAGAGAGTATCCGGCTTATTGCGCTGAACAGCGATTCAATGGCCGGCACCTTCGCACCGCGCGATCAGCTGTTTGTTGATATCAGCGTGCATCACTTTGATGGCGATGGAATTTATCTGTTTACGCTTGACGATCAGCTCTATCTCAAACGCCTGCAGCTGCAGCATAAAAAAGTGGCCGTTATCTCAGATAACAAGCGCTATGAGACCTGGTATCTGACGCTGGATGAAGCCGATTCTCTGCAGGTAATCGCCCGCGTCATCATGAGCCAGGCGCGTGATTATCAGATTCTGGGCTGAGCGATTGCCAGCACCGGCAGAAAAAATAACCCGGCTGAAATCATAAATTTAACTGCTGGTAAATAAAAAATTAACTGTTGGTGTTTGCCAAAGTATTAGAACATGTTAATAATTTGACCATAGATGGACGAAATCGTTGCCCCCGGATGGGCCCGCTCTTAAACAATTGAGGCGCTGCACAAGCGCGAAACTACCCACTCAAAATCAGTGTATTTTGGGATGGGGTGGATACGCACTTAGCAGCGTTGTCAGTTGTCTCCTGCCTTCACTTCTCTCTGCTTTTTCCTGGCCGTTTTTTAACGACCGGGAAAGCGGATTGTGGGTGATTCCAGTGGCACACCGGACGCACCGGCCTCTGCCGGAAGGCCGCGTTTGCCACCCCATCGCCAAAAACTCATTCACAGGAGGAGTTATGGCGATTATCCAATATGGCAAGTCAGCGTTTACCGGTAATGCACGAACCCGGCGTCATCGACGACGCCAGCCACTCGCACGTCTGAACCGTACTATCGACAACGCACTCGGGTTCGAATGCGATGACGTCACGCTGCGCACCGCTGAACGTATATGTCAGCGGGAGATTCGATCCAGAGTAGAGCGTGCCGTACTGGCGCCGGGACGCTCGCACACTGAAAGCGCCAGTTTCGATAACTGCTGTTTACCCCACGTTCATCTCTACGCTACCCGTTAAGTTTCCTCTGCTTTTCCAGTTCTCAACGGAACGTTTTTACATTGCTCACTGTTTAATCGCGCTTGAGCGTTGCGCTTGATTCTGGCGTGCGCGAATGGCTGACCGATCAGTGATGTTTAAGTGTGCTGAGCCTGCGCGCAGCGTACTCCGCGTTGCGCCTCAAAGAAGGAACGGATATGAGCCAGATTATTGCCATTTTAAATTTTGAAGAGGGTTATCGCGAAGCGCCCTATCTGGATACGCAGGGCTTCCCCACCGTGGCGGGCGGCATCCGCATCGGACCAAAAGGCGCCTCGCTGAGTAACTACATCTTTCAGGTGCCGCGCCGCGTCGGGGACGTCTGGAAGCAGTGCATCGTGGAGAAAAAAGTGCAGGAGATGCAGCAGCGTGAACTGATCCGCCAGGCGCTGCTGAAGTGCAACGACGCCCGCAGTGATGTGCTGATTAGCATGGCATATCAGATGGGCGTGGAGGGGCTGGCGCTGTTTCGCGGCATGCTCACCTCGGTCACGCAGGGCGACTTTGACGCCGCCGCAAATGCCATGCTGGATAGCCTGTGGGCGCGGCAGACAGCCGGACGCGCCCGGCGGCATGCGGAAGCGATGCGCAGCGGCACCTATGACATCTACCGGGGGCTGCTATGAACATGAAGTGGATGATCTTCATCATTGCAGTACTGGCGGCAATCATACTGCTGCTCCTGCTACAGCGCTTTACCACGCTGGAGTTTGTTAAACATGCGCGCCTGCTGTTTAAAACCTGGTCGGTATGGCTCGCCTCACTTGGCTCCATGCTCAGCGCATGGGCGCAATCCTTTCCCGCTTCCGCGCTCGATGCCTGGAACGCGCTGCCGCCGGACGTCAAAGAGGTTCTGCCGCACAACTACCTGGGGCTGATTGGTGCCTTTATGGTGGCAATGGGCGTTATGGCGCAGTTTGTGCGGCAGAAAAATCTGGCGGAAAAACGCAGCGCGCTGGAGGAAAAATCATGAGTTTTCTTCTTTCCCTGCTGGCGGGCAGCTGGCACTGGCTGGCGGCGCTGTTCGGCATCATCGCCGCGCTGGTAGCCAGCTACGCTGGCGGTAAAAAGATCGGCAAAGTGCAGCAGCAGGCCAGAGCAGACACCGAACGCGCAGAAAAAACAGCGGCGCAGGCGGTAGCGGTTAACCAGCAGCAGCAGCAGCTGCGTGAGGAGGCCCGACGTGTGGAAATCAGCAACAGTAATCTTGATGATGCTGCCGCTCGTGACAAGCTGCAGCAGTCGAAGTACCACCAGCCCTGAGGCGCCGGTCGTTATCGATTCCGCCTGCTCTCTGTTTTCACCCATTTATACCCACGGCAGTGATGCCGACCGCATGGATATTCGCACCGTGCGCGCCATTAACAATCACAACGACCTCTGGGATCGGCACTGCCGCACGCCGGCACGCTAACGCCGCTCCTTCTGACGCTATTCCAATACCCTGTATAAGCCGAGGAGGCTGACATGATCGAAGTTAATTCATTTGCTGAACTGCGTACCACTGCACCTGCCAAAAACGGCGATTCTGCGTTTCTGCGCCGCTACAATGCGGACTCAAACTTTCGCGGTGGCGGTGACTTTACCGGTTTTATCGGGACAACCACGGCGGCTGACGATGGCGGTACGCTGGCGGTCGGTAATGGCTTCTACTGGAAGCGCGTGATCAACGATCCGGCAGACCTTAACGTCTACCACTTTGGTGCGAAGGGGGATGGCTACGCCAATGACACCGAACCCTTCAAACGCATGCTGGCGTGGACTCAGGGCTACAGCGGCAATATCCGCGATCTGCCGGTGCGCTTTCCGGGCGGTAAATTCCTGATTAACCCGATAGATATCAGTGATACTGAGGTCGCCTTCTTTGGCCTGCAGGGGGATGATGTGGAGCTGGGTTCGCTGCCGCGTACCACGATCATTTCCGACAAGAGCGCCAATACGGTGTTCAAGGTGAAGGCGCGCCGCACCGCGATCAAGGGGATCACCTGGCACGGTCAGGCGTCCGCCGATACCAATACCAACAAAGGCACCATCACAGCCGAGCTGTGTACCAACGTGCAGCCTTTCTTCGAAAACACCTGCATCGAAGGCTCTACGGTAAATATCTACTGTTTCCGCGCGCAGAATAGCGGCGGGACCGTAATCAAAGTGCTGGATACCCTCGACAGTAAGTTTGACCAGATCTACACCCTGTGGACCTACGGGCGCGTATTCGACATCGGCTGGTCAAACTCGCCGAAAGGTAAGTGGGACCACTCCACCGCGATTGAGATCTGCAACTGTAACTTCCAGACCGGTTACGGTGACGCCACGCTCTATATGCCGCGCGTGACGCAGGGCATTATGCGTAATGTCTGGATTGAGCATACGCGTAACCCAGGCGATCTCTCCGACGGCGGCTGGACCATCGATACGCTGAACATTGAGGATTGCGGCTCGCCGTTTAACCTCAATAACGCCCGCGTGATCATGCGCCAGATTGGCCTGCAGTCGGGTGCCACTATCTCCAACGATCTGGCGGGCACGCGCTGGCTCTCGACGTTTGAGTATGGCTACCGGCGCGAGGAGAACCACGGCACTATTATTACCGGCTCCCTGCGTACGGGTTACTACAGCGGCCATAAAGTCACCAATAACACCGATACCGATAACTGGTATCGCCTGGGACAGCTCTTTTTCCCGGTGGCGAACCAGCAGTGGGTAATGGAGCTGATTGGTAAAGCGGATGCCACCCAGCCCACCGGCACGGCGGCATCGCCGGTCAATATGGCCGGCACCGGTAAAACCTGGATCAACCTGCAGCGGCTGGATACCGTCTGGGCTGACGCCTGCCATATGGGCCAGCCTGCGGTGATGGATATCCGCTACAACCGGGTCGGCACCACCTATGCGGTGGTGTGGGTTAAGCTGCGCGCCAAAAGCGGTGATACGCTGATTAACCTGAAAACCACCGGACCAACGCGTTTTGAGTCAGGCTCCTGCTCGCTGTTCCAGACTGACTTTTCAGTCGTAACCGATACCACCAAAATGGGCACACTCAAGCCTGCGGCGCGCTTCGGCCTGCATAACGGTGTAGCTGGCATTGGTGCCAATGAGAAAGGGGTGCTCACTGTCGCGACGGCAGCGGGTAATCCCACCAATAAAACGGCCCCTTCGGGCTTTGTGCTGGTCAATATCAACGGTGTTGATCGTAAGCTGCCTTATTACGATTAAGGCCAGCACCTTTTTGGCGAGGCTCCGGCCTCGCCTTTTTTTTGTGGTGAAAAACGCACCAGCGCTGCTGAAAAAGCGGACGGTTGAATCACCGCATCTTGACGCCGCGCGTCACATTTCCTATTTTTACTCCCCGTAGTTCCCGCCCCATTGCCGGTGTAGCTCAGTTGGTAGAGCAGCGCATTCGTAATGCGAAGGTCGTAGGTTCGACTCCTATTATCGGCACCATCTTTTCCAATAAAATCATATAATTACTGTTGCATAGTTTTGCTTTTCTTAACACGAATGTGCATTTTTNTGTGGCAAAATTGTGGCAGGCACAGTGAGATTATTTGTGGCCCAATGCAAGGGTATGCTAACAGCATGTCTTACCTTGAAGCTCCCCCTCTATCTTGTCTTTTGAGCAATATTACTACTTTGATGGCTTCTGGTTACGGATGTTGACAATCCAATGCTTGCCTGCACGGATGGGTCGAAAAGATGTCACTACAAAAGCATCATTCAAACACTTTTAGTAGTCCATTTCGGTATTTGCATTCTTGACTAACCACTTGCATTTTACTTAGCCAGGTCTGACAAAAAAGCATCCAATACCCTGCTAAATTGACAGTTAGCTTTGAGCGCGGAGCGGAAGCTGGTCCAGTATGCCAACTAGAAAAGGTGACAGAAGTGCTAGCGATTCAAGCCGGCTTGATGTGAGTTACTTAGTCGGAATGAACTCAGAAAATAGCGTCAAGCTGCTGAGCTTTCCTGTGGTCTTAAAAGCAATAACTGAAAGCACGTCTTATACTACAAATCCGCTCTAACATATTAACCGCACTTATGATTTTTTCTTAAATTCAATAGGTTAATCATAGTTGTTAGGTCAACAAAAATCAGTAGCTTTAAGCGCTTAAGCCTTCCCTAAGGAAAATAGAGCAGACTAACTATATGAAACCTCACCCTCGACAAAACCTCCTAGATCGAAACGATTCGTCAAAAAAACGCTACAACACACCAAAATTGCGATACAATTACGGTAAAATGTGACTCATGCTGCGATTGTAAAAGGTAGTGCTAAGTGGAATATATATCTGAAGTTCTGAAAATTTTAGAAGGGGCATTGAAGGCAAACGCGTCAATGTCTAATAATTATGCTGGCCTTCTAGCTGACAAACTCGATGAGAGGGGAGAAGCCCGATACGCGAAAATGATTCGTGATAAATTGAATAAAATGCCCACTGCTCTGGTTAGCGCTCAAAAAGGTGATGGTGGCTTTTCATTTAATGATTTACCAGTGGACAATGATAGCAGATTAAATACTGTTGACGTCAGCATTCCAACATTACATGAAGACAAGATTATTTTGTCAGAGAGTGCTACTGAGGTAATCGATGATTTCATAGCAAATATTGATAATTATGATAAATTATATAAGTTCAATGCGGCACTTCCAAATAGAATAATATTATTTGGAAAACCCGGAACAGGTAAGACAAGACTTGCCAGACACATTGCAGCCCGTTTATCGTTACGAATGTTAACTGTGCGTTGCGATACATTAGTTAGCAGCCTTCTAGGGCAGACAAGTAAAAATCTTAGAAAAGTATTTGAATATTCCTCGACAGTCCCTTGTGTGCTTTTTTTAGATGAATTTGATGCGCTCGCATCAGCCCGCGGGAATGAAAGGGATATCGGTGAGTTACAAAGGATCGTTATCGCATTATTACAGAATATTGATTCTCTTCCCGAAAATGTGATTGTGATTGCTGCGACTAACCATGAGAATCTTTTAGATCCAGCAATTTGGAGGCGGTTCTCATTTAAGTTACCGATGTATACACCAGATGAAAATATTTTGACTGAAATATGGAGAGACAAGCTTGGTCAATTCATCAGCAAAGATGTAGATATAAATTACATTGCAAAGAAATCATTGGGAGTGACTGGCTCAACTGTTGAGCAAATTTCACTTGATTGTAAAAGGAAGGCGATACTTTCAAATAATAATAATGTTGACGAGATATTACTCCTTAAAAAAATCGCATTTACAATAGCTCAGGATAAAAATATTTCCTTGAAGAGTAAAGAAGATGAAATTAGATGGTTGAGAAGTTGGGACGAAAAAAAGTTTTCACTGAGAGTATTATCTAAACTATATAACCTATCTGTTCGCGGGATAGGAAACATTGTTAAGGAAAATAATTATCATGGTAAACAGAGTATCTAAAAGGAGAAACCCGTTCTTCCACATTCCTTACAACCCACGAGATCTTACTGGGGTAGAAACGAAGGGTGGGGGTGGGAAGTTATTTGTTAATGTAGATGAAAATTACCGAGTGAAGTTAGCAAATGAGCTAGACTCATCTTTTGAGGCATTATCTGAAGAATCAAGGGATTATCCAGAATTACTTAAAACTTTAGTTTTCAAGATTCGAGATGAAGCTATTGCTAAATCTCATAGACCAATGACATTAGCAAGTGATGGCAATCTTGAAATTGCTGGGCACGGGAAAATAAATGAAATGCTCGTTGCTGCACACTCTGCGAGTTATAGAAGTCTTAAGACTGCTATACTGAACAGGCAGACTAAAGCTATAAAAAACAACCTAAGCGCAATCGAGTCAATTGAGCCATGGACAGCTGAACGAAAAACATCACTTTCTTCAGATGAACTTGTACGCATGAAAAGTATTTATGTGCGTCTATTTAGATATAATGGTGATGATGCTAATCAAAAAAATATAGATGCTTTCCGAGAAATCTTAGATGAAGAGGGGTTGATGTACGATGAAATAATTCAGCCAAGAAATAGCTTTATTTTCAATATTAAAGAGTTAAGTACAAATGATATAGTTTCTATTGATAAACTTCTCAAGTTTCCTGGAGTTAAATCTGCCTATCCAGTGCCGATTGTAATTCCAGAACAAACTGATTATCTGAATGCTCAAGGAAATAGTGAGATCCTTCCTCCACCTGTAAATGGTTTGCCGATTGTTGCTGTATTTGATACTGGGGTCAGTAACGCAGCAACAGCTTTGTCACCCTGGATAGTGGGAAATGATTTATACGTATTGCCTCCTGAAACTGATTATGAACACGGAACAATGGTTTCTTCTTTGATAATAAATTCAAGGAAAATAAATAACAACCACAGTTGGCTTCCTGATAGCCAATCTAGAATTTATAATGTCTGTGCTTTAGAATCTGCAGGAAGTGATACCGCCCTGCTAACTGAAAGGCTTAAAGCAGCAATTGCGAAAAGACCAGATATAAAGGTTTGGAATTTGTCACTAGGTGGAGGCTCCTATAAAAACGAAGAGTTTAGTGACTTTGCCATCGAATTAGACCATCTTAGCGATCAATATGGTGTTTTATTTGTTGTTGCATCAGGGAATTACATTCCTTACAATTACAACCCACCTCTATCAGTTCGTAGATGGCCAGTAAATGGTACATATCCAGATTTATTATCCTCCCCCTCAGAATCAGTTCGGAGTTTAACTGTTGGTTCTATAGCACATTTAGAGACTCATGACTCTTACGTTAAAGTCGGTGAACCAACGCCATATTCTCGTAGAGGACCTGGGCCTGTCTTTACACCAAAACCAGATGTCGTTCATCTTGGTGGAGGTGTGCACCAAGCATGGTGCTCTGGCAATACAAGCTTAAATGTCATAGGTCCAGACAATAGAGTATATGGTGGTTTTGGGACTAGTTTTTCAGCTCCTATTATTTCTAGTATGGCTGCAAATACTTGGCGTTCACTAGAAGGCAATCCCAATATTTCAGTTTCTCCAAGCCTTGTAAAGGCTTTGATTATACATGCTGCGCAACTTAACTCACCTAAATATGACGCAACGGAAAGACGTTATTATGGTGCAGGAAGACCACAAGGTGTTTTGGAATCATTATATGATAGTGATGATAGCTTCACTTTGGTTTTTCAGGCATCTTTAATTCCGAATATGAAATGGAGGAAATCAAATTATCCTATTCCACAATGTCTTATTCAGGATGGAAAATTCAAGGGTGAAATAATTATCACCGCCTCCTATAACCCGCCTTTAGATCCTAATGCTGGTAGTGAATATGTTAGAGCCAATGTCGAACTAAGCTTTGGCGTACTGGATGGGGAAAGTATGAAAGGCAAAGTGCCTATGGAAGGAGAAAAAGGAAGTAGCGGTTATGAATCAGCCCAAATTGAACATGGTGGAAAATGGTCGCCTGTTAAAATCCACAGACAGCGATTCCCGAATGGTATTTCTGGAGATGTTTGGGGTCTACAGGCTAAAGTGATGCTAAGGGCAAATGAACCAGTACTTCCGAATCCTTTAGATGTGAATATTATTGTCACCATCCGCTCTTTAGATGGAAACAACTCCGTCCACTCAGATGGAATTAGAGCACTTGACGCGACTAACTGGATCAAAAATCAATTATCCAACCAGTTGCCAATTAATGTTTAAATGATAATCTTTAGCCATGTTATCTTGATTTTTGTGACGTGGCTAATAACCTCTTTCAACAATTAATTAGATTAATCGCGATCTAAGTGACTTGCTTCCCATAAACGAACATAACATTATGTAAGCAACGTCTGCACATATAAGTCTTTCAGATTTAAGACCTATATCCTTACGTTCCCGAATTTGAGTGGTCGGATTTTATTGGCGATGATCGAGTAATCTGCAAAGGTCATAAGGGTAAATTCAAATGGGCGGTCAGGTCAAATGCAACTACGTATCCATTAGTATTTTCGGGTAATTAGATGTAAGATCTTAACGTCTGATGTAGGATGTTCTATGCAAGCCAGAGTCCCCAAAAATAAGCCCGATCTTACCAATCGGGCTTATTTATATCGACTTTCAGTGTCGCCTGTACCACTGCTAAAATGATTTGTCCGGTCAGGACTGGGGCCCATCATCTAGGATTCGATTTTTTAACCCTCAGTTGTCCGAGTGTTATCGTATTTTAATAAGTCGCTAGTAATGCATGTGTATTTTTCAAAGAAAATTATGCATTAGGTTTAAGTAATCTAATTGAATGCCCTTACTTTTGTTTATTAAACCATGTCTCATGTAGCTCTTGCAATTTCATCCAAAAAGATGCATCTGTGTTGAAAATTATCGAGAGTTGAGTAGCTTCTTCAAGCGTTATATTTCGCTCATTTTTAATTATTTCCCAAATTTTTTCATATGTCGTATCCATCAGTTCAGCAAGTCTTGCGGGAGGCATATCCAATGGTTTCAAGAATTCTTCGTATAAAATCTCGCCGACAGTTGAAGGTGCAGCATTTATCGTCTTCATATCTCCCCCTTTTTTTCAAACGTCATAGGATTCCATGTAGTAATTTGTTTAGCTAAACAAATCAGAGAGTAAGGTTAGTTGAAGTATTTTTCTTACTAAAATTCGATATATCCGTTGTCAGAAATGAAACATTTACCAACAGTGTTTGTTATAAAGGTTAGCTAACCAAATTTCTAAATCATCTACCTTTCCTTGCTGTTTACATTTTGTTTCATTTTATTTGTTGCTATTTAGTTTAGCTAAACAATTTAGATTTATCATGTATAAGCTGTGTATTTATCCACAGATTATGTTAATAATATTGTGCATAACCTGTTTCTTTATTTTCTATATTATTGACATATGAAGTAGTGTTTATTGACATATGAGGGGCAATTTCATGACACTTGAGGGGCTACTTTATGACATATGAGGGGCGCATTTGGATATTTTTCCTCTTAATAATCATTGCGTTAATTGATTTTTGCACACCCCTCTAACCAGATCTTTAACCCTATATATAACCAAAAAGATTAAAAGGATTATTAAAACCTTAGCGTCGTTCAAAAAACGCCCAAAAAAACAAATTCCCTGCAGAATAAGAACCCACTGAATAAAAAACTCTGTTGACATAATTATTTTTGCCAGTAATTTTTAATTATTCTCAATTCATAACGTTGGTTTGCAAATTTTAGCAGCTAAAATTTTAGCAGCTAAAATCCTCTAATTTTTACTGAGAGATAGGTTCTTCGATGAAATCAGTTATGCCAGAACTTATAACCGTTGAAGAGTTGGCTTTTGCGTTAAAGAAAACCGTAAAAAGTATACGCAGTGATGCAACGCGAAATCCAAAATGTCTACCACCAAGGTGCCGTCTTCCAGGTAATAAACGCCTTCTCTGGCGTAAAGAAGATGTCAAGGACTGGATAGATAAATCCGTTGAGTCAAAGAAAGAGAATGATGATATATCGAAAGAGATAAATAAGTCTCAAAGGAAACGTGGCAGACCACCAAAGCTCAAGCCGCAAGAATAAAAATATTCCTTGGGGTATTCAAATAAGTTTCCTTTCAATAAACACATATGCTGCACACTTTTACATGACTAATCCTGCACAAATGCTTTAGGAAAACACACTGAGTACACAGGAATACACAATACATACACAGATTCACAACGGCAAATGTAGGGCAGGACATGTAAAGTAGGCCCACCGTAAACGGTGCTTCTACTTTACCTTCCCTTATTCGCAGCTGGGCTGCTCGATGGAGTCCTGCTCTGCGAGGCTGATCGGCTACCGGCTGTATGGAGAATGATATGACCGTTTCTCAGACTAGAAAAAATAGTACACCAATTAAAGTTTATTGTTTGCCAGATGAAAAAGCGCAAATCCAGGAAAATGCAGAAGCATCTGGCTTAAGTGTAGCGAGTTTCATTCGTAAAGTAGCAATGGGTTATCAGGTTGAGTCGATTGTAGATATTGATCAGGTTGTAGAGCTTAGCCGAGTAAATGCTGATCTTGGTCGACTTGGTGGGTTACTTAAACTGTGGTTAGCTAACGATCCACGCACAGTTGATTTTTCACCCTCATTAATAAAAACGTTGCTTGCTAAAATAGAATCAACCAGACAAGAACTAAGAAATATTATGGATAGAATCTTGGATAAATAAATTTATGGCTTCCTAACTATCTGTATCTGTTAAAAGTACGAGTTTTCAATATCAATAATCAGTTAAAATTAAGGTGGGCAAATGAAGTTAATGCTCTTAGTATTTTCATCACTGAGAGGGATTTTAGCAGCTAAAAATCTTTAGCAGCTTCCTTCCTGGCATCCATCATGGCATTACCGGCGACAGCCGGTATCCCTGTCATCGATGGTACTAATGTGGTGCAGACCACAATCAGCGCAGTCAATAACGTTCAGGCTGTGGCTAAACAGATCCAGCAGTACCAGACGCAGCTGCAGCAGTATGAAAACATGCTGAAAAATACAGTCGCACCTGCGGCATATATCTGGGATCAGGCCAATTCGACCATCAACAAATTATTGCAGGCGCAGGACACTCTTAATTACTACAAAAATCAGGCCGGGAGTCTCGATTCATATCTGAAACGTTATCAGGATATTAACTATTACAGATCGTCGGCGTGCTTTAACAGTAATGTTGAATGTACTGCGGATGAAATTAGCGCACTGCGTAAAGCTGAACAGAACAACTCTGAGGCACGTAAAAAGGCGAACGACGCCGTGTTTAAGGCTCTCGATCAACAGCAGGAAACACTGCAAAGCGATGCTGATAACCTGACAGATTTGCAAACTCAGGCAACCGGCGCGCAAGGGCAAATGGAAGCTATTCAGGCCGCTAACCAGCTTGCCAGTGCTCAAACAAACCAGCTGCTGCAAATCCGCTCGCTTCTGGTAGCTCAACAAAACGCTGCAGCAACACTGGCGCTGGCTCAGGCCGATAAAGAGGCCCAACAAATAGTCGCTGATGAAAAAGCGTTAGCTGGCGAGAACACACCAAGCCCGAAGCGAATTTAGTGAGGGATAGCTGAATGAAAAATAAACTTTTGGTCATTTTTATTCTAATCATTCCATTGATTCTATGCTCTTGTGATAAAAAAGATGAAGATTGTTTATCGACGCCAGAGAATAAATTGAACGAACATAGCTACGATAAATGTGCCCTGCGCAGTAATAACAATCCTAGCCCTAAGCGAGAATGGTAATTATGAGAATAGTAAGCAAACTCACTTTTTTGGGAATGATTTTTTTATTTTCTGTAAATGCTTATGCTGGTCAATTAGATAGTAGCGGATTACTTGATACGTTATTAGATAAGTTTCAGCAAGTAGCCAGCACATGGTCATTAGTAATTGGTGATTATGCGAATTGGCTCTTCTGGGGGCTGGTATTAATCAGTATGGTTTGGACATTTGGTATGTTGGCGATGCAAGGGGAAGGTTTAATCAATGCACTTGCAGAAATAGTTCGTTTTTTTGCCGTGATTGGTTTTTTTTATTATCTTTTAATCAACGGCCCAGCCATAGCACAATCTATAATTAACTCAATGAGACAACTTGCAGCAAATGCTTTAGGAACAAGTACTGGTATTTCACCCTCCAGCATAGTTGATATAGCTTTTGTGATATTAACAAAGGTCAGTTCAGCGGCATCAATTTGGTCTCCAATGATTTCGACCATAATGATAACCGTCGCGATAATAGTATTAGTAGTAATGGCGCTTATCGCGATAAATATGCTAATAATGTTAGTTTCTGCATGGGTGTTGTGTTATGCAGGACTTATTTTGCTTGGGTTTGGTGGCTCGAAATGGACTTCTGATATAGCAATAAATTACTTACGCACAGTATTATCGATTGGTATTCAGTTATTTACAATGACATTAATCATTGGGATTGGGCAATCATTTATAGATCAGTATTTTTCTATTATTAAAAATGATATTCCTGATCTTAATAGTCTTATTGTTTTACTTCTGGCGTCAATTATTCTTTTAGTATTGACGAATAAATTACCGTTGTTGTTATCAGGCGTTGTTGGAGGAGCGTCCTTACAAGGGATCGGTGGTTTTGGAGCAGGTATGATTACTGGCGCTGCTACTACTGCAATCAGTGGCGCTGGGGCAATGGCAATGAGCGCTACAGCTCAAGTCAGTGGTGGTGCTTCCGCTCTAAAAGCAGCATTTGAATCTGCACAAGCGGCGATGGCCGAAGAATCTGGTTCTGGTGATAAAGGTGGTTTAGGTAGAGGATTTGGCGGCGGGGAAGATACCGGTTCCGTAGATACTTCTGGAGGACAACCATCAGGCGGTTCCGGTGGTTCTTCTGCAGGGAGCAATACAGGTAGCGTCAGCGGAGGAAGCCAGGGGTTTGCTTCATCATTCTCACGAGCTGGCCGCATGGCTTCTCACATGGCGAGCGGGCTGTCTAATGGAGCATCGGAGTATCAGATGATGAAGGGAAGTGCTAATTCTATCCGAACACAACAGACTGTTGGTGGGGAAATAGCGAATCAAATACGTAAACACACAGCCGATCGTCAGAGTAACCACGAACAGGATGAGTTTGAGGGTGATAGTTTTACTGGCAGTAAAAAATCTTGATTTAGGCGCGTCAGTTAGCGCGGTAACGTTAACTGACGCTTCCACTAAACACCTGTAAGGAGGTGGATAATGGTTGATTATAATAGCTTAGTTTTGGAAGGGCTAAAAATCCTTTTTTCCGACAAAAATAATGAATTTGTAAAAAAACTCTATGATCCCTTGATAAATATTCTGTGCATTGAAGACTATTATTTTGCTACCGGAATTTATGATTCAGAAGATGCGTCCAAACAAATTGAAAAGCTAAAGAAAGCAATAAATGATTATAGGTTTAATTATTAGTAATTAGAAAGAGGCTAACAAAGGTTAGCCTTTCTTTTATTTTGATTTTCCAGTGTAATAGTTAAATACCTCAAGTCTAGCTTCTTCATAAGTCAATTCTCCATTAATGACCTTGCTCTTTATTAGTTCATAGTATGGTAACCCTCGCGGATCTTTGTTTGATAAATATAAACTCGCCTCCGCTTTCTTGAAAGCTTTAGTACGCTTATCATATATTGAATTCATTTATTCAAAACTCATTATCGTATTTTTTTTCATTAACTGTACTACTGATTTCTTGAGGTTCGTAATCATCTTCTTCATGATAGTCTTTCACAGAACTCCCAATCTCTTCAATTTCTGCTTCTCCTATAGCAAACTTGCCTAGTATGATTTTACTTTTATTTGTAAAGGAGACATCAATTTCTTCACCGCAATAAGGCTTGTCTTCATGAGTGGTTCCTGAAAGGATGCACTCGAACTTGACTTTAAACGATTCATCAGTGAGTTCGCTGTCTATAATTTGCAGGTTTTCTACATATTCAAAGTAAGCGTTAGTTTCTGCTATGCTACCACTTACTTCATCACAATGAATCAAGTCGTACATACCATTTTCCTCAAGATTGTCACGTATTTTTTCACTGACCTCATCTTTTGTAAGGATTTTTATATTGAGATCCTCTTCGAATATATTCTGTAAATGTTCAAATAAAGTGTAGCTGTCAGTATCTTCATCAATATTTTCGTCTTCGATTATTGATTTAATATCCGTTATTAAACTTTCTGAGTAAATTATATAATCAATCGCCTCTAAAGAATCTGTGTTGAAATTTTCATCTTCGAGTAATTTTGTAAAAGATGTGTATCCAAAAACACTAGCGATTACTGCGCCTAAACCCGAAAGCGATATTTTAATTGAATCAGCAGTAAGTATTAAGTCAAGTTTATTAATTAAATAGAAGGCTGAAGAAAGTTGTGATATTTTCTTTTTTTCCTCGATTTGATATTTCAGTTTGTCATAGCTCATTTTTTCTCTCTCTCTGCTCATAGCCTCTCGTGAGAGTTTGATTTCTGCTGCTTGTTTTTCTTTGATAGAAGTCTCCAGTTCAATTTTCATTTTCTGAGATTTTTCGTACATCGCTTTAATAATTGCCGAGGATGCTTTAGCGCGTTCCTTTATATCTTCAGTTAGTGTTTTTTGTTGTTCGATTTTTTCATTGCTAAATGCTATTTCTTCGATGATTTCTTGAGCTGCAATTTCACTCTCATGCTCAGCCTTATATTTTGAGTTAATAAGCCGTGCTCTTTCTTTCTCTTTTTTTACTTTTTGATTAATGCTAGAACAATATCTTATGTGTTCTATCTCACCTTGAATTAAACCAGTAAGATAATTTACTAAGGGTAATAAAAATAAATATGCTAGTATCAGAAATGCTATCAATAAATATTCTGAAGTGGTAATCCCAGTTAAGAATGATTTAAATTGAGTGACTCTGGAGTCGATTGTTCCAGTTCCCCAAAATAGCAATGTGAATTTATCCCAGTATAAAATTACAAATATAGCACTCAATGTACCTAAGATTGGACTATTTATTCTGGTGTCAATGTGTTTATACATACTAGAGATTAAATCTTTCAAAAATTGCATTTTTTTCTCTTAGGTTGTTAGTCTAATTTTTTTGCCAAATCTTCAGCCTTTGGATGATAATAGCGCATAAGCATCCTGGGGTCTTTATGTCCCGTTATTTTTGTCAACTCATGCATGGGGAAGATTACCGCAAGTCGTGAAGTGGCTTCATGCCGCAGGTCATGAAATCTCAGATCTTTTAGGAAAGTGTCATCACAGTGTGGATTAGTTTCTACATACCTTTCTCGGGCTCGCTTTACAGCTCGGTCAAAAGCTTGAGTTATCGCGTCCGCACGCATATTGAAAACCTTGTCAGTCCCAAGTTTAGCGTGTTCCTTGAGATTGGAGAGCATTTTTATTGCTTTCGTTGATAAGGGGACATCGCGGGCATTCCCATTCTTAGTATCTGGTAAATGTGCAACTCGCTTCTCAAGGTCGATAAAGCGCCAGCGTAGTTCTGCGATCTCGCTACGGCGCATGGCTGTCTCTAACGCCAGAAGAATGATTGCTGGCAATACTACGGAATGTGTTGCGGCGATAATATGTTCGATCTCGTTAGCTATTTCTTTTCCTGACGTAACACCGGTTTTCTCTGAAAGTACTGGCTGCGTTTCCAGGCGCCTAGTTCTGGCGTTCTTGGGTTGGGGTTTGCGAATGGCTTCTACAGGGTTAAGCAGGCTTTCCATGCCCCATTCTTTACGCGAAACGTTGAATACGTGAGAAAGTAACGCCAAACGCCTTAAAACGGTTGCAGAAGCATAGATTTTCAACCATTCATCCCTGAGTTTGGCGACATCAGCGCTCCTGATGCTGGCCATATAGTTTTTCGCCAGCTGAGTACCTTTTAGTATCCGCACTAGGGAGTGATCTTGCACTGCTCCTTTTTTGCCGGGAACAATCTCTTTTTCATAGCGCGTTAGGGTTTCATACAGTGTTGTAGATTCCGCTTCGCTCCGGCTGAGCCAAACACCTCTCGCCATTTCTGACTCGATCATTTTGGCCCATGCCTCTGCTTCCACTTTGGTGTTAAAGGTTTTGGTTTGGGAGGGAAAACCACGTTTACGGATCTGAGCTTCCCATTGGTAGTTACCACGTTTGCGTATAGTCGCCATTTCAACCTGATTCCTAACGAACTGTGGCGATATTGTGGCAAAAAATCCATTTAAATTCGATAGGTATTGATTTTATTAGATCAATTTACGCATTCGTAATGCGAAGGTCGCAGGTTCGACTCCTGTTTCCGGCACCAGTTAATTCCATCTCTTATCGATCATTTTCTCCTGCTCCTTTCAGCATCTGCATAAGACAGCCTCAGGCAGACGCCGGCTGGACGTATTCCTATCCGTTGACCAGACTTAGCGTTCCCCCCGAAAAGGAGAATGCACAATGAGTACCCGATACAAAGTGACCTATGAACATCAGGATGGCGACGTTAAAAAGCGCGAAGAGGTGATACTGGAGAGCGAAAATGAGCCTTCAGATGAAGAGGCGCATGAAGCGGTGCTGCAGGATCTTGCGATGATGAAAACTCCCGGTACCGGCGTAGATGGCGTGGCGAAGTTCGATATTATCAGTATCGCCCCGGCTGACGAGTAAAAGGGGCGGTTGCCCCTTACCTCTTACCCCTGCAGCAGCTTAAGCACCTGCTGCGGTTCCTGCTGCGCCTTTGCCAGCACGGAGTTACCGGCCTGCTGCAGAATTTGCTGACGCGCCATCGCTGACACTTCCTGCGCATAGTCAGCGTCTTCAATACGCGAGCGGGCTGCTGCGTAATCGGTTGTGCTCTGGCTCTGCAGCCGCTGCGCCGACTCCAGCCGGTTGGCAATCGCACCCAGCTGGCTGCGCCGGCTGTCAATCAGCGCCAGGGCGCGATCCAGCGTTGCCAGCGGATCGTCCGGATGCTTCAGGCGGATCTCATCGCCCATCTCTGAAACACGCATCGTCGTCAGATTGGTTGAGGCATCAGTGGTTGAAGAGATGCCCGCCTGAAAATAGATCTGAATATCACCGGTGCCCTGCAGCGTTTTCAGCATGATACTGCCGCTGCTGTCGTGAGTCACAAAGGTCGCTGTTTTATCAATGCCGATATCCGGCGCATCCATATAGTAGTTGCCGTCACCGTCCAGCCGCAGCACGTCGCTGGCGCTCTGGCCTGAAACATCGGTATAGCGCAACTCAACGTTTGCCGGGTCCAGCGTGACGTAAGCCGTACCGGTTACGCTGTTTACGCTGCTAAAACTGTTGATAGCACTGCTGCTGACAGCGCTGATAGCCAGGGAACTGCTGCCGGTCTCGTCAGTATGCGCGGCCACCGCTGCGTTGAAATATTGAAAATTACCGCCGCCGTTATCAACTTCCATCACGTACTGTGAACCGCTCTGCAGCAATCGCGCATTACTCAGGCTATTTCCGCTGGCATCCGTAAAGCTGAGCGTGGCGCTGCTGGTATCAATAGCGGGCGTTTGCGTTACAGCAGCCGGTAGCGTAGCAAAATCGGCACTGCTTTTGGTCGGGGCGCTGGTGACCTGCGCGATAACATTTCCGCTGCTGCCAAAGTCCAGCGTGGCAGCGTGATAGAGACCGCCTTGCTCAACATAATAGCTGCCGTTATCAACGGTGAGATGCGCGGCGGGCGTAGCGGCAAGCGCAGTGCCATCTGATTGCTGAAAATTAACTGCCGGAATAGCACGCGCCGCTATAGTGTTTACGCTGCTATAGAGCGGGGTGGATGTGGCGCGGCTGATGGCCACCGTTCCGGCGGCATTAGCGGTGTCCCAGCGGGCGCTTACCGCCGCCAGATAGTATACCGGCTTGCCGTCAGCGCCGGTGCTCTGCACATACTGCCGGTTATCCGCGCTGCTGCGCATCAACTGCGGCGCGCCTGACGAAGGCGTATAGGTCACAGTAATAGCCGGATTGGTGAAATTCATATTGGTGGCAAGGCCGGTCACGCGGTTAACCGGCGTCACTTTGCCGCTGATGCCACCGATCACCAGATCTTTCAATCCCAGCGCGCCAACGCTAAAGCCCGGCGCGGAAAGGTCCAGCATAATCTTTTCACGATCGTTGGCACCAACCTGGAAACCGATTTGTCCGGCGCTGCCATCGAGCGTTTTGATGCCATTAAACGCAGCCGTACTGTTCAGACGATCGATCTCTTTCAGGTTAAGGTTAATCTCTCCCTGAATGGAATCGGCGTCACTCTGCGAAAGGGTACCGTTCAGTCCCTGTACCGCCAGCTGCCGGATACGCTGAACGCGATTATTGATCTCATCCAGAGCGCCAGCAGTGGTATTTACCAGCGACAGCCCATCGCCTGCGTTACGCTGCGCCTGCTGCAAACCGCGCTGCTGACTCTGCATCCGGTTTGCTATGGCCTGTCCTGCCGCATCATCACTTGCGCTGTTGATACGCATTCCGGAAGAGAGATTACGTATCGCTGTTCCCAGCGCTGACTGGCTTTTGTTTGTGTTCTGCACCGCATTAAGGGCAAAAAGGTTGGTTTGCAGGGAAATCATTTACTAACTCACCGGTTGTGCTGTTGATAGCGTTATCGGCAGAAAGTGATTTTATTTTAACCATTATTTGGCCTAAGTCGCTGTAGCGCTGCGGTGCTGTGATTTACAGCGGAATCGCGATCTTTTTTTACTGATATTAATCCTGGTGACCCTTACGCGTTTATCTTATCAGTCAGCGTAATATTCCTTTATTAAAGCTAATCAATCTGCATTTTAATTAATGGCCGATTTGCTGCGTAAATTCTGTTTTCCTGGCCTCCCCATTGACCCTGGCTTGTTCAGCAGAGAGAATGCCGTTTAAAGTTTTGAAACAGATCGCATTTTAAGGGCCTGAAGCCCATTGCAGTATGGCTGCGATAGCCATACTGGATTAACGCCTCCTGCTTCTCACGCGGTGCAACAGACGCAGCGGAATAATAAAAGAGCAGGGCGCACAGCACATATCATTAATGTTGCCACACGTTACGTTAAGGCCGCTGAAAAGTCGGTAAAACGATTTGCGCGACGTCGCGCCGCAGAGCGCGGCAGGCCGGACGCGGATAACTTATTGATAAAGAATGATACCCAGCTGAAGCTGATGCTAAAGCCGCTATTATTTGCCCGCCATCCAGCCAGATTGCGAGGTGAATCGCAGGCAGCCGGGCGTCGTCAGCGGTATGCATTTACAAACGAATAATAAATAGTTCTGGCGTGCAGCGCTGGCGAAATTCTTATTATTACTTTGAGTGTTCGTTTATTTAATTAGCGGATTTCCTTACTGAGGAAACTCCGAAAAAAATCCGGAATACAGTTAAGCCGGACGCAGGAATATGCCATAAAGCACGCGCTTTATCTGAACGGCAATCTTTAACGCCGCTGCGTTCGCCTTATTAATACTGACAAAACGAGTTCTGAGGTCTCATGCAAAATCCCGTAAACGACGTGTTACTGAGCGTCATTGTGCCGGTGTATAACGCGGCTGCTTATCTGGAAAGAAGCATTAATAGTCTGCTGCAGCAGACGGAAATGCGCTTTGAAGCGATTTTTATCAATGATGGCTCAACGGATACGTCACAGGCCATTCTTGAGCGGTTTGCGCACCATCCGCAGTTCCACATCATTGAACAGTCCAATATGGGCGTCTCTGCGGCACGGAATCAGGGGCTGCGCAGCGCACGCGGTAAATTTATCTGTTTTTTAGACGCGGATGACTTTCTGCCGCACGACGCCTTTGCCACCTGGGTAGGGCTGATGCAGGAAAATATCGGCATGTGTATCGGCGAGTCGCAGCATTTTACGCCAGCCGGTGAGCCGCTGGATCAGCCAGCCAACCGTGACGCATCGCGGCAGATGAGCGCGGCGGCAGCGGTCAACGACGTGCTCTATTTCCATCCCCGTCACGGCATCTGCGACAAGGTATTTCGCGCGGACGTTATCCGGCAGCATCAGCTGCGTTTTAACGAGGAGATCTTCAACTTCGAAGATCTGCTGTTTGTGATGAATTACCTCTATCTGCTGCAGAACCAGCAGGTCATCGCCACCGAACGCGTGGTCTACCACTACGTGAAGTCAGACAACTCCGCCACCCGTTCGGCGCTGCGTGAAAAGCACTTCTCCTTTGCGCGTTCGTTTGGCCGGATGAAGGCGTTTATGACCCGGCAGCACCATCGCTACTACTACCATCTCGTGCTCAAGGTCACCTCTTCCTACATCAGCAAGGGGCTGAACAGCCGTGAATTCAGCGGCGCCTTTATTGAGGATTATATCGCGCTTTATCGCCGCAGTTTCCGCGCCTATCTCTCTTCCGGCCCGATGCTGAATCCCTGGAGTCTCTATTTCACCCTCTTTTTTGTCAGCCCGCGCGGCGTTTCACAGCTGCGCCGCCTGGCGCGTAAAGCGTAAGGGGAGCCGGAATGAAAGAGAAACTCAGAAACTCAATGTGGATGATCGCTGAAAAGCTGATCGCCGTTTTTGGCCTGATTTTTGTGACCTCTTACGTCGCCAAATATGTCGGCCCGACCACCTTCGGCATTATCTCACTCTCAATGCTGATTTTTCAGTTTTTGCAGAGCATCGCGGTAATGGGCAGCGATGTCATATTGCTGAAGCGCATTGCGCAGAACCACCGTTCGGGTATTCGTCTGATGATGGCTGCAGGCCTGCTGGTGCTGGGCGTCTACAGCGTCCTGGCGATTAGCGGCATGCTGATCATGAAGGCGGAGTGGAGCCCGGACGCGGTAGTCTTTATCTGTGCCGCTGCGCTGGCCTGCCTTTTCTCGGCGCTCGATCTGGTTAACATCTACAACGAGGCGATGCTCAATGCCCGTCTCAATGTGATCGCTAACGTTATCGGGCTGGCGATCAGCCTCTCGGTGCGGTTCCTTATCTCCTGGCTGGAGCTCGATCCGCGCTACCTGGCGATCCCGATTGTGCTCGCCACCTTTATTCCCTTTGTCATTAAGCTCGCGCTGTTTACGCGCCAGCACCGCCATGAACCGCTGCCGGCGCTGCGTCAGCTGAAGCAATATTCGCGCTATATGGTGGCATCAGGCATGTCGCTGGTTATCTCGGCCATTGCGGTCGGCATCTATACGCGCGTCAACCAGGTAAGCGTCTCTTACTTCCTCGGCGTAAAAGAGGCGGGCATTTTCTCTGTGGCGCTGACGCTCTCCACGGCGTGGGTATTTTTACCGGCCGCACTGCTGGCATCGTTTTATCCCGCTTTCTTTGCCGAGCGCAACCGCGATCGGGCGATCGTCAAAGCGCAGCAGCTGCATCTGCTGGTGATTGGCGTCTCTGCGCTGGTAATTATGGCGATCTGGCTGCTGTCAGGCTGGTTTATTGGTCACTTTTACGGCGCTGCCTATCTGGATGCGGTAGCCCCGACGCTGCTGCTGAGCGTGGGTGCAATGTGCGGTGTGCTGAGCAGCGTGATGGACCGCTTCATTGTGAAATACAACGGCTATCGCTTTCTGATCAAAAAGACCTTTGCGGTACTGGTTATTTGCCTGATCTCTTCGCTGCTGCTGGTGCCGCATTACGGCCTGACCGGTGCTGCACTGAGCGTGGTGATTACCGAATTCGTCTCCTTCTCCCTGCTTAATTATTTTTTCACCGCGCAACCCGTGGCGCGGATCCACCAGGTTTTTTTCAACCCCAGGAAGCTATGGCAGTTATTTAGCGATTACAAAACCTCAGACAGTAAAGAGAGTTTATCATGAATGACAATCCGCTCTTCAGTATCATCATTCCCGTTTATAACTCACAAAATACCATCCGGCGCACGCTGCTGAGCGTTTTGAACCAGACGTTCAGCAGTTATGAAGTGGTGGTGGTTAACGACGGCAGCCGCGACGACAGCGCGCAGATTCTGTCTGAGTTTGCCAGCTATCCGCAGATAACCGTGCTGGAGCAGATCAACGCCGGCGTCAGCGCTGCGCGCAATACCGGGCTGTTAAAGGCGCGCGGCGACTACGTGCTCTTCCTGGACGCCGACGACTGGGTTGATGACAATTTCCTGATGAGTTTCAAGCAGAATCTCAACGCCTGGCCGGCTGAAACCGTAGACCTGATGGTCGGCCACCTGAATGACGATCGCATTGGCAAGGTGTCGCAGGCGGGCTTTTTCAGCCAGCACGATATCCCTTATGTGCTGGGCGAGCTGGAGATCAGCGACAACATCGGCTATCTGCATAATAAATGCTACCGCCGGGAGATTATTGAATCCCTGAACCTGCGCTTTCTGGAGGGGATCTCAATGAGTGAAGATCTGCTGTTTAACCTGAAATATTTCAGCTGCATCAGTAACTTCCTGATTACGCCTAACGCGGCTTATCACTATGAAGATACCAGCGGATCGCTCTCCAAGCAGAAGGTGCAGTACAGTGAATTAAAGGTGCGTAAGCAGTCGCTGACCGCGCTGTATGACACCATCGTCGATAAATATCAGGCCAGCGAACTGGACCACTTTCTGAAAGGGATCTCAAAGCGCGTGCTGGCGCTGGATATGCAGATTGTCACTGCCATGTATCACGCTTCCTTTTCACCGGCAGATATCGCAACAGAAATAGAACAGATAAAGCGCGGAAAATACTCAAAAGGTATCTTCACGCTGCTGAATAAAAATGAAAAACTGAAGTACATGATTATGAATCTTAACTCACTCACAGCGTACTATTTCCTCTATGCGTTATACAGAATGCGCGCATTCTGATCCCTGATTCTCCCGGCGTTGCCCTCCGATCTCTGTCTCTGGCAGAGGAGGGCAGCAGCCGGGAGAGACCGCTGCTTTTACCCTTCGGTTGTTTACTTCACTTGCACAATTTTTGTGACTCAGGTCAAATAACGTCAGGCAATCGATTGCGCGCCGGTTTTGTGCATTTTTAAAGCATAAATTTACCAGCCTGCGCATTTTTGCTGCTTTTGTGACGCGTATCTTGCGTTGTGCCCCCCGCACGGTGACAAAAACGTATAGCATGAGCGCGGTTGAACGGCAGCCCGCAGCGGCTGACCGTGAACAGAGAGCCGGAAACCGGCTGCAATAATGATGATTCTGGAGAGAGTGATGAACAACTCACAAACCAGCACGCTGGCAACCGCCAGAGCGGCCAGGGGCTGGAGCAAGAGTGACACGGTGTGGATGCTGGGTCTGTATGGTACGGCGATCGGTGCCGGAGTGCTGTTTCTGCCGATTAACGCCGGCGCCGGCGGGCTGCTGCCGCTGCTGATCATGGCCCTGCTGGCATTCCCGATGACCTTCTATGCGCACCGCGCGCTGACCCGTTTCGTCCTCTCGGGTAAAAATCCGGGTGAAGATATCACTGACGTGGTGGAAGAACACTTTGGCAGCGGGGCGGGTAAGATCATCACGCTGCTCTACTTTTTTGCTATCTATCCCATTCTGCTGATGTACAGCGTGGCCATCACCAATACCGTAGACAGTTTTATGGTGCATCAGCTTGGCCTGGTGTCGCCGCCGCGCGCGCTGCTGTCGCTGCTGCTGATCAGCGGGATGATGGTTATCGTGCGCTTTGGCGAGCAGATGATCGTGAAGGCGATGAGTATTCTGGTCTTTCCGTTTGTTGCCGTCCTGATGCTGCTGGCCGCCTGGCTGGTTCCGCACTGGCACGGCGCCGCGCTGCAAACGCTGTCGTTTAGCGAGGCAACGGGCAGCGGCAATCTCTGGATGACGCTGTGGCTGGCGATTCCGGTAATGGTTTTTTCATTTAACCATTCGCCGATTATCTCGTCGTTTGCCGTCGCAAAACGCGACGAATATGGCGCCGGTGCGGAAAAACGCTGCTCGCGCATACTGGCCAGTGCGCATCTGATGATGGTGGCTACGGTGATGTTTTTTGTGTTCAGCTGCGTGCTGAGCCTGTCGCCAGCCGATCTGCAGGCAGCGAAAGCGCAGAACATCACCATTCTTTCTTATCTGGCTAACCATTTTCAGGTGCCGATGATCGCCTGGCTGGGGCCGATTGTCGCGATGGTCGCGATCACGAAATCGTTTCTGGGGCACTATCTGGGGGCGCGCGAAGGTTTTAACGGCATCGTCACCAAATCGCTGCGCAGCCGCGGTAAAGCGATCGCGCCGCAGAAGCTGAACCGGCTGACCACGCTGTTTATGCTGCTGACCACCTGGCTGGTGGCCACGCTGAACCCCAGTATTCTTGGCATGATTGAAACGCTGGGCGGGCCGGTTATCGCGGCGATCCTGTTTTTGATGCCGATGTATGCGATTCAGAAAGTGCCGGCCATGCGCCAGTACAGCGGGAAAATCAGCAACCTCTTTGTGGTAATTATCGGACTGCTGGCGATCTCTTCTGTCGCCTGGTCGCTGTTCAACTGACCACAGCCGGGTCGCCGTCACCGGCGGCCCGGGCGTGGGCATTACGCCAGCGCGGTTTTAAACACGCTCATCGACTGCGCCAGCCGATCGGCCTGCTCCTGCAGCGCCTGTGAGGCGGCGGATGCCTCCTGCACCAGCGAGGCATTCTGCTGCGTCACCGCTTCCATCTGCGTAATAGCCTGATTAATTTCACCAATGCCGCTGCTCTGCTCGCTGCTGGCAATCGTAATTTCACTCATGATCTCAGCCACGCTCTGCACGCTGCTGACGACTTCACCTATGGTAGAGCCGGCGTGCGTCACCAGGCGGCTGCCTTCATCGACTTTTGCCACCGAATCTTCAATCAGAACTTTGATCTCTTTAGCGGCGGAGGCGGAGCGCTGGGCCAGATTACGCACTTCCGATGCCACCACGGCAAAGCCGCGTCCCTGTTCACCGGCACGCGCTGCCTCAACGGCGGCGTTGAGCGACAGAATATTGGTCTGGAAAGCGATAGAGTCGATGACGCTGATAATATCGACGATCTTCTTCGAGGAGTAAGCAATCGCCTCCATTTTATCGATAACCTGCTCCATCACCACGCCACCCTCTTTAGCCACCTCAGAGGTTTTTGATACCAGCGAGTTCGCTTCGCGCGCGTTGTCGGCGTTGTGCTTCACGGTCGCGGTCATCTGCTCCATCGCGGAAGCGGTCTCTTCCAGCGAGCTCGCCTGCTGCTCGGTGCGCGAAGAGAGATCGATATTGCCGCTGGAGATCTGATTAGAGGCAACGGCGATGGTATCGGAGCCGGCGCGCACGTTAGAGACGATGGTAATCAGATTGTCGTTCATGGTCTGCAGCGCCTGCATCAGCACGCCGGTTTCATCTTTACTGCGTACCGTTATGCGCGAACTGAGATCGCCGGCGGCCACTTTGCTGGCCACGGTGACGGCCTCATTTAGCGGACGCACGATAGAGCGGGTCAGCAGCAGACCCAGCAGCACGGCGGCAGCGATGGCGATAGCCGTGAAAATTACGGAAACCTGAATCGCCGTGGTGCCATCCTCAATGATGCCGACCCCTTCCTGATGGAGCTGGCTGGCCTGAGAGTCAGCAAAAGCGGCCGCGCTGAGCAAAAAGGTGTTTTGCGTCTGAGTAATCTTTTTCAGCACGTAGTTGCTGGCTTCCTCTGTCTTGCCATCCCGCACCAGCGCCAGCACCTCATTTTTTTGCTGTTCAAACAGCTTGCTGGCGGCAAGTAATCCGGCAATTTTCTTTTTGCCTATCGGCGTGACCTGGATGGCCTCAATTTTTTTCATGGCGCTGTTGGTTTGCGCCGTTGCATCCGCGAGCTGAGCAAAGCGTTTAACATTATTTTCCGGTCGGGTGGTATCAATCACGATACCGCGCAGATATTTGATCTGATCATTAACGCCATCGCGCACGTCAAAGCCGAGGCGAACCTTAACAAAACGATCTTCTACAATAGAGGTAATACCGGTTTTGATATTGCTGATTTTAAGCCACGACGTAACGCCCACCACCATTAACAGGGCCACGACCAGGCCAAAGGCGATGCCCAGGCGTACCCCGACTTTCATATTCTTGATGCTCAACATTGGTTCTCCCTGTTTGCCAGAAATCAGACAGTAATAGGATGCGTCAGCAGGTGGGTAATCTGCTGCGATAGACTGTTTTTAAAAGAAAAAGAGAAATCTGTCTGCGCAGGCTATCCCCGAAAACTCCGGCGCAGGCGCAACAGTTATCGGTAACTAATATATTTACTTTAATTTTTGCGCGCGGCAGCGAAGATCGGTTAGCAATACTAAATAGTGATGAATAAGCGGTACTGTTTCGGGGCGGGAGGAATAACCACAATAAAAAAGGCGCGATAGTCGCGCCTCAAGGGGAAGGGGGAAACAGGGCGGATTCAGCGCTGTTTTTCCAGCACGCTAAAAATGGCACTGGAGAGCTCATTGATCTCGAATTTTGCCACATAACCATCGGCGCCCACTTTGCGAACGTGATCCTCGTTGGCGCTGCCGGAAAGTGAAGAGTGAATGACGACCGGAATATGACGCAGCGCATCATCACGCTTGATATTACGCGTCAGCGTGAAGCCATCCATCTCCGGCATCTCCAGATCGGTCAGAACCAGGGCGATTTTATCGTGAATCGATTCGCCGCTGGCCTGCGCTTCTTTCTTCATTTCATTGATTTTTATCCACGCTTCCAGGCCGGTATTGTGCATCAGGGCCGGAATACCCATGCTCTTCAGCCCCTGTTCGAGCAGCTGACGAGCCACTTTAGAATCTTCCGCCACGATAGCGACTGCGCCGGGCTTCAGATTAAAGTTTTTCGCGGTCTTAGCGTCAGGTTCAACGCCGCGCACCGAAGGAATGATGTCATAGAGGATCTGCTCTACGTCGAGTACCAGAGCAAGGTTATTGCTCTCACCATTGCTGTCAAGGCAGGCGATACTGGTGATATTGCGGCTGCTGATCCCCGCTTCTGCGGTATGCACCTGGCTCCAGTCGAGACGCACAATATTCTCTACCGACTCCACCGCGAACGCCTGGGTACTGCGCGCATATTCGGTAACCAGCAGCAGATTCAGACCGGTTTCGGGTTTGCAGCCGGTTACGGCCGGCAGGTCGATGACCGGAATAAACTGCCCCCGGATACTGGCCATACCAAGTAGCGGTGAGTTCATACCAGCGGCGCGCGTGATGGCCGGCATCGGCACAATTTCGCGTAGCTTGAACACGTTGATGCCATACAGCTCAGATTTGCCTTTCAGCCGATCGGAACCCAGGCGAAACAGCAGCAGTTCAAATTTGTTGGACAGCGCCAGGTTTGCGCGTTCGTCGATCTCTTTCTGAAAATTATCCATCATGGCCTCGGGGCAGAATCTGGGCGGAGCAGGGAGAGGGCGGAAGTGCCATGATTAACTTATCGGCAGGGCGTGCGAAAAATGAAGGGAGAAGGAGAAATTTAGCGCAAGGGCGCGATCGCCCTCACGCTATAGCCATACTATTTCAGAAGAATCGCGCGCACGCTTTTTCCTTTGATCTTGCCCTCTTTGAGCCGGATCAGCGCTTTTTTCGCCTGCGCTGCCGCAATCGCGACATAGGCGTGCGACGGCGTCAGGTCAATTTTACCGATCTGATCGGCACTGAAGCCCGCTTCACCGGTCAGCGCGCCCAGGATATCACCCGGACGCATTTTTGCTTTGCGCCCGCCATCGATACAGAGCGTCATCATGGCCGCAGGAAGCGCCTGTGCCGCTCTGCCTTTTAAGGTAGCGGCCGCCACCCAGTTAAGCTTCTGCTGCAGGTAATCCTCCAGCGCATGGGCGCGAGCCATGCCGTCAGGAGCCACAAAGCTCACCGCGACTCCTTTTTCGCCCGCGCGCCCGGTGCGGCCAATGCGGTGCAGATGCACTTCCGGATCCCAGGCCAGTTCAAGATTGACGACCAGCGCCAGCGATTTGATATCCAGACCGCGTGCGGCCACGTCGGTCGCGATCAGGACGCGGCTGCTGCCGTTAGCAAAGCGGATCAGCACGCGCTCACGATCGCGCTGCTCCAGATCGCCGTGCAGCGCCAGCGCGCTGATATCGCGCTCGTTCAGCGCGGCGGCAATATCATCGCACTCGCGTTTGGTATTGCAGAACACCACGCAGGAGGCGGGCTGGTGCTGACTCAGCAGAGCGCACAGCAGGTTAACGCGCTCGCCTGCGCTCGCTTCGATAAACTGCTGTTCAATCGCAGGCAGCTCCGCTTCGGTTTCCGTTGCAACCGCCAGCGCGTCGCGCTGAAAGCGCTGGCTCAGGCTGGCAATGATGTCAGGCCAGGTGGCGGAGAAAAGCAGCGTCTGCCGTGCGGCGGGCGTGAAGCCAATAATCGCTTCCATATCGTCGCGGAAACCCATCTCCAGCATGCGGTCGGCTTCGTCGAGCACCAGCGTCTGCAGCTGGCTGAGATCGAGGTTGTCGCGCTTAAGGTGATCCAGCAGGCGGCCTGGCGTGCCGACGACGATGTGCGGAGCATGCACCAGCGAATCGCGCTGTGCGCTCATCGGCTGGCCGCCGCACAGCGTGAGGATTTTAATATTGCGCGTAAAACGTGCCAGCTGACGCAGCACATTGCTGACCTGCTCAGCCAGTTCACGCGTCGGGCAGAGGATCAGCGCCTGCGTATGAAACTGGCTGTTGTCGATACGATTAAGCAGGCCGATACCGAACGCAGCGGTTTTGCCGCTGCCGGTCTTCGCCTGCGCACGCACATCGCGGCCGGCAAGTATGGCGGGAAGCGACGCTGCCTGGATAGGCGTCATCGCATCAAAGCCCATGTCGCGCAGGTTGTCGAGCTGGCTGGCGGGCAGTTGCGTCAGGGTTGAAAAAGCAGTCACAAAGATGTCTCAGATAGGAGGGAAGATAACGCGGCCAGTCTGGCAGAAAGCCACGCAGGCAGCAACGGTAATTCGCCTGATGCATACGGCCGGAGAGAGAACACAACCCTGTCCCGCATAATGGTGATTATTGTTGCAAAGTTTTAATAAGTTGTTATCCGGAACGATCCTTTGTCGTTTAAAAAAGATTCAGTAAATAAGGAGATTAACGCTTTTAGATCGTTTTTCCGCGGTAACTTAAGATAAGTTTTCCCCGGGTCAGGCTTATATATTACCCAGCATAAGGAAATTCTGATTAAAAACCCTTGTTGTTCTGATCTATATTGGGCGCGCCATTTGGCGAACGAATTTACTTCAGAGGTCAATTTCATTGAGTCAAAGTCTCCAGGGACATAGCGAAGACATTCTGAAAATCGTCGGCCGCGCCGTATTAACGCTGCACCTTCATGGAGAAGCTTTATCCTCTGATAAAGTCAGCTCAATGATCGCCTGTTATGCGGAAGAAGAGCCAGTCAGTGACGATGAGCATCAGCGCCTCTATGCGCTGGCCATTCAGATGTTGTCGTAAAACGCTATGCAGCGGCGGGTGTCGCCGGTAAGTAAGACAAAAGCCTCCAGCCGGAGGCTTTTTTGTTTTTGGGCTGGGTGCTAAGCAGCGCGGGGCACTGAAGGGTTCCGCCCGTCAGGGCAGGGCTGTGCGCGGCACCGGAGGGTTCCGCCCGTCAGGGCAGTGCGTGACACCGGAGGGGTTCCGCCCGCCACGCTTCCGGCAGTTTCAGCGGCGTTTCCGCACGCGGACGGGCTAAGGGGCGGGTGGGCGCGCCCCTTAGCAATCCGCGCCCCGCGCCGTC
>NZ_VWUF01000013.1:0-102544 GCF_008631385.1 Pantoea sp. M_9 | reverse complement strand
CGTGAGCGAGGGAACCGCGCAGCGGCGGACGGGGCTGGCGCAGGGCCGGGGAGTGCAGAGGGCGCGGCCAGGCGTCCTCTGCCCGGTCGACGTGCCGGGGCACAGGCTGCTGCCGCAGCTGACGGCGAACGGAACCGGCGCTCAATCGGCGCCCCGCAGCTGACGGCGAACGGAACCAGCTCCGGGGCAGCAGCGCGCGGCTGTGCGCTAAGCAGCGCGGGGCACCGGAGGGGTTCCGCCCGCCAGGCTTCCGGCAGTTTCAGCGGCGTTCCCGCACGCGGACGGGCTAAGGGGCGGGTGGGCGCGCCCCTTANTTCGCTCCTGCTCACCCCGCGCTCTCGCCGGCGTCCTGCCGGCTCGCCCTGGCCGTCACTCTGCGCCCGGCGCTGCGGATGGCGCCCTCCTCCCCGCCTGCAAATTCATTTTTTCATTCTTAAAAGTGGCGAAGCCTGAAGTTCAGGCGCAGGTCTGCCAGCCACGAAAAAACATCATAAAGAAAAAAAGAGCGGCAGCGGCGGGAAGCACCGCTCTCCCCGCCTGCAAACCCTTCTTTTTGTTTTTTAAAAGCGTTGCGGTGTGGTCTGAAGCTTTTCACGAAACCTTCAGCCATAAAAAACATAAGGAAGAGAAAAAAGACAATCAGCGGCGGGAAGCGCCATCCGGGTCCGCCGAGGGAGGGCACGATTCCGGGATGAGCCGGCAGGACGCCGGCGAAAGGGCGCGGTGAGCAGGAGCGAATGGCGGCCGGTCCCGGGGAAGCGGGCGTGAGCGAGGGAACCGCGCAGCGGCGGACGGGGCTGGCGCAGGGCCGGGGAGTGCAGAGGGCGCGGCCTGGCGTCCTCTGCCCGGTCGCCGTGCCGGNGGGAAGCGGGCGTGAGCGAGGGAACCGCGCAGCGGCGGACGGGGCTGGCGCAGGGCCGGGGAGTGCAGAGGGCGCGGCCTGGCGTCCTCTGCCCGGTCGCCGTGCCGGAGCACAGGCTGCTGCCGCAGCTGACGGCGAACGGAACCGGCCCCGGGGCAGCATCGCCGTGCCGGAGCACAGACTGCTGCCACAGCTGACGGCGAACGGAACCGGCGCTTAACATTACCCGCAGCTGACGGCGAACGGAACCGGCGCTTAACATGCGCCCCGCAGCGAACGGAACCGGCGCCCGCGCCCGCGCCCGTGGCGAACGGAACCAGCTCCCGTCACAGATCCTGCTTATACACCCTCACCTGCTCGGCGGGAAACTCCAGCGCTTCGCAGACATACTCCCAGCCGTGTCGCTCGTAGTAACCGGCAAACGTTGACCAGAGCCAGATACGTGCGTGGCCGCGCTCGCGGGCGAAATCGATCACGTGCTGCTGCAGCGCCTCACTCACGCCCTGACCGCGTGAGGCGGGATCGACATAGAGCGCTGCCGCCCACGGCCAGAGATCCTGGCGGCTGATCAGATCGCAGCGCCAGAAACCGATAGTGCCCAGCGGAATATCGTGCGCGTCCAGTGCGACAAACGTCACCGGCAGATCGGCACCGTTCAGGCTGCTGCGCACGACACTGTGATAGAACTCACGCGTCGTGCCATCGCCAAACGCCTGCCATAGCCAGTCGGTTATCTGACTGGCGTGATGCGGCACGCTGCTGAGCGGCATAATACGCATCAGTTCAGCTCCAGCGCCAGCAGCTCCTGAATCGTCTGCGCGCGGCGGATCTCACGCACGCTGCCGTTTTCAAACAGCACTTCCGGGATCAGCGGACGGCTGTTGTAGTTAGAGGACATGGAAGCGCCGTAAGCACCGGTATCGTGAAAGACCAGATAGTCGCCCGGCTGCACGGCAGGCAGCGCGCGGGTCTCCACCTTGCCGCCCTCCTGCTGGGTAAACACATCGCCTGATTCACATAGCGGCCCGGCCACCACGCTCTCCTGCGTGGCTGCCTCCGGCGTGCTGCCATCGGCTGGCAGCACCGAAATATGGTGATAGCTGCCATACATAGCCGGACGCATCAGATCGCTAAAGCCTGCATCAACCAGCACAAAGTGGCGGCTGCCCATCGCTTTAACCGCTCGTACCTGTGAAACCAGTACGCCCGATTCAGCTACCAGGAAGCGTCCCGGCTCGATTTCCAGCTTTACCGGATGCCCAAGGTGGTCGGCAATGCGATCGCGCGCGCGGCTCCAGAGGCCAAAATAGTGGTCGGTATCGATCGCCTCTTCACCAAAATGATAGGGAACAGAGAGACCGCCGCCGGCTGAGATGGCGCTGAGATCCTGACCAAACGCAATCACCTGATCGACCATGGCGTCACACACCTGCTGCAGATGCGCATAATCCACGCCGGAGCCGATATGCATATGCAGCCCCACCAGCTGCAGACCGTGCTGCTGAATCGCAGCCAGCGCCAGCGGCAGATCGCCATACCAGATGCCGTGCTTGCTGTTTTCGCCACCGGTGTTGGTTTTCTGGCTGTGACCGTGACCAAAACCAGGATTGATACGCAGCCACACTTTATGGCCTGGCGAACGCGCGCCCAGCTGGTGCAGCATATCTACCGAACCGGCGTTTACCGGTACCTGCAGCTCAGCCACGCGCTCAAGCGTCGGCAGATCCAGCAGGTCCGCCGTAAACACAATGTCCTCACCGCCCGGCTCAAATCCCGCCGCCAGCGCGCGTTCAATTTCACCCAGCGAGACGGAATCGACTTTTACCCCGGCCTGACGCATCAGGCGCAGAATATGGATGTTTGAGCAGGCTTTCTGCGCAAAGCGCACCACATCAAACTGGCTGAGCTGCGCAATACGCTGCTGAATAATGGCGGCGTCATAGGCCCAGAACGGACCGCTGTAGCGCTGCGCCAGCGGCAGCAGATGGGTAGCGTTAAGCGCAGATTCAGTGGTGTCTAACGGACGTGGCATAACAATTCTCCTGTACTGTTGCCCCCATTTAGCCACACCACATCGATTCACAGAAATATCTGTTTTAGCGGCAGCTATGCAAATATGATATGCCTTTGGCGGAGGAGCGATGGCGAACATCAACTGGCGACATATCGAAATTTTTCATGCGGTGATGACCAGCGGCAATCTGACGCAGGCCGCCGCGCTGCTGCACACTTCGCAGCCCACCGTCAGCCGTGAGCTGGCGCGTCTGGAGCAGCAGCTGGGGCTGACGCTGTTTGAGCGGGTGCGCGGTCGTCTGCAGCCCACGATGCAGGCGCTGAGCCTGTTTGAAGAGGTGCAGCGCTCCTGGTACGGACTGGACCGGATTCTGGATGCGGCAGAAGGATTACGGCAGTTCCGGCATGGCGAGCTGTCGGTGGCCTGCCTGCCGGTATTTTCCCAGTCGCTGCTGCCGCCTCTGCTGCAGCCCTTTATGCAGCGCTATCCGCAGGTGAATCTGAACATCATTCCGCAGGAGTCGCCGCTGCTGGAGGAGTGGCTGTCGGCGCAGCGCTACGATCTCGGCCTGACCGAGACACAGCACGCGCCATCCGGCACGGAACGCCTCACTCTGCTGACCTGCGATGAAGTGTGCGTTTTGCCGCCGCAGCATCCGCTCTGTCAGCGCGATGTGCTGACACCTGCCGATTTTCATCAGCAGAATTTTGTCAGCCTGTCGCGGCATGACAGCTATCGTCAGCTGCTGGATGCGCTGTTTCTGGAACAGAAGGTTGAGCGGCGGCTGGTGCTGGAGACGCACAGCGCCGCATCGGTATGCGCGATGGTGCGCGCCGGGGTTGGTTTATCGATTGTAAATCCGCTCACCGCGCTGGATTACGCGGCGAGCGGCGTGGTAATGCGGCGTTTCAGTATCAGCGTGCCGTTTACCGTGAGCCTGATCCGCCCGCAGCACCGGCCCGCCTCTGCGCTGGTTGAGCGCTTCTGCCACCACCTGCAGCAGCAGGTGGCGGCATTTCCGGGGCTTATCGCCGCGCAGCTTGCTCAGACGCGAACCGTAGCGCCCTGACCGTTAGCGTTGCGAAAGGTGATGACACACACCACCAGACCGACAGCGGCGATGGCGGCGGCCGCAACCGGCACTGCCGTCAGGCCGTAGCCGCGCGCGATAACGGCGCCGCCCACCCAGGCACCCAGCGCGTTGCCCACGTTAAAAGCAGCGATGTTCAGCGTGGAAACCAGATTCGGTGCCTCTTTGCCGTGGCGCACCACGTTGATCTGCAGGCCGGGTACGGTGGCAAACGTCGCCATGGCCCACAGGAACAGCGTAATTTCAGCCAGCCAGAGCGCATGGCTGGTCCAGCTGAAGAGCAGCGAGAACAGCGCAATCAGTGAGAAGCTGAGGATCAGGCTGAATGAGACTTTCCAGTCCGCCAGCTTGCCGCCAATGATATTACCTGCCGTCAGGCCGGCGCCAATCAGGAACAGCGTCCAGCTCACGCCGCGGTCGCTGATGCCGGTGACCTGAAGCAGCAGCGGCGCAATATAGCTGAACAGCGCAAACATCGCGGCGGCAAAGCAGACCGTCATCAGCAGCGACAGCCAGAGTCGTCCGTTGGCCAGCGCACCAATCTCACTGGCCAGATGAACCGGCTTCTCTTCTTTATTTGCCGGCAGGCTGACAATCAGGGCGATAAACGCCAGAATGCCGATAATCGCCACGCCCCAGAAGGTGGCACGCCAGCCAAACAGCTGACCAAACCAGGTGCCAAGCGGTACGCCAAGCACGTTTGCCAGCGTCAGTCCGGTAAACATCAGCGCCACCGCTGACGCCTGACGGCCGGGCGCCACCAGGCTTGCGGCCACTACCGATCCAATGCCAAAGAACGCGCCGTGGCAAAGTGCGGTGACCACCCGCGCCAGCATCAGCAGGTTATAGCTATAGGCCAGCGCGCAGAGCACGTTACCGATAATAAAGATCACCATCAGCAGGCTCAGCGTACGCTTGCGCGGCAGGCTGGCGGTCAGCAGCGCCATAATCGGCGCGCCAATCGCCACGCCGAGCGCGTAACCGCTGATCAGCCAGCCGGCTGAAGGAATCGACACCTGCAGATCGCCTGCCACTTCCGGCAGTAACCCCATGATGACAAACTCCGTGGTGCCAATGGCGAACGCACTCAGCGCCAGCGCCAGTAATGCAACAGGCATAACACACTCTCCCAAGATAATTTTGCAGGCGGGCCGTACTGCGAACACAGCACGGTAAAACAGAACGCTTATTAATATTTGAACTGCGTCACGCTGCATTAAAGCACAGCCCTGGCAGCGCAACCACCCTGTGCGCCGCAAGGCTATGTTGCCGGCGCGGCAATAATCAGCGCCGGTCCGGCTTGTGGCGCGGTGGCGGATAGTGATAGCGTTGCCCGGTTTTCAGCCGGCGGAAGCGGGTAACGGTCAGGACGCAGCGCGCAGGTGAGCGCCCCACAGGAGAAAAAAGAGATGCGCTGGATAATTGCGCTGGCGGCGTGCTGCCTCAGCGGCTGCTCGGTCGGACACTATGAATACAGTAAAGAAGCTGCGCGCCGGGTGGATATGACCGTTACCGGTATTCCCACTATTCTTGGGGTCGGCACGCTGGGCACGACTATCCCGCTGACCGCCGACTACAGCCTGACGGCGGCACACGTGGCGAAATACTCACTGTATCGGGTAAAAGCCTGGCACCCCGACTGCGATCTCGCCGTGGTTTACCATAAAAACCGGGCGGGCAACCTGCCGCCGGCGTTCCGCAACGGCCACATCGGCGATCGCGTGAATCTTTATGGCTATAGCTTTATCTCTGCCCTGCCGGTCGCCTCCAGCGGAGAGAACCTGGTGAATACCACGCTGGTAAACAGCTGGAACAAAGCAAACTGTGTGGTGGTGGCGGCCAGTGCTGGCGTAGTGAAAGGCATGTCGGGCGGCGCAGTCTATAACGCCAGTGATGACACGCTGGCTGGGGTGATCACCGGATACAGCCGGCGGATCGATGATAACCAAAGCGGAAAAACGCTGTATAGCGATGTGGCACTCTACATACCCTATGCGCGCTTTCAGACGTGGCTGGCAGAGGCGATTGCGCCGTGATAACTGCTGCCCGACTCTCCCCTGCGGGAGAGAGACGGGCAGCGCCTGCCGTTACTTCGCCGTCGGGCGCAGCGCCGGGAACAGGATCACATCGCGAATGGTGTGGCTGTTGGTAAACAGCATTACCATACGGTCGATACCGATACCGAGGCCAGCCGTTGGCGGCAGTCCGTGCTCCAGCGCGGTTACGTAATCTTCATCGTAGAACATCGCTTCATCATCGCCGGCATCTTTTGCATTCACCTGCTGCAGGAAACGCTCTGCCTGATCTTCAGCGTCGTTCAGCTCTGAGAAGCCGTTACCGATCTCGCGACCACCAATAAAGAACTCAAAGCGGTCAGTGATTTCCGGATTCTCATCATTACGGCGCGCCAGCGGTGAAACCTCTGCCGGGTATTCGGTAATGAAGGTAGGCTGAATCAGATGGGCTTCCGCCGTCTCTTCAAAGATCTCCGTTACCACGCGGCCCAGACCCCAGCTTTTTTCCACTTTGATATGCAGCGCACTGGCGATCGCTACCGCTTTATCAAAGTCTTCCAGGTCAGCCAGGTCCGTTTCCGGGCGATATTTTTTGATCGCTTCACGCATTGTGAGCTTCTCAAAAGGCTTACCGAAGTCAAAGGTATGTTCGCCATAGGCCACTTCAGTGGTGCCCAGTACGTCCTGCGCCAGCGTGCGGAACAGGCTTTCGGTCAGCTCAATCAGATCTTTGTAATCTGCATACGCCATATAGAGTTCCATCATGGTGAACTCAGGATTATGGCGCGGCGAGATGCCTTCGTTACGGAAGTTACGGTTGATCTCAAACACGCGATCGAAGCCGCCCACCACCAGACGCTTCAGATAAAGCTCCGGCGCAATACGCAGATACATATCGATATCCAGCGCATTGTGATGGGTGATGAAAGGACGCGCAGAAGCGCCGCCCGGGATCACCTGCATCATTGGCGTTTCCACTTCCATAAAGTCGCGGTTTACCATGAACTGGCGAATACCCGCCATGATTTTCGAGCGTACCTGAAAGGTGTGGCGCGATTCATCATTGGAGATGAGATCAAGATAGCGCTGACGATAGCGCGTCTCCTGATCAGCCAGGCCGTGGAACTTGTCCGGCAGCGGACGCAGCGCTTTGGTCAGCAGGCGCAGTTCTGAGATATGGATTGAAAGCTCGCCGGTTTTGGTTTTGAACAGCTTACCGCGTGCACCCAGAATATCGCCCAGATCCCACTTCTTGAACTGCTCGTTGTAGACGCCTTCCGGCAGATCGTCACGGGAAACGTAGATCTGGATCTGACCGCCAACATCCTGCAGCGTGGCAAACGACGCTTTACCCATGATGCGGCGCGTCATCATACGACCGGCAACGCTCACTTCCACGCCCAGCGCTTCCAGCTCTTCGTTGCTCTTGTCGTCATAGCTGGCGTGCAGCCGATCGGAGGTGGTGTCACGACGGAAATCGTTGGGAAACGCCACGCCCTTTTCACGCAGCGCGCTGAGTTTTTCGCGACGCGCTTTCAGTTCATTATTTAACTCAAGTGCGGCGTCAGCGTTCTGCGGTTGTTGTTCAGACATGTCGGTTCCTTATAGCCCTGCTTTTAAACTTGCTTCAATAAAACGATCCAGATCGCCATCCAGCACCGCCTGAGTATTGCGGGTCTCTACGCTGGTACGCAGATCTTTGATGCGGGAGTCATCCAGCACGTAAGAACGAATCTGGCTGCCCCAGCCGATATCTGATTTGTTCTCTTCTGCGGCCTGCTTGTCAGCATTTTTCTTCTGCATCTCATACTCATAGAGCTTGGCGCGCAGCTGTTTGAAGGCCTGGTCTTTGTTCTTGTGCTGTGAACGGTCGTTCTGGCACTGCACCACAATGTTGGTCGGCAGGTGGGTAATACGCACCGCAGACTCCGTTTTGTTAACGTGCTGACCGCCCGCACCCGATGCGCGATAGACGTCAATGCGCAGATCGGCCGGGTTGATATCGATATCGATATTGTCATCC
Source organism: Pantoea sp. M_9 (assembly GCF_008631385.1). Lineage (NCBI taxonomy): Bacteria > Pseudomonadati > Pseudomonadota > Gammaproteobacteria > Enterobacterales > Erwiniaceae > Pantoea > Pantoea sp. M_9. The sequence goes on along the minus strand of NZ_VWUF01000013.1, from coordinate 94,540 downwards.
ACTTCCGGATAGATAAACACCGAACTGAATGAGGTGTGACGACGGCCGCCGGAGTCAAACGGACTCTTGCGCACCAGGCGATGGACGCCGGTTTCCGTACGCAGCCAGCCGTAGGCGTAGTCACCAATCACCTTGATGGTGGCGGATTTAGTGCCCGCAACTTCGCCTTCCGACTCTTCAATGATCTCGGTTTTAAACCCTTTGGCTTCTGCCCAGCGCAGATACATACGCAGCAGCATGCTGGCCCAGTCCTGCGCTTCCGTACCGCCAGAACCTGCCTGAATATCCATATAGCAGTCGGCGCTGTCATACTCGCCTGAGAACATGCGGCGGAATTCCAGCTCACCCAGCTTGACTTCCAGCGCGTCGAGCTCAACCACAGCTTCGTTGAAGGTTTCTTCATCGTCCGCTTCAACCGCCAGCTCCAGCAGGCCCTGCACATCTTCCAGACCCTGGTGCATCTGATCGAGGGTTTCAACAACGGCTTCGAGCGACGCGCGCTCTTTGCCGAGCGCCTGCGCGCGTTCAGGTTCATTCCAGACGTCCGGCTGCTCCAGCTCGGCGTTTACTTCTTCGAGACGTTCTTTCTTGGCATCGTAGTCAAAGATACCCCCTAAGAACGCCGCTGCGCTCGCTGAGGTCCTGGATACGATTTTTGACCGGATTAATTTCAAACATGGCTTTTCAGTCTTTTTTGGCGATACGGTGAGAAAAGATAAAGTAACGCATGAGTTTACCCGAAAGTGCGCGCGGTTTGTAGCGGCGCGCGCGGTCAGAGCGGCCAGATATGATCGATTATCAGCTGCACAGAACGGTTACCGCGATACTCGTTGATATCCAGCTTATAGGCCAGCTCAACCTGCCGCACGCTGGTATCCGGCCAGAGACGGGTATCAACATTAAACGCGATCCCGTCCAGCAGCGGTCCGCCGCCGAGCGGTTCCACCATCACCTTCAGGTGACGCTCGCCCACCAGCCGCTGCTGCAGCAGTTTAAATTTGCCGTCAAACACCGGTTCCGGAAACGCCTGTCCCCACGGCCCCGCCTCGCGCAGCATTTCAGCGGTATGCAGGCTGAACTCCTGCGCGTGCAGCTCCCCGTCTGACCAGACCACGCCCTGCAGCGCTTCCCCATCCAGCCACTCATCAATCAGCGCGGCAAAGCGCTCACGAAACGCATCATATTTATCCGTTTCCAGCGAGAGGCCTGCCGCCATCGCATGGCCGCCGAACTTGATAATCAGCCCCGGATAGAGCGTATCCAGCCGCTCCAGCGCGTCACGCAGGTGCAGTCCGGCGATTGAGCGACCCGATCCTTTTAGCGTGCCATCGCCCGCGGGCGCAAACGCGATGACCGGCCGGTGAAAACGCTCTTTCAGACGCGATGCGAGGATCCCGACCACCCCCTGATGCCATTCGGGGTGATAAAATGCCAGGCCCAGCGGCAGGTCGCTATGCTGACGCTCCAGCGCATCGCACAGCGCCAGCGCTTCGCTTTTCATGCCCTGTTCAATTTCTTTGCGCGTCTGGTTCAGCGCATCCAGCTCGCTGGCCAGCATGCGCGCCTGCGCAATATCCTCGGTCAGCAAGAGCGCCACGCCAACCGACATATCGTCAAGCCGCCCCGCCGCGTTAAGACGCGGGCCGACGGCAAAGCCGAGATCGCTGGCGGCCAGCTGACGCGCATCGCGGTTTGCGATCTCCAGCAGCGCCCGGATACCGGCGCGGCATTTACCGGCGCGAATGCGGCTCAGCCCCTGCCACACCAGAATGCGATTATTCGCATCCAGCGGCACTACATCCGCTACGGTGCCGAGCGCGACCAGATCGAGCCACGCGGCCAGATTGGGTTCGCTGCGCTGGGGAGTAAACCAGCCCTGCTCGCGCAGATGCGCGCGCAGCGCCAGCATCAGGTAGAACGCCACGCCGACGCCTGCCAGCGCGCGCGACGGAAAAGCGCTGTCGCTGAGGTTGGGGTTAACAATAGCGTCGGCGGCCGGCAGCGTTTCGCCCGGCAGATGGTGATCGGTGATCAGGACCGGGATGCCATGCGCTGACGCCGTTTCGACGCCCGCGTGCGAGGAGATGCCGTTATCCACGGTGAGGATCATCTCCGCGCCGCGCGCGCGCGCCTGCTCCACCACTTCCGGACTCAGGCCATAGCCATCGTCAAAGCGGTTAGGCACCAGATAATCCACGTTGCCGCCCATGCTGCGCAGCGCCAGCACGGTCAGTGCGGTGCTGGTCGCGCCGTCGGCGTCAAAATCGCCGACGACCATAATGCGCTGGCCGCCCGTAAGCATCCGGTGCAGCAGCGCAACCGCAGCCTCTATACCGCCGAGGCTCTGCCACGGCAGCAGATATTTTGCCCCGCGCTCCAGCTCTGCTGCGGTTTTAACGCCGCGATGCAGATAGAGACGGCGCAGCAGAGGCGGCAGGTCGTCAGGCAGGCTGGCATCAGCCGGCAGCGTGCGCCGACGCAGTTCTGTAGTGTGCATCACTGTGAATTAACCGCCCCGCTTCTGACCATCAAGCACCTGTTTCAGCTCCTGCGGACCCTGATAGCCCGGGATCATCATACCGCTGTCGGTAAGAATGGCAGGCGTACCCTGAATGCCGAACAGAATGCCGAGTTTGTAGTGCTTATCGAGATTGAGGCTGCAGGTCGCTGGCGCATCCATCTGCGGCGTATCGCCTTTCATCGCCTGATCGAACGCTTTGTTGCGATCGGCACTGCACCAGATCGCCCTCATCGCTTTCTCAACCTGACCGTTCAGCCCTTCGCGCGGGAAAGCGAGATAGCGCACCGTGATACCCAGCGCGTTGTAGTCCGCCATCTGCTCATGCAGCTTACGGCAGTAACCGCAGGTGATATCAGTAAACACCGTAATGACGTGCTGCTCTTTCGGCGCTTTATAGACAATCATTTCCGGCGCCAGCGCGGCGACTTTTTTATCCAGCAGCTGGTTGGTAACATTAACCGGCTGTGCGCCGCTGACGTCATACAGCGGCCCCTGAATCATATGTTTGCCATCTTCAGTAATGTAAATCACGCCGCTTTCTGTCAGCACGGTTTTCATGCCCGGCAGCGGCGAAGGCTGGATCTCAGCCTGCTGCAGACCTACTTTTTTCAGCGTCTGCTGAATGGCGCTGTCATCAGCCTGTGCCAGAGCGGAAAAGGCGCTGACCAGCAGTGCCAGAACGGTAAACTGTTTTTTCATCATAAGTCCTTGTTGCCGCTGCTCAGGCGCGCGGATGGTGCTGTTGATGTAACTGACGCAGCCGCTCGGTGGCAACATGCGTATAAATCTGGGTAGTCGACAGGTCACTGTGTCCCAGTAGCATCTGTACGACGCGCAAATCAGCGCCGTGGTTCAGTAAATGTGTGGCAAATGCATGCCGCAGCACGTGTGGTGACAGTTTATCGCTGTCGATACCTGCCAGCGTCGCGTAGTGCTTGATGCGGTGCCAGAAGGTCTGACGCGTCATCTGCTGCGCGCGCTGGCTGGGAAACAGAACGTCCAGCGTCTGTCCGTTTAGCAGCCACGGCCGGCCATATTCCATATAGTGCTCTAACCAGTGGATCGCTTCTTCACCTAATGGCACCAGCCGCTCTTTGTTACCTTTACCGATAACGCGCACCACTCCCTGTCGCAGGCTGACATCGCTGATAGTCAGCCCGACCAGCTCTGAGACGCGCAGACCGGTGGCATACAGCACCTCCAGCATCGCTTTATCGCGCAGCTCCAGCGGAATATCTGTGGCCGGCGCCTGCAGCAGCCGGTCTACCTGACTCTCGCTGAGATCTTTCGGCAGCCGCTGCGGCAGCTTAGGGGCGGAGAGCAGCGCGCTGGGATCGTCACTGCGCAGCTTTTCACGGTAGAGATACTGAAACAGCCGGCGCATGGCGCTCAGCGTGCGGGCTGAACTGGTGGCTTTATAGCCGCCTTCAATACGCTCGGCAAGAAACTGCTGCAGATCCAGCGCCTGCAGCGTCAGCAGCGTCAGATTGTGATGCTGCAGCCATGCGGTGAGGGTTTGCAGATCCTGACGATAAGAGGCCAGCGTATTTTGCGCCAGATTACGCTCCAGCCAGAGCGCATCAAGAAACTGTTCAATCAGATCGCTATCCTGCACGTTATCCTCTCGCCAGTGTGAAATCGTGCTCATTATGCCTTAAAGCAGAGGGGTTCTGGTACAATTGCGCCAGAGTGAGTTTCATACAGAGCATTAACCGCATGAATATCGGACTTTTTTACGGTTCAAGTACCTGTTACACCGAGATGGCAGCGGAAAAAATCCGCGACTTTATTGGTGAAGAGCTGGTGACGCTGCACAACCTCAAAGATGATGATCCCTCGCTGATGGAGCAGTATGACCTGCTGATCCTCGGTATTCCGACCTGGGATTTTGGCGAGCTGCAGGAGGACTGGGAAGCGGTATGGCCGCAGCTGCCGGGACTTAACCTGCAGGGGAAAATTGTGGCGCTGTACGGTATGGGCGACCAGATTGAGTACAGCGAGTGGTTTCTTGATGCGCTGGGCATGCTGCACGAACTGCTGCAGCCGATGGGCGTGCAGTTTGTCGGCTACTGGCCGCTGGAGGGGTACACCTTTACCAGCCGCAAGCCGCTGACCGCTGACGGCACACAATTTGTGGGCCTGGCGCTGGATGATGTTAACCAGTTTGAGCAGAGCGACGAGCGTATTGAGCAGTGGTGCGAACAGGTGCTCACGGAAACAGCTGACCGGCTTTAACGCCGGTCTGCAGCGCTGCTGAGCGCGTCCTGCGCGCGCAGCTGCCGCCAGCTGCGCGTCGTCATGGCGTCCTGCATCAGCCAGAAACGCCAGCGCTCTCCCTGCGCATTCTGCAGGGTCAGCAGCACGCCCCACGGCAGCCACTGCGCCGTCCGGGCGGTATGCCAGCGGGTTCCCCGCCAGCCCCAGCTTCCCTGCGCATCCCGCGTTAGCTCGCCGCAGCGTTGTCGTAAGCGCCACTCCGTGCGCCAGCTTTCCGCCAGCACCGCCACGGAAAGCAGCGCCTGCAGCGCATACCACTTCGCAGGCCAGACGAGCCACAGCAGAAGCGTCACGCAGCTAAAACCCGCTGCCAGATTCGCCAGCCGGGCGCTGCGTGAAGGGCGCAGGCTACATTGCCACCGGACCGCGTTCACGGTTGCGCTGCTGGATCAGTTTTACCATGCGCTTAAACTCGGGATCCGCAGGCTCGCCGTGGTCCATCATCCAGTTAAACAGATCCGGATCGTCACTCTTCAGTAAAGCAACAAACACCCGCTTATCTTCATCACTCAGCGAATCATACTCATAGTGAAAAAAAGGCATAATGGAGACATCAAGCTCAAGCATGCCCCGACGGCAGGCCCACTTAACGCGTGATTTATCATGAATATCCATGTGTCGTGTTCCACGGCTGTAAACAGTAGGGTCAGTGTACCTGCTTTTTTTGCCTGCTGCAGGCTGAGTGCTGTTTCCTGCGCAGGATTACGCAAAGTGGCAGGCTGCGTTGCCGCCTCATCACGCGATTTGTGCGCCCGGTTCCGTAAACAGGTTGCATTGCCCGGCCGCTCTTTTAACATTGAACAAACAACTCCGGACAAATTTGATTAATCAGGATGGACACATGCCGATTTTTACCCTCCCTCCCCGCCAGCCTGTCGCTGCGGCACGCCTGCCCCTGACGCTGATGTCGCTTGATGAGTGGGCGCTGGTGTCGGTACAGGGCAAAGACAGCACCAGCTACCTGCAGGGACAGCTGACGCTGGATGTCGCGACGCTGACCAGTGAGCAGCATCGTCAGGCTGCCCACTGCGACGCCAAAGGCAAAATGTGGAGCAATCTGCGTCTGTTTCATCGCGGCGAGGGATACGCTTATCTGGTGCGCCGCAGCCTGCGTGACCAGCAGATTGCTGAACTGAAAAAATATGCGGTGTTTGCCAAAGTGACCATCGAAGCTGACGATGACGCCGTCGTACTGGGCGTTGCCGGCTTTCAGGCGCGTGCGGCACTGACGAATCTGTTTGCCACGCTGCCGGATGCCGCGCATGCGGTAGTGCAGCAGGATGAGAGCACGCTGCTGTGGCTGGATCAGCCCGCTGAGCGTTTTGTCGTGGTCACCACCCCTGCCAAAGCGGAAGCGATTAAAGCAGCTCTCGAGGGCGAGGCGCAGTTCAACGACAGCAGGCAGTGGCTGGCGCTGGATATCGAAGCGGGTATTCCGGTTATCGATAGCGCTACCAGCGCCCAGCTGATCCCGCAGGCAACCAACCTGCAGGCGCTGGATGCAATCAGCTTTAAGAAAGGTTGCTATACCGGTCAGGAGATGGTCGCGCGGGCGAAGTTCCGCGGTGCCAACAAGCGCGCCCTGTTCTGGCTGGCGGGCAGCGCCGGTAAAGTACCGGAAGCGGGGAGTTCGATGGAGCTGCAGATGGGCGATCGCTGGCGGCGCACCGGCACGGTACTGTGTGCGGTACAGCTTGAGGATGGCAGCGTCTGGGTGCAGATGGTGATGAATAACGATCCGGAACCAGACGCTATCCTGCGTGCTGAAGGCGATGAAGGCGGTGAACTTACCATTCAGCCACTGCCTTACGCGCTGGACGCGTAAGAGGCGCAGAGCGGGAGGCCGTCCGGCGTCCCGCTGCAATACGCATAAAGCCGTTTACTTCACATAAAAGTAGATGGCACAGAAGTGCAGTACGCTGCCGCCGAGTACGAAGCCGTGCCAGATCGCATGGCTGAAGGGTATCCGGCGCGACACGTAAAAAATCACACCCAGGGAGTAGACCACGCCCCCCGCCGCCAGTAGCCAGACGCCACCGGCGGAAAGCCGCATCGCCAGCTGATAGATCACCACCAGCGACAGCCACCCCATGCTGAGATAGGTCACCAGCGACAGCACTTTAAAACGGTGCGCTATCGTCAGCTTAAAAATAATGCCCGCCAGCGCCAGACTCCAGATCACCACCATCAGTCCGTGTGCCAGCGGTGATTTCAGCCCGACCAGCAAAAACGGCGTATAGGTGCCGGCGATCAGCAGATAGATAGCGCAGTGATCAAATTTTTTCAGCCACGGCCGGGCGCGCTGATGCGGAATAGCGTGATAGAGCGTAGAGGCGAGGTAGAGCAGAATCATGCTGCCGCCATAGAGGCTGTAGCTGGTGATAGCAGTGATGCTCGCCTGCGTTTCCACTGCCTGCGTCAGCAGCAGCACCAGACCGATAATACCAAACAGGCAGCCAACGCCATGGCTGATGCTATTGGCTATCTCTTCGGCCAGCGAATAACCGGGCGTAATGAGTACGGGTTTTACCATGGTGCGGGATCCCTGAAGATAAAGGAGCGTCTTTTTTAACCCCTTCAGCCTAACCAGGAATATTTTCAGTGTACACATGTACGCTCAATTATTTCTGTGTCGGGGTGTGTCACCCGGCACGCGGTGCAATCTGGTACACTGCAGGCTCCTTTTGCTGCCTGAGCGATGCTCCGCATGTTTGCACACCGCGATCTCTCCAGCCTGAACGATCTTGAGATGCAGGTTTACCATTTCATCATCAAACATCCGCAAAGCGTCAGCTATATGACCATTCGCGATCTGGCGGCGCAGGCGGGCGTCTCTACCACCACCGTACTGCGCTTTTGCCGCAAGCTGCACTGTGACGGCTGGTCAGAGTTTCGCATCCGCTTTCGCCTGGCCCAGGAGCAGACCCTGCCTGCGATCCCCTCATCGGGCGCTGGCGAAATGCTGAGCTTTTTTAAAAGTATTCACAATGCCGAATTTGAGCAGCAGATTGCGCAGGCCGCGCAGATGATCCTGCAGGCCGGGCATATTTTCTTTATTGGTGCCGGCACGTCGGGCAGCCTCGGTAAATATGGCGCGCGCTTCTTTTCCAACGTCGGCAAATTCAGCCACCATATTGATGATCCTTACTATCCGGTTATGCCCGGAGTCAGTGAAAGCGCGCTGGCGATTATTCTCTCCGTTTCCGGCGAGACTGAAGAGATTCTGCGCTTCGCCAGTCAGTTCAGCCTTAACCGCTGCAAAATCATCGCCATCACCAATCACGACACCAGCTCGCTGGCAAAAATGGCGGATTTTACCCTCTCCTATCACGTGCCGCAGATCACGCTGGCCGGGCAGCACGACATCACCACGCAGGTGCCGGTCATGTACATTATCGAAACGCTGGGACGCACGCTGGCGCATATGCTATCCCCCTGAAAACACCCTGTTTTTTAACTGTGACAGGTTACATTCTGCACGCGGTGTTATAGCGTGACATTCACCGGCTGCTTGTTACACTGCGGGAAATTCTGTTTTCACCCGACGTATGATGAGGCTGAACAATGCGTGATGATTTGCAGTTACCACAAGGGTTTCTCTGGGGCGGCGCAGTAGCCGCGCATCAGGTTGAAGGCGGCTGGGATCAGGGCGGCAAAGGCGTCAGTATTGCTGACGTGCTGACCGGTGGCGCACACGGCGTTGACCGCGTGATCACCGACGGCGTACAGCCGGGCAAACACTATCCCAATCACCAGGCGGTAGAGTTTTACTCACACTACAAACAGGATGTCGCGCTGTTTGCTGAGATGGGCTTTAAATGCTTCCGCACCTCTATCGCCTGGACGCGCATCTTCCCCAACGGCGATGAAGCGCAGCCCAACGAAGCGGGCCTGCAGTTTTATGATGACCTGTTCGATGAGCTGCTGAAATATGGTATCGAACCGGTGATCACCCTCTCTCACTTTGAGATGCCTTATCATCTGGTAAAAGAGTATGGCGGCTGGGCTGACCGCCGGGTAGTCGATTTCTTTGTGCGCTTCAGCGACGTAGTGATGACGCGCTATCAGCACAAAGTGAAGTACTGGATGACCTTTAACGAGATCAACAACCAGCGCAACTGGCAATATCCGCTGTTTGGCTACTGCTGTTCCGGCGTGGTGTTTCCTGAGCATGAGAAGCCAGAGCAGACGATGTATCAGGTTATGCATCACCAGTTTGTCGCCAGTGCAAAGGTGGTGAAGCGCGGTCATGAGATCAATCCCGGTTTTCAGATTGGCTGCATGATCGCCATGGTGCCGGTCTATCCCTTCTCCTGTCATCCGGATGATGTCATGCGGGCGCAGGAGGCGATGCATCAGCGTTACGTTTTCAGCGACGTGCAGATGCGCGGCGCTTACCCCGCTTACACGCTGAAAGAGTGGGCGCGCAAAGGCTACCACATCGAGATGGCAGCAGATGATGCCGAAACCCTGCAGCAGGGCTGCTGCGACTACATCGGTTTCAGCTATTACATGAGCAACGCGGTCGATACCCGCGCCAGCGGCGTGGATGATCCGATCACCGGCTTTGACGGCGTGGTACCCAATCCGCACGTTAAAGCGTCAGACTGGGGCTGGCAGATCGATCCGGTGGGCCTGCGCTATGTGCTGAATTCACTCTATGAGCGCTATCAGAAGCCGCTGTTTATTGTGGAAAATGGCTTCGGCGCGATCGATAAGCCTGATGCAGAGGGCTTTATCGCCGATGACTACCGCATTGACTACCTGCGGGCGCATATCGAAGAGATGAAAAAAGCGGTGGCGCTGGATGGTGTTGAGCTGCTGGGTTACACGCCGTGGGGCTGCATCGACTGCGTCTCGTTCACCACCGGTCAGTACAGCAAGCGCTATGGCTTTATTCACGTCGACAAAAACGACGACGGCAGCGGCACCTTTGCGCGTTCAAAGAAAAAGAGCTTCAGCTGGTATCAGCAGGTGATCGCCAGCAACGGCGCCACGCTTTGACCGGCGATGCGGGCGGATGTCAGAGTCCGCCCGTCACGTCCAACATGCTGCCGGTGACATACGCGGCGGCATCGCTGCTCAGCCAGAGGATCGCGCGGGCGATCTCTTCCGGCTGGGCGCCGCGCCCCAGCGGAATACGCTGCGCCACCCGATCCACCCGCTCCGGCTCGCCGCCATCCGCATGCATGTCGGTATACGTGGAGCCGGGACGCACACCGGTTACCCGGATCCCCTGGGCGGCCACTTCGCGCGCCAGCCCGCGGGTCAGCGTGTCCACCGCCGCTTTTGACGCCGCATAATCCACATATTCGTCCGGCGCGCCGCTGTGTACGGCACCTGATGAAACATTCACGATCACACCACCCTCTCCGCCGTGCGCCCTGCTCATGCGTTTCACCGCTTCCCGGCAGCAGATAAAAGTCCCGGTGACGTTTGTCGCCAGCACGCGCTGGATCCGCTCAGCGCTCAGCGCCTCCACCCGGCACTGCGTAAACAGAATTCCGGCGTTGTTCACCACTATCCGTAGTGCGCCCGGCAGCTCATCCAGCTGCGCAAACAGCCTCACGACCTGCGCCTCATCAGCAATATCCGCCTGCAGCGCGCAGGCGCTGCCGCCCTGGCTGATAATCTCCCCGACCAGCTGTTCCGCATCCGCAGCCCGCTGACGGTAGTTGATTACCACGCGGTAACCCGCCTGCGCCAGCAGCAGCGAGGTGGCGCGTCCGATGCCCCGGCTGCCGCCGGTAACCAGTGCCAGATCCATATGTGCCTCCAAAAGAAAAAGGACCGGCAGCCGGTCCTTAAGGGGTCAGTTCACCGCGCTTACTGATATTCGCTCATCGGCACGCAGGCGCAGAAAACGTTGCGATCGCCGAAGACGTCATCAAGACGTTTTACCGTTGGCCAGTACTTATTCGCACTGCCTGCCGGGAATACCGCCAGCTCTCGGGTATAGGGATGCTGCCACTCGCCCACGATTTCCATTTGCGTATGCGGTGCGTTGACCAGCGGATTGTCATCAGCAGGCCACTCACCGGCGGTGACGCGGTCAATCTCCATGCGGATCGCCAGCATCGCGTCGATAAAGCGATCCAGCTCTGCTTTGCCCTCTGATTCGGTCGGCTCCACCATCAGCGTACCCGCTACCGGGAAAGACATGGTCGGAGCGTGAAAACCGTAATCGATCAGACGTTTGGCAATATCCAGCTCGCTGATGCCGCTCAGCTCTTTGAGCGGACGAATATCGAGAATACATTCGTGCGCCACGCGACCATCGCGTCCGGTGTAGAGGATCGGATAGGCCGACTGCAGACGACGCGCAATGTAGTTGGCGTTGAGGATCGCCACCGAGCTCGCCTGTTTCAGTCCTTCTGCGCCCATCATACGGATATACATCCAGCTGATAGGCAGAATGGAGGCGCTGCCAAACGGCGCAGCCGAAACGGCGCCCTGCTGCGTCAGTACGCCATCAATCTGCACCACGCTGTGCCCCGGCACAAACGGGGACAGATGCGCTTTTACGCCAATCGGCCCCATGCCCGGTCCGCCGCCGCCGTGCGGAATGCAGAAGGTTTTATGCAGATTGAGATGTGAGACGTCGGCACCGATATAGCCAGGCGTAGTAATGCCCACCTGGGCGTTCATGTTGGCGCCATCCAGATACACCTGACCGCCATACTGATGCACAATCTGGCACACCTCGCGGATGGTTTCTTCATAGACGCCGTGAGTGGAGGGATAGGTCACCATGATACAGGAGAGCGCATCGCCCGCCTGAGCCGCTTTCTCACGCAGATCGCCGAGATCGATGTTGCCCTGTTTATCGCAGGCAACCACAACAACCGACATGCCCGCCATTTGCGCCGAGGCTGGATTGGTGCCGTGTGCCGAACCCGGGATGAGGCAGATGTTGCGCCGGCCTTCATTGCGGCTTTCGTGATAGCGGCGGATCGCCAGCAGGCCGGCATACTCTCCCTGCGCCCCGGAGTTAGGCTGCATGCAGAGCGCGTCATAGCCGGTGAGCTGTACCAGCCACTGCGACAGCTGCCCAATCATCTGCAGATAGCCGGTAGCCTGTTCAGCGGGGCAGAATGGGTGCAGTTCAGAGAACTCCGGCCAGGTGATCGGGATCATCTCTGCGGCGGCATTCAGTTTCATGGTGCAGGAGCCGAGGGGGATCATTGCCTGATTCAGCGCCAGATCTTTTTTCTCCAGGCTGTGCATGTAGCGCATCATTTCTGTTTCGCTGTGGTAGCGGTTAAATACCGGATGCGTCAGATAATCACTGCGGCGCTGCTGGCCTGCCGGAATAGCCGCACTCTCCGCCGATACGGCGGCATCAAGCGTATCGATATCCAGCCCGTGCGCGTCGCCCAGAAAAATAGCAAACAGCGCCTGTACATCTTCACGGCTGGTGGTTTCATCCAGCGTGATACCCACGGCGTCAGGCATATCGCTGCGCAGGTTTACGCCAAAACTCAGCGCGCGATTAAGCACGGCGGCCTTGTCAGCAACCTCAACGGTCAGCGTGTCAAACCAGCTGGCGTGGCGCAGTGTCAATCCGCCTTTCTGCAGGCCGGTTGCCAGAATGCTGGTCAGGCGATGAATGCGCGAGGCGATGCGCTGCAAACCCTGCGGACCGTGCCAGACCGCATAGAGGCCGGCGATATTGGCCAGCAGGACCTGCGAGGTACAGATATTGGAGTTCGCCTTTTCACGACGGATATGCTGCTCGCGCGTCTGCATCGCCATGCGCAGCGCGGTGTTGCCCGCCGCATCGCGTGAGACGCCGATAATCCGGCCCGGCATTGAGCGTTTGTGCTCATCGCGGCTGGCAAAAAAGGCCGCGTGCGGTCCGCCATAGCCCATTGGCACGCCAAAGCGCTGAGCGGAGCCAAACACAATGTCAGCGCCCTGTTTGCCGGGCGCCTCCAGCAGCAGCAGCGCCATGAAATCAGCGGCCACGCTCACGACAACTTTGCGGCTGTTCAGCTCTGCTATCAGGTCGCGATAATCATGTACTTCACCACTGGTGCCCACCTGCTGCAGAAGAACACCAAACAGATCCTGATGATCGCGCGCTTTCTCTGCCCGATCGATAATCAGATCAAAGCCAAACGTTTCGGCGCGGGTGCGTACGACATCCAGCGTCTGCGGATGAATATCATCGGCGATAAAGAAGCGCGTGGCGCTCTTCAGCTTGCTGACGCGTTTCGCCATCGCCATCGCTTCAGCTGCCGCGGTGGCTTCATCCAGCAGCGACGCGGAGGCGATATCCATACCGGTCAGATCCAGCGTCAGCGTCTGGAAATTCAGCAGCGCCTCCAGACGCCCCTGCGACACCTCGGGCTGATACGGCGTATAGGCGGTGTACCAGCCAGGATTTTCCAGCATATTACGCAGGATCACCGGCGGAGTGATCGCTGCACTGTAGCCCATGCCGATCCAGGATTTGTAGCGCTGATTCTGACTGGCCATCGCTTTCAGCTCTGCCAGCGCCTGCTGCTCGGTCGCGGCGTCACCCGTGGCCGGCGGCCCGGGCAGCTGAATATCCGCCGGTACGATGGTGCTGATGAGTTCGTTTAGCGAACCGGCACCAATCGCTTCCAGCATGCTGGCCTGCTGGGCGGCGGTGGGACCAATATGGCGCTCGATAAATGCACCGTTATGTTCAAGCTGGCTGAGAGTCTGGGTCATTACAGTCAATCCTGCATCGGGCTGGGTTACACAAAGGACTTACAACAGGCAGATAAAGAAGAGGTGCCGCACTGCGACACCGTCAGAGGCTACCGGTTACTCGTCGATACTGGCTTTATAGGCGTCAGCATCAAGCATGCTGTCGAGTTCAGCTTCATCGCTGGCTTTCAGGCGGAACAACCAGCCCTCGCCATAAGGCGCGCTGTTCACCAGCTCAGGGGAGTCGGTCAGCGCTTCATTTACCGCAACAATTTCACCGCTCAGCGGTGCATAGATATCGGAAGCCGCTTTAACCGACTCCGCGACGGCGCAGTCGTCGCCCGCGCTAAACGTAGCGCCGACCTCTGGCAGATCGACAAACACCATATCACCGAGCAGCTCCTGGGCATGTTCGGTGATCCCCACGGTCCAGGAGCCATCTTCTTCTTTACGCACCCACTCGTGGCTGTCACGGTATTTCAACGTATTTGGCACATTGCTCATCGCCATTTCTCCTGAAAAATTTACTGAGCGACCGGCTTACCGGCGCGTACAAAAACGGGTTTAGTCACTTTTACCGGCATTTCGCGATTGCGGATCTCCACAAAAGCCTGCTCGCCAATACCGGCAGGCACGCGCGCCAGGGCGATGCTGCAGCCCAGCGTCGGCGAGAAGGAACCACTGGTAATCATACCCTGCTGCGGTACGCCCTGCTCATCGGTGAAGCGCACCGTCTGGCCACTGCGCAGTACGCCTTTTTCCGTCATGACCAGCCCCACCAGTTTCTCACTGCCCTGTTCGCGCTGCGCTTCCAGCGCTTCACGTCCGATAAAATCGCGATCGGCTGGTTCCAGGCTGATAGTCCAGCCCATATTCGCGGCCAGCGGCGAAACGCCTTCATCCATCTCCTGGCCATAAAGATTCATACCGGCTTCCAGACGCAGCGTGTCGCGGGCGCCTAAGCCTGCGGGTTTGACGCCGGCGGCCAGCAGCTGCTGCCAGAACGTTTCCGCCTGCTCAGCGGGCAGCGCAATTTCATAGCCCGCCTCGCCGGTGTAGCCGGTGGTGGCAATGAACAGGTCGCCTGACTGCACGCCATAAAAAGGTTTCATGCCGGCAACGGCAGCGCGCTGGCTCTCATCAAACAGCGTCTGTGCTTTCTGCTGCGCATTCGGGCCCTGCACGGCAATCAGCGCCAGATCATGACGTTCGGTCAGCGCCACGCCAAACGGTGCGGCGTGCTGCGTGATCCAGGCGAGATCTTTCTCTCGCGTGGCGGAGTTGACCACCAGGCGGAAAAAATCCTCCTGCATGAAGTAGACGATCAGATCGTCTATCACGCCGCCCGATGCGTTAAGCATGCCGCTGTAGAGCGCTTTGCCAGGCTGCGTCAGTTTTGCGACATCATTTGCCAGCAGATAGCGCAAAAACTCGCGAGTCCGTGCGCCGTGCAGATCAACGATGGTCATGTGCGATACATCAAACATGCCGGCGTCGCTACGCACTGCGTGGTGCTCATCGATTTGCGAGCCGTAGTGCAGCGGCATCATCCAGCCATGGAAGTCCACCATACGTGCACCATCCTGCTGGTGCTGCTTAAACAGAGGCGTTTGCTGAGTCATAACCATCCTGTGAAAACCAATAAGCGGGGCTCGTCTGCGCGATGATAAATCGTCCACGCAAACGTTCTCTTTCAGCTGACGTTACCACTGAAAAACAGATTTAACCATAAGAAAAACGAGGTCGAAGTCAGGCCTCATCTTTGCGGTGCCTCCCATAGCATGCAGCATAATCCGCTGCCTTTGTGTGATTAAACGCGCAGATTATGCAACTACGGGGCGATATCTCAGTAAATAAAACACGCTACCGCGGGTAACGTAAGAAATGGCATAGCTGTGCGATTAATCCTGCATGAAAATAACTAATGCGAATCTGGCAGTGAAATTAGAATAAATCAAACGAGGCATCATTATGATGCAGAGCGCTCTGTTTTAGTGCGAGCGGTGATTAAGGGGAGGTTTATGCCGGGGTGCATACGGATACGAAACGATAACACCCGGGGACGGGTTTAAACCGGGGCGCATTAATGCGCCCCCTACGGTAAGGCGGGGGCGAAACCATGACGCCCGGTATTGAGTCACCGCAGGGGCGTCATTTATGGCGCCCGGGGTAAGGCGGGTACGAAATGTGACGTCCGGGGATNGAAACCATGACGCCCGGTATTGAGTCACCGCAGGGGCGTCATTTATGGCGCCCGGGGTAAGGCGGGTACGAAATGTGACGTCCGGGGATAGATTTGAACCGGGGCGCATTAATGCGCCCCCTACGGTAAGGCGGGGGGAAATGATAATGTCTGTGTTGGGCCACCGTAGGGGCGTCATTTATGGCGCCCGGGTTAACGCGGGTACGAAATGTGACGTCCGGGGATGGATTCGAACCGGGGCGCATTAATGCGCCCCCTACGGTAAGGTGGGTGCGAAACAATAACGCCCGGTATTGGGTGTTCGTAGGGGCGCCATTTATGGCGCCCGGGGTAAGGCGGGTACGAAATGTGACGTCCGGGGATGGATTTGAACCGGGGCGCATTCATGCGCCCCCTACGGTAAGGCGGGGGCGAAACCATGACGCCCGGTATTGAGTCACCGCAGGGGCGCCATNATTTGAACCGGGGCGCATTCATGCGCCCCCTACGGTAAGGCGGGGGCGAAACCATGACGCCCGGTATTGAGTCACCGCAGGGGCGCCATTTATGGCGCCCGGGTTAACGCGGGTGCGAAATGTGACGTCCGGGGATAGATTTGAACCGGGGCGCATTAATGCGCCCCCTACGGTAAGGCGGGAGCGAAATGATGGCGCCCGGGTTAACGCGGGTATGAAATGTGACGTCCGGGGATGGATTCGAACCGGGGCGCATTAATGCGCCCCCTGCGGTGAGGCGGGTGCGAAATGTGACGTCCGGGGATAGATTCGAACCGGGGCGCATTAATGCGCCCCCTACGGTAAGGCGGGGGCGAAACCATGACGCCCGGTATTGAGCCACCGCAGGGGCGTCATTTATGGCGCCCGGGGTAAGGCGGGTACGAAATGTGACGTCCGGGGATGGATTTGAACCGGGGCGCATTCATGCGCCCCCTACGGTAAGGCGGGGGCGAAACCATGACGCCCGGTATTGAGTCACCGCAGGGGCGCCATNCGAAATGTGACGTCCGGGGATGGATTTGAACCGGGGCGCATTCATGCGCCCCCTACGGTAAGGCGGGGGCGAAACCATGACGCCCGGTATTGAGTCACCGCAGGGGCGCCATAAATGGCGCCCGGGTTAACGCGGGTGCGAAATGTGACGTCCGGGGATGGATTTGAACCGGGGCGCATTAATGCGCCCCCTGCGGTAAGGCGGGGGGTGAAATGATAACGCCCTGTGTTGGGCCACCGCAGGGGCGCCATTTATGGCGCCCGGGTTAACGCGGGTACGAAATGTGACGTCCGGGAATGGATTTGAACCGGGGCGCATTAATGCGCCCCCTGTGGTGAGGCGGGAGCGAAATGATGGCGCCCTGTGTTGGGCCACCGCAGGGGCGCCATTTATGGCGCCCGGGTTAACGCGGGTGCGAAATGTGACGTCCGGGGATGGATTTGAACCGGGGCGCATTAATGCGCTCCCTACGGTAAGGCGGGGGCGAAATGATGGCGCCCGGGGTAAGGCGGGTGCGAAATGTGACGTCCGGGGATGGATTTGAACCGGGGCGCATTAATGCGCCCCCTACGGTGAGGCGGGAGCGAAATGATGGCGCCCGGGGTAAGGCGGGTGCGAAACGACAGCGTCCTGGTTAGCTAGCGGATCCACTCTGGCAGGTCGTTCAGCCCCATCGCCTGCTTCAGCAGACGCGGCTTTACGCCTGGCAGCGTATCGGCCAGCTTTAGCCCGACATCGCGCAGCAGCTTTTTCGCCGGATGCGTGCCGGCGAACAGCTCACGGAATCCCTGCATGCCGGCCAGCATCAGCGCTGCGCTGTGCTTGCGGCTGCGTTCATAGCGGCGCAGTGAGAGGTGCTCGCCGATATCACGGCCCGCCTGATGCAGGCGGCGGATCTCACCAATCAACTCAGCCGCATCCATAAAGCCTAAGTTCACGCCCTGCCCGGCCAGCGGATGAATGGTGTGCGCCGCATCGCCGACCAGCGCCAGACGATGAGCTGCAAAATTGCGCGCATAGCGTGCCGTCAGCGGGAACGTTTTGCGCTCGCTCTCAACGCTGCATAATCCCAGCCGCATATCAAAGGCTACAGAGAGCTGCTGATTAAACAGCGCTGCGGGCATCGACTGCATGCGCGCTGCTTCCTGTGGAGCCAGCGACCAGACGATTGAGCACAGGTGCGGATCCTGCATCGGCAGAAAAGCGAGAATGCCATCGCCGTGAAATACCTGACGCGCGATGGCATCATGCGGCATGTCAGTACGCACGTTCGCGACCAGCGCATGATGCTCATAATCCCAGAACGTCAGCGGGATATCCGCTTTTTCACGCAGCCAGGAGCTGGCGCCGTCGGCAGCTATCATCAGCCGGGCGCTCATCATGGTGCCATCTTCCAGCGTGATAAACGCTTCGTTATCACCAAACGCGACCTGCTGCAGACGGGCCGGTGCAAACAGCGTAACATCTTTGCACTGGCTGGCACGCTGCCACAGCGCACTGTGAATCACTTCATTTTCAACAATATAACCAAGATGCGATAGCCCCTGCTGCTCATCATCGAAGCTGACAGAGCCAAAGCTATCCTGATCCCACACTTCCATACCGTGATACGCGCTGGCGCGCAGGGCGAGAATAGATGACCAGACGTCAAGTTTCTGTAGCAGCCGTTCGCTGGCTGCATTAATTGCTGATACCCGAATCGACGCTGCTGCTGCCGGATCAAACTGCGGTTCCGCCGCTTTCTCCAGTACTGCAACGCGCAGACCACTTCCCTGCAAACCGCAGGCCACTGCCAGACCGACCATGCCGCCACCGGCAATCACCACATCAAATGTTTGCATTGCTGCCTCTTTATTAACGCTTTACCCAGCCGAGCGTACGCGCGGCCAGCGGATGTTGCAGCCAGGGAAGGTGATCCATAGCCACCAGCCCGAGATTTCGTCCTGCAACCAGCGGTGCATAACGGTTAGCGAACAGGCGCACCAGGCCGTCAGTCACGCCGATTGTCGCCGCGCGGTCAGCCTGACGCCGGGCGGCAAAGTGCTGCAGCACCGCATAACTGCCGGGATCCTGCTGCTGACGCCAGGCGCCGGCCAGCGTTTCCGCCAGCGACATGACATCGCGCAGGCCAAGATTAAAGCCCTGTCCGGCGATCGGATGCAGCGTCTGGGCAGCATTGCCGACCAGCGCCAGCCGGTGCGTCACCTGACGCTCGGCGGTTTGCAGCGCCAGCGGGTAAATTTCACGCTGACCGGCATGGGTAAAGCGACCCAGCCGCCAGCCAAATGCGCGCTGCAGTTCGCGCCGGAATGTCTCTTCATCCCACGCCCGCACCCGGGATTCTGCGGCTGCCGGATGGCACCACACCAGCGACATACGATTGCCGGACATCGGTAGCAGCGCCAGCGGCCCGTGCGGCGTAAAACGCTCAAACGCCTGCCCCTGATGCGGCAGCTGAGTGGACACGTTGGCAATCACCGCCAGCTGCTGATAATCCTCGCGCTGCCACTGAATACCGCATGACGCCGCCAGCGATGAGCGCGACCCATCTGCAGCCACCAGCAGCGTACCCTCCAGCGTTTCGCCGCTGTTAAGCGTCACCTGCGCATGCGCTTTATCACGCGTGACCTGCGTGACGTAATCGGGGCAGCGCAGCGTAACGCCGGGCGCCTGCCGGAGACGCTCAAACAGGCGCTGTCCGACATCGAACAGTTCCACCACCTGCCCCAGCGCAGCCAGCTGATACGCCTCTGCGCTGAGCTGCACAAAGCCACTGTGGCCGCGATCGGAGACGTGAATGCGGGTGATCGGCGTGGCGCACTCCGCCAGCGAACGCCAGAGGTTGATCGCCGCCAGCTGCTGGCAGGTGCCGGCGGCCAGCGCAATCGCCCGGCCATCAAAACCGGGGTGCGCACGGCTGGCCGGCTCACTGCGCTCAATAAGCGTGACCGGTAACCTGCCCTGCGTCAGATGCGATATCGCCAGCGCCAGCGTGGCGCCGGTCATGCCCCCGCCTGCAATCAGAATGGTCATACGCCGCGCGCCGCTGCCATCAGGGCTTCAATCGCATCCGGATCTTTCACCACGCTATCGGTAAGATTCTCATGGCCTGTCGCCGTGATCACAATATCATCCTCAATGCGCACGCCGATGCCGCGGTACTGCGGCGGCACGCTGGCATCAGGTGCAATATAGAGGCCCGGCTCTACCGTAAGCACCATGCCTGGCTCCAGCACGCGGTCGCGGCTCGGCGTACCGTAATCGCCGACGTCATGCACATCCAGGCCCAGCCAGTGGCCGAGGCCATGCATAAAGAAAGGACGATGCGCCTGCGCTTCAAATAGTTCGTCGATATTGCCGTCAAGAATACCGAGATCAACGAGGCCGGTGATCATGATGTGCACAACTTCATCATTCACTTCATGAATGCTGACGCCGGGCCGGAACATCGACAGCGCTTTATGCAGCGAAGCCAGCACAATGTCGTAGATTTCCCGCTGCGGCGGCGTGAACCTGCCGTTTACCGGAAAGGTACGGGTAATATCACCCGCATAACCGTGAAACTCACAGCCGGCGTCAATTAGCACCAGATCGCCGTCGCGCATTGCGCTTTCATTTTCGGTGTAGTGCAAAATGCAGCCGTTTTCGCCACTTCCGACAATGGTGTTATAGGAGGGAAAGCGCGCGCCGTGGCGGGAGAATTCGTGGTGGATCTCCCCTTCAAGCTGATACTCATACATGCCGGGGCGGCACTGCTGCATGGCGCGGGTATGCGCCAGCGCGCTGATTTTTCCCGCCTGACGCAGGATCTCAATCTCTTCTGCGCTTTTAAACAGCCGCATCTCATGCACCCAGGGACGCCAGTCGGTCACGCTGGCGGGTGCGCTGAGATTCTGCCGGAAACCGCGACGTAATTTTTCCAGTGCGCTAAACAGCAGCTGATCAGCGTAACCATATTCGCCCTGCGCGTGATACACCACGTCAAGGCCGTTCAGCAGCAAGTGCAGCTGTTCGCCAATATCATCCCACGGCAGTGCACGATCAACCCCCAGCTTCGCTGGCGCAGCCTCCTGCCCGAGGCGACGGCCAGACCACACCTCGGCAGTGAGATCGCGTATGCGGTTAAACAGCACGCTGTGATTATGATGTTCATCGCTTTTGATCAGCACCAGCAGCGCCTGCGGCTCGTTAAACCCGGTGAAATACCAGAAGTCACTGTTTTGCCGGTAGCTATATTCGGTGTCGTTGCTGCGCGTGACTTCAGGTGCTGCAAAAATCAGCGCCGCGCTGCCGGGGGCCATCTGCGTAATCAGCGCCTGACGACGCTGCCGGAACTGTTCCAGTGTGATCATAGTTGCACTCCCTGTTGATAACGGGCAGCAGCGCTGCCCGCAATGACGCGCTTAGTGTAGCGTAGGTTTCTGCACTTCCGGTGCGGTTGGCGTATGCGGGCGTGTGAAGGTGTCGTGACACAGCAGCGCTGCGACGCGCACATACTCAATCACCTCTTCCAGCGACTGCTCCAGCTCTTCCTGATCTTCATCTTCTTCGTAGCCAAGCTGAGCAATCGTACGCAGATCGTCAATCGCCTCGCCGGTTTCACCGGTGACTTTATCCAGTTTAGGCTGCGTAACGCCCAGGCCAAGCAGGAAATGATTGACCCAGCCCGCCAGCGCATCAGCCCGATCAAACACGGTAATATCCTCTTCATCCGGCAGCATCAGCTGAAACAGAAAACCATCTTCTTCCAGGGTCGTGGTCAGGCTGTCATGCAGCGCCTGCAGCGGCTGTGCCAGGCTCTGCGAGAAAGCCATGCCTTCGTTGGCCAGATCGTGCACCAGCGTCTTCCAGCTGGCGTCCTGATTACCGCCACACAGGATGCCACACAGCAGTCCGTGCATTTCGGCAGGCGTCATGCCCACACCCTGCTGAGAGAGGGCTGCGGCCAGCGCGTTGTAAGTGGGTGTTGCGTTCTGTAAAGACATAAGCTTTGGTCGTCGTTGGCAGAATAAGTTCGTGATATGCTACCACCAGGTGCCTCAGGGTTTCCAGAAAAGGGGTTGTATCTTCTTACCCGCGTCTATATAGTTGCGCACCTTCCGGGCCAGTGGCGAGCCGGGTGGAGCGAACGAAGTAATCAGTCAGGATGGTGGCATGTCTGCACAACCGGTAGATATACAAATTTTTGGTCGTTCTTTGAGAGTAAATTGTCCGCCTGAACAGCAGGATGCGCTAAATCTTGCCGCAGAGGACCTCAATCAACGGTTGCAAGATTTAAAAGTTCGCACTAGAGTCACAAATACAGAGCAACTGGTGTTCATCGCCGCGTTAAATATCTGTCACGAGCTGGCGCAAGAGAAAGGTAAAACGCGTGACTATGCAGCAAACATGGAACAACGTATCCGCATGCTGCAGCAGACGATTGAACAGGCTTTAGTTGAGCAGGGTCGCATTACCGACCGCCAGGGCCCTAAATTCGAATAATACTTCATGGTTCTCATGCCAGAGCAACGATGAAGTCCTGTTTCTCTGAGATGTTTGCAAGCGGGCCAGTCCCCTGAGCCGATATTTCATACCAACAGAGTGTGACGCTCTGTAGCCTGTGAGCATGCTCGGTTCGTCCGAGAAGCCTGATGGTTGCGACGGCATACTCACCTTGAACCAAGGGTTCAAGGGTTACAGCCTGCGGCGGCATCTCGGAGATCTCTTTTCTGTTTTACCCGGCATCATTTCAGGTAGTAGCGTCAGCTGCGACGGCGGATACTGCCTGAAGCCAGTCCCCCTCCCCCTCTTTTGCATGTTATAGTCAGCGCAAGCTAATCCACTCGTCGGGGAGATCCTGTGTCAGCTATCGATTATTCCGAACGCCAGCTGCTGCGTCAGCATATCCGCCATCTGCGCCGGCATCTGACGCCTGAACAGCAGAGTGAAGCGGCCGAACAGCTGGCTGAGCACGCGATTAACCTGGCGCCTGTCTCAGCCGCACAAAACATTGCGCTGTTTCTCTCCACCGACGGTGAAATCAATACCCGCCCGCTGATCGCCCGTCTTTGGCAGCAAAAAAAAGCGGTTTATCTGCCGGTACTGCATCCGTTTGCGCCAGGCAACCTGCTGTTTTTGCGTTATACCCCTGAGACACAGCTGGTCATGAATAAGCTGCGCATTCCGGAGCCGCCGCTGGATATTACGCAGATAGCGACGCTGGATCGGCTGGATGTCATGCTGGTTCCGCTGGTGGCGTTTGATGAGAGTGGACAACGGCTGGGGATGGGCGGCGGCTTTTACGATCGCACGCTGCAGAACTGGCAGCGCCACGGCTGCCTGCCGATTGGCATTGCCCACGACTGCCAGCGCGTTGAGGCGCTGCCGGCAGCCGCATGGGACATCCCGCTACCCGCCGTGCTGACGCCGGCAAAGCTGTGGCAGTGGGATGCTTCGTTCTGACGGGCATATGCCCGTCACTAGTCAGTAAAGCAGGCGGGCGCGCATGGTGCCCGGGATGGCGCGCATGAGCTGCAGCGCTTTATCCGCCACATCTTTTTCCGCATCGATATCAATTACCACGTAACCAAGCTGTGGCGAGGTCTGCAGGAACTGCGCCGCGATATTGATATTCTGCTCAGCGAAAATCTGGTTGATGGCAGTAAGAATGCCCGGACGGTTTTCGTGAATGTGCAGCAGACGGCTGGCGCTGGCACCGTGCATCGGCAGTGACACTTCCGGAAAATTAACCGCAGAGAGCGTCGAGCCGTTGTCGGAGTATTTTGCCAGCTTGCCCGAAACTTCCAGACCAATATTTTCCTGCGCTTCCTGCGTTGAACCGCCAATGTGCGGCGTCAGAATAACGTTATCAAACTCGCACAGCGGTGAATTAAACGGATCGCTGTTGGTTGCCGGTTCGGTCGGAAAGACGTCAATAGCCGCACCCGACAGATGTTTGCTGGAGAGCGCATGGCACAGCGCCGGAATATCGATAACGGTGCCGCGCGCGGCGTTAATCAGCAGCGCACCTGGCTTCATCAGCGCCAGCTCTTCTGCGCCAATCATGTTCTGGGTTGAAGCGGTCTCCGGCACATGCAGGCTGACCACATCACTCATATTGAGCAGATCCGACAGGTGGCGCACCTGCGTGGCATTCCCCAGCGGCAGCTTGTTTTCAATATCGTAAAAGAAAACGTGCATTCCCAGGCCTTCAGCCAGCACGCCGAGCTGCATGCCGATATGACCATAACCAATGATACCCAGCTTTTTGCCGCGCGCTTCATAGGAGCCGGTTGCTACTTTGTTCCAGATACCGCGATGCGCTTTGGCGTTCGCTTCCGGAATGCCGCGCAGCATCAGCAGCATCTCGCCAATCACCAGCTCAGCAACGGAGCGGGTGTTAGAGAAAGGGGCGTTAAAGACCGGAATACCGCGCCGGGCAGCGGCGTTGAGATCGACCTGATTAGTGCCGATACAGAAGCAGCCTACCGCGACCAGTTTTTCTGCGGCGGCGAAGATCTCTTCCGTGAGCTGGGTGCGGGAGCGGATACCGATAAAGTGCGCATCACGGACAGAGGCTTTCAGCGACTCCGCATCCAGCGCCCCTTTGTGAAACTCAATGTTGGTATAGCCTGCCGCGCGCAGATTCTCCAGCGCGCTCTGATGCACGCCCTCCACCAGCAGAAATTTAATTTTGTCTTTATCCAGTGATACCTTTGCCATTTCCCGACCCTATTCAGAATTCAACGTGGAGTGCCATAAGATTACCTTCTGCCAAAATAACAAATTCTGGCAATGCGGCAATACAAACGATTGCGACCACGGCAGCACGCCCCGGCTTTCAGGCAGCACAAATCCATACAAAATCGCAGGAAGCCAGGAGCAGAGAGCAGGAATCGGCTCTCCATGCTCTGTTTGTGACATAAGTCACCAAATTCAGGCTGATAAAGAAAAGCAGAATTAGCCGGGGGAAAAACGGCGCGTCAGGCGCGCCGGAGAGATCATTTGAGAATGGTTTTGACGCCATCCGGTGTGCCAATCAGCGCGACATCAGCGCCGCGCGTGGCAAACAGGCCGACCGTGACCACGCCCGCCAGCGCGTTGATGTTTTTTTCCATCGCGACAGGATCGAGGATCTGCAGATTGTGCACGTCGAGGATGATATTGCCATTATCGGTCACCACCTGCTGCCGATACTCCGGCTGGCCACCAAGCTTAACCAGCTCGCGCGCGACATAAGCACGCGCCATCGGGATCACCTCAACCGGAAGCGGGAAACGGCCAAGGATATCAACTTCTTTAGACGCATCCGCGATACAGATAAACTTCCGTGCGACCGCCGCCACAATTTTCTCGCGCGTCAGCGCCGCGCCACCGCCCTTGATCATCTGCATATGCGGGTTGATCTCATCGGCACCATCGACATAGACCGCGATATCGTCCACGTCGTTAAGATCGAAAACCGGTATACCCAGCGATTTCAGCTTCAGGGTGGAGGCTTCAGAGCTGGAGACCGCCCCCTCAATCTGGTGCTTCATGGTGGCCAGCGCGTCGATAAAATGCGCGGCCGTTGAGCCGGTGCCTACGCCAACAATGGTGCCTGGCTGCACATACTGCAGCGCCGCCCACCCTACCGCTTTTTTCAGTTCATCCTGGGTCATGGTATGTTTAAAACCTGTGCGACATCAAAGTGCGCGTAGTATAAAACAACGCGCTGTAAAAGTGCGCGACTCACGCACCACCGATTTTTACCTTTGGAAGCCAGTCCGCAAAAATGCACCCGCCGCACAGCGCGGCCATTTTGTGGCATAGTACTTTCCACCCTGAACGAGAGAGAACAATAATGAAACGCCCGGATTACCGTACGCTTCAGGCGCTGGATGCAGTGATTCGCGAGCGCGGCTTTGAACGCGCCGCACAGAAGCTTTGTATTACCCAGTCAGCCGTATCGCAGCGTATCAAACAGCTGGAAAACCTGTTTGGTCAGCCGCTGCTGGTGCGCACCGTTCCGCCCCGCCCGACTGAGCAGGGGCAGAAGCTGCTGGCGCTACTGCACCAGGTTGAGCTGCTGGAAGAGGAGTGGCTGGGTGACGATCAGAGCGGAACCACGCCGCTGCTGCTCTCGCTGGCGGTGAACGCCGACAGTCTTGCTACCTGGCTGCTGCCGGCGCTGAAAGATGTGCTGGCGGACTCCCCGGTGCGGCTGAATCTGCAGGTAGAAGATGAAACGCGTACGCAGGAACGTCTGCGCCGCGGCGAAGTGGTGGGCGCCGTGAGTATCCAGCCGCAGCCGCTGCCGAGCTGCCTGGTCGATCAGCTGGGAGCGCTCGACTATCTGTTCTGCGCCTCACCCGATTTTGCCGCCCGCTATTTTCCCAACGGCGTGACGCGATCAGCTTTGCTGAAGGCGCCGGCGGTGGCCTTTGACCATCTGGATGATATGCATCAGGCGTTTTTGCAGCAGAATTTCGATCTGTCACCGGGCAGCGTACCCTGCCATATCGTTAACTCGTCAGAGGCGTTTGTGCAGCTGGCGCGGCAGGGATCGGTCTGCTGTATGATCCCGCATCTGCAGATTGAGCGCGAACTGGCGCAGGGTGAGCTGGTGGATCTGACGCCGGGACTCTATCAGCGCCGGATGCTCTACTGGCACCGCTTTGCGCCCGAGAGTCGCCTGATGCGCAGCGTCACCGACGCGCTGATTGCTCACGGGCATCGGGTGCTGCGTCAGGATGAGGTCACGGTCTGAGCATAGCGCAGCGGCAGATGCCGCTGCGGCTGTCAGCTATCAGGGCGTCGTGGCGTTCGGTTTGATTTCAAACACCACATCGACCTGATCGTCAAAGTGAATACTCTGCTGTTCATACGTCTGCTGCGCGGTGGTATCCGCTGGCGCGGCAGCAGCTTTATACATGCGCGCCATCGGCATCGGCTGATAGTTGGCTACGTGATAGCGAACGCTGTAGACCGGGCCCAGCTTCGCGTTAAAGCCTTCTGCCAGCGCGCTGGCCTGCTGCGTCGCGTTAGCAATCGCGGCTTTACGCGCCTGCTCTTTATAGCTTTCTGCGTCTGCCACACCCAGCTCAACGGTGCGGATTTCGTTCAGGCCCGACTTCAGTGCGCCATCCAGCAGATCGTTCAGCTTGTCCAGCTGACGCAGCGTCACTTCCACCTGGCGTACCGCGCGGTAGCCTTTCAGTACCGACTTACCCTCTTTGGTGTAGTCATATTCTGGCTGGGTGCTCAGGTTAGCCGCATCGATATCTTTCTTTTCGATACCGCTCTTTTGCAGAAAATCAAAATATTGCGCCACGCGCGCGTCAGCCTGTTTTTTAGCATCGGCAGCTTCTTTGGAGGCGACGCTGACCATAATTGAGAGCGTCGCCATATCCGGACGCGCATCAACGCTCGCCTGGCCGGAAGTGACCACGTGCGGTCCCTCAGGCACTTCTCCGGCCTGTACCATGCCCGACAGTGCGCCAGTGCTCATTGCGGCGACCAGCGCCAGTGCTTTCAGTTTCACAAACTCCTCCTTGGAAATCGGGTTACCGGCTGCCACTATGGCGAAACCGCTACCGCTTTACTATGCGTGATGCTCTGAGTTTACGCAGACAGAAAAGTTCGTTCGCGCTGCGTTTTAACCTGCTGCCGGCTGCAAACTTATCACTACAGGGTTGCTAAAAACAGCATTGTGCGTTTCGCTTGATGGATACTCTCTGTTTCCAGGAGTCCTGCCCATGGCGCACGATCCCTCAAGCCCTGGCGCGCCTGCTGCTGGCGTGCGCGTCGGGCGCACGCGTTTTCTGATGCTGGCGCTGGTGTTTGTGAACATCATTATCAACTATATGGATCGCGCTAATCTGGCCGTGGCAGCGCCCGCGCTGAGCGCTGAGTTACAGCTCACTCCGCTGCAGATGGGGCTGATTTTTTCTGCGTTTGGCTGGATCTACGCCGCACTGCAGATCCCGGGGGGCTGGCTGATTGATCGACTCGGTGCGCGTATGGTGTATGGCGTGGCGATGATCGGCTGGTCGCTAATCACCCTGCTGCACGTCTGCGCCAGCAGCGTGGCGGCGCTGGTCGGGCTGCGGCTTGGCGTCGGCGCATTTGAAGCGCCGGTAATGCCGGCGAATAACCGTATTATTTCGGGCTGGTTTCCTCTGCATGAGCGCGCCAGCGCCATTGGCATTTACTCCTCGGCGCAGTTCGCAGGTCTCGCCTGCGTTACGCCGCTGCTGTTTCATATTGAAGCGGCATTTGGCTGGCGCGGGCTGTTCGCTATCACCGGGCTGACCGGCATTCTGTGGGCGGGCGTCTGGTTTGCGCTCTATCGCGAGCCTGGCGAACATAAACGGGTATCAGCCGCAGAGCGCGCCTGGCTGCTGGAGAACGGCGCGCTGCCCGACAGCGCATCGGCCGGGCGCACACCGCTACGCCTGAGTGACGTGCAGCAGATGCTGTGCAACCGCAGACTGCTGGGCATCTGTCTGGGCCAGTTTTCTATTTCCGCCACGTTCTGGTTCTTTCTGACGTGGTTTCCGACCTATCTGGTCCGGTACCGGCATATGGATTTCATTAAAAGCGGCTATGTCGCCTCGCTGCCTTATCTGGCGGCATTTTGTGGCGTACTGCTGGCGGGATTTATCTCCGATTATCTGCTGCGGCGCGGCGTTTCAGCCAGCGTAGCGCGCAAGCTGCCGATACTGCTCGGGCTGACGATGACCCTGTTTATCCTCGGAGCCAACTATACGGATAACACCACGCTGATCGTGTTATTTATGTCGCTGGCTTTTTTTGGCAACGGGCTGGCAACCATTACCTGGGTTTTTGTCACCACGCTGGCACCGCGTCATCTGGTCGGGCTGGCAGGCGGCATGTTTAACTTTACTGGTGCCCTCTCCGCAATCGTGGTGCCGATTGCGATTGGCGCGCTGATCGACGGCAGTGATTTTGCTCCGGCGCTGGTGTTTATCGCCGCCTTGGCGCTGGTGGGGATCGGCAGTTATCTGTTTATCGTTGGCCGCCCCGACGAGATTACTGTTCCCCGGTGATCTTCTGCGCCAGCGCTTTCAGCTGCGCCACCCGCTGCGCCAGATGTTCATCATCCCGCTGCCAGATTTTAGCGAACGCCAGCGCCGCGCGATTATGATTGATCGGCAGTGCCATACCAATCTCACCATCATCACGCTGCCAGATGAGATGATCGCTCTGGCGTTTGCGCGCCAGCAGAGGCGCCATCTGCGTCCACTGCGCTGCGGCAAAACGCGGCTGCAGCTGCACATCAGGCTCTGCGGCCAGCAGCGCTATGCCAATCACCGACTGCCACGCCGGCAGCATGCGAAATCCGGCCAGCGCCTGACTGGTACGGGTGCGTTCATCGGGCTCTGAGTGCCAGATATAGATGACCTGATCTTCCCACAGCACGCCCAGCGCCACCACGATATCGGGCGGTGCATAGAGCTCCAGCTGCGGCAGCGCCTGCGCAAACAGCGAGGAACCCCGAATCGCCTGCGCCGCCAGCGCGTGAACCCCCGGCCCTGGCAGGTAGCGACGCTGCTCATCCTGAACGGTGAGGCCGATCGACGCCATGGTCATCAGCAGACGGTTAACGCGCGTGCTGTTCATTCCCATCTGACGCGCCAGCTCACGCCCGCCAATGGCTCTGTCGCTGGAGACCAGATACTGCAGGCAGCGGATACCGTCAATCAGGCTCTGGTTAGGTTGAGAAGACATCGGTCACCTCCGGGCGCTAAAAACTCAATCTTAGCAGCCTAGTCGCGTCAATAATGCCCCCTGCGCGTTTTACTTTTTAATCCGTCAGCGCCTGATGCGCCAGCTGGAAAGCGATAAGCCACATGACGCTGCCGACCAGCAGGTTGATGATACGCTGCGCGCGCGCGGTGCGCAGCCGGGGCGACAGCCAGGCCGCCAGCAGCGCCAGACCATAAAACCAGATTACAGAGGCGCTGACGGTGCCCAGCGCGAACCATCGGCGGGCATCGGCTGAGGGCAGCTGACCGCCGAGGCTGCCGAGCACCACAAACGTATCCAGATAAACATGCGGATTGAGCCAGGTCACCGCCAGCATCGTGGCGATAATGCGCCAGCGTCCCTGTTTCAGCGTGCTGTCCTGCTCCAGCGCAATACCGCCGCGCCATGCGCTGCGTAACGCTCCCCAGCCATACCAGAGCAGAAACGCAACGCCTGCCCAGGTGATCAGCGTCAGCAGCAGCGGTGACTGATGCAGCAGCGCGCTGCCGCCAAATATGCCGCCGCAGATCAGCGCAATGTCGCTCAGGGTACAGAGCGTGGCGGTCATCAGATGATAGTGGCGCTTGATGCCCTGATTCATAACAAAGGCGTTTTGCGGGCCCAGCGGCAGAATCAGTGCAGCGCCCAGCGCCAGCCCCTGCAAATAAATTGATAACACGTTGAATACCCTGAAAAGAGAAGAGGATGGGCGCAGTATATCGGCCGGAGGGTATTAGCGGAAATTGAAAGATTTAATCGGTCATTAGCGCTGTTAATAAGAAAGGCACCCGCAGGTGCCTTACGCTAACGTTATTTGGTCAGGTTGACCGGCTGCTCCTGCGCCTCGCCTTTAACCTGGTGCAGATGCACATCCATCTGCGGATAAGGGATGCCGATGCCGTGCGCATCCAGAGTACGCTTAAAGTTTTTCATCAGATCCCAGTAAACGTTCTGCAGATCGCCGCTTTTACTCCAGCAGCGCACGACAAAGTTCAGCGACGAAGCCGCCAGCTCGTTGAGGCCAATCTGAATACCCATATCTTTCAGCACGCGCTCATCCGCTTCCACCACCTCACGCAGCAGATCGATTACCTGATCGACATCCGCGTCGTAGGCCACGCCGATAATAAATTCGTTGCGGCGGATCGGCTCACGAGAGAAGTTAATGATATTGCTGGCGATAATTTTACCGTTAGGCACTACCACCATTTTGCCGTCCGCGCTTTTCAGCGTGGTTGAGAAAATCTGCACATTCTGTACGGTTCCCATCACGCCACCGAGGTCAACAAATTCGCCGGTGCGGAATGGACGGAAAGTCACCAGCAGTACCCCTGCGGCAAGGTTAGAGAGCGAACCCTGCAGTGCCAGACCTACGGCCAGACCCGCCGCACCCAGTACGGCGATGACTGATGCGGTCTGTACACCCACTCGCCCCAGCGCTGCGATGATAGTAAATGCGATAACGCCATAGCGGACTAAGGCTGAAAGAAAATCTGCCACGGTCGCATCGATATGGCGTGCCACCAGCAGACGATTTACGCCGTTTGAAACAATACGCGCGATAATCATACCCACGATAATAATCGCGATTGCTGCCACGATATTGACCGCATAGCTCAGGATCAGTGCCTGATTACGCACCAGCCATCCACCTGCACTGTTAATGCCATTTACGACATTTAAATCTTCCATTTGTCAGCCCTGTTGTTGAGTTTCCCGCAGGAAATTACAAAAACGGCCAGATTGACTCCGGCACTCCAGGCTTCAAGGTTAAACAAAAACAGCATGAAGCGCCAAAATTAAGCTGATTTAACATTGTATTGAGGGAAAAACGTACCGGAATTGATGCAGATTAGCGCAGCACAGACCTGCAGGCTGCTGGTACGTCAGCGGCAACGTATGGCGGGCTGGTATGTGGTTTTGTCGGGCAGGAAGCGCACTATAACACCGTGAAAAACGCATAAAAAAAGGCCCCAATGGGGCCTTTTTACTGCAGCGAACTTACAGTACGTCGACTGCGTTCAGCTCTTTAAACGCCTGCTCTAAGCGCACAACCATTGAGGATTGTGCCGCACGCAGCCAGACGCGTGGATCGTAATATTTCTTGTTCGGGCTGTCCGGGCCGTTCGGGTTGCCCAGCTGCGACTGCAGGTACGCTTCGTTAGATTTGTAGTACTGCAGAATACCGTCCCAGGTTGCCCACTGGGTATCGGTATCGATGTTCATTTTGATCACACCGTAGCTGATTGACTCTTCAATCTCTGCTGCAGAAGAGCCGGAACCGCCGTGGAAAACGAAGTCCAGCGCGTTATGTTCCAGACCATGCTTCTCGCACACATATTTCTGTGAGTCGCGCAGGATGGTTGGGGTCAGCTTCACGTTGCCTGGCTTGTAGACGCCGTGCACGTTGCCGAAAGAGGCGGCGATAGTGAAACGCGGGCTGATTTTGCTCAGCTCGGTGTAAGCGTAATCCACATCTTCAGGCTGGGTGTAGAGGGCTGAAGCGTCCATATGGCTGTTGTCCACGCCATCTTCTTCACCACCGGTGCAGCCAAGTTCGATTTCCAGCGTCATATCGATTTTCGCCATGCGCGCCAGATATTTGCTGGAGATTTCGATGTTCTCTTCCAGCGACTCTTCAGAGAGGTCGATCATGTGTGAAGAGAACAGCGGCTTACCGGTTTTTTTGAAGTGCTCTTCACCGGCATCCAGCAGACCGTCGATCCACGGCAGCAGTTTTTTCGCACAGTGGTCAGTGTGCAGAATGACCGGCACACCATACTGCTCAGCCATCAGATGCACATGGTGTGCACCGGCGATAGCGCCGAAAATTGCCGCGCCCTGTGGTTTGTCGGTTTTGAAACCTTTACCGGCGATAAATGCAGCACCGCCGTTAGAGAACTGAACGATGACCGGCGCTTTAACTTTGGCAGCAGCTTCCAGTACCGCGTTGATGGAGTCCGTGCCGACGCAGTTAACTGCAGGCAGAGCGAACTTGTGCTCCTTCGCTACCTTGAAGACTTTCTGAACGTCATCACCAGTGACAACGCCGGGTTTTACGAAATCAAAAATTTTAGACATGGTTGTGTCCCGTTTCGTTACCGTTCATTCCCGAAGGGAATGGGATTTATTTGCCCCGGTCGGGGCCAGTTTTAAGGCAGCGCCAGAGCGCTGCCCCCAGAATTACTGCTTAGCGCGCTCTTCCAGCATCGCCACCGCAGGCAACTTTTTGCCTTCCACGAACTCCAGGAATGCGCCGCCACCGGTTGAGATATAAGAGATCTTCTCTTCAATACCGAACAGATCGATAGCCGCCAGAGTGTCGCCGCCGCCTGCTACAGAGAACGCATCGCTGTCAGCAATCGCATTGGCCACAATTTCGGTGCCTTTACGGAAGTTAGGGAACTCAAAAACGCCTACCGGGCCGTTCCACAGGATGGTTTTGGCCTCTTTCAGGATCTTCGCCATGTTCTGTGCGGTTTCATCACCGAAGTCCATAATCTCTTCGTTATCCTGCACTTCTGAAACCTTTTTCACGGTAGAAGGTGCAGTTTCAGAGAATTCCGTGCCTACGCGGGAATCGGTCGGCACCGGAATACCATACTGGTCACGCAGGCCTTTGGCTGCTTCAACGAAGTCCGGCTCATAGAGTGATTTACCGACCTTGTTGTCGATAGCCACAAAGGTGTTGGCGATGCCGCCGCCCACAATCACGGTATCCGCAATTTTGACCAGCGACTGCAGCACATCAAATTTAGTCGATACTTTTGAACCGCCGACTACGGCAACCAGCGGACGCTCCGGGTTGCTCATGACTTTACCCAGCGCTTCCAGCTCAGCAGAAAGCAGCGGGCCTGCGCAGGCGACTGGCGCAAACTTGCCCACGCCGTGAGTCGAAGCCTGCGCGCGGTGCGCGGTACCAAATGCATCCATTACAAAGACGTCACACAGCGCGGCATACTTCTTCGCCAGCGTCTCGTCATCTTTCTTTTCGCCTTTGTTAAAACGTACGTTTTCCAGCACGACCAGCTCGCCAGCACCCACTTCCACGCCGTCAAGATACTCTTTCGCCAGCGTAACCTGGGTACCGTTCAGTTTTTCTTTCAGGTAGTTAACAACCGGCAGCAGCGAGAACTCTTCGTTATATTCACCTTCAGTCGGGCGACCAAGGTGAGAGGTAACCATCACTTTCGCGCCCTGTTTCAGTGCCGCTTCGATGGTAGGCAGGGAAGCACGGATACGTGCGTCAGATGTCACTTTTCCTTCTTTCACTGGCACGTTCAGATCGGCACGGATCAGAACACGCTTACCAGCAAGGTCCAGATCGGTCATCTTAATTACAGACATGGTGAATCCTCTCGTTGATTCTCGTAAGTTTTGCCAGACGCCATCCGCGTCTTACCTGAAACCGCTTGCGGCCATTGCTAACGTAGTATCGATCATCCGGTTAGCAAAGCCCCATTCGTTGTCACACCAGACCAGCGTCTTGATCAGGTGATGACCGCTGACCCGCGTCTGCGTACCATCAACGATGGCACTGTGCGGATCGTGGTTAAAATCTACTGAGACTAACGGTAATTCCGTATAGTCAACTATACCACGAAATGCCCCTGCTGATGCGTTTTGCAGCAGCGCATTGACCTCACACGCCTTTACCGCCGCCCGTACCGAGACGCTCAGATCAATTGCCGTCACGTTGATAGTGGGTACGCGCACCGCTATCGCTTCGAAGCGATCGTTGAATTTCGGAAAAATGCGGGTGATGCCGGCAGCCAGCCGCGTATCGACCGGAATGATCGACTGGCTCGCTGCACGGGTGCGGCGCAGATCGCTGTGATAGGCGTCGATCACCTGCTGATCGTGCATCGCGGAGTGGATCGTGGTCACGGTGCCGGACTCGATCCCAAAGGCATCATCCAGCAGCTTGATCACCGGAATGATGCAGTTGGTGGTACAGGATGCGTTGGACACAATGCGGTCAGTTTGTTTAAGAGCCTGTTCATTTACGCCGAACACCACGGTTGCATCCAGATCGTTGCCGCCCGGATGCGAAAACAGGACTTTTCTGGCGCCCGCCTGCAGATGCGCCTCGCCGTCAGCGCGACTGCCGTAAACGCCGGTGCAATCCAGCACCACATCAACGTCCAGCTGCTGCCACGGCAGCGTGCCGATCTCAGCCTGATGCAGGATGCGGATAGTGTCCTCCCCTACCCACAGCAGATCGCGCTCCTGCCGCACGTCGAAGGCGAAGCGACCGTGGCTGGTATCGTACTTCAGCAGATGCGCCATGCCGGCGGCATCTGCCAGCTCGTTAATCGCCACAACCGTAATTTCCGCCCGGCGTCCCGTTTCATAGAGCGCACGCAACACATTGCGTCCGATACGACCAAAGCCATTGATAGCAATACGAATGGTCATCGCTTTTCCTGCAACTGCACCTCTGAAATGTGCCAGATACCTTGAGCGTTTCACGCCATTTTGTACAGGAAATTCTTGCGCAGCGCCTGGGGCACTGCTGCGAGATAACCTGCCAACTGAAACGGTTCAGCCAGAATAATGCATGCGAGGAATAACCGGAATGATTGCGATCAAGGATGGTGATGATTATTGGATCTGCGTCACAAAAATGAGGCGATTAATCGATTACTGCAGGAATAATTGAAACGTTTCAGGTGGAGAAGGAGGAGAAAATAAAACAGGGCGCGCATCAATGCGCACCCTGTGGTTCACGATATCCGGTCTGGTAAGCCGCCGC
Organism: Pantoea sp. M_9; assembly: GCF_008631385.1. Lineage (NCBI taxonomy): Bacteria > Pseudomonadati > Pseudomonadota > Gammaproteobacteria > Enterobacterales > Erwiniaceae > Pantoea > Pantoea sp. M_9. Next base: position 59,383 of record NZ_VWUF01000013.1, on the reverse strand, counting down.
TAAAGGCGACCCCGGATTACAGAATAGATTTTGCGGTTTCTACCACATTCTCAACGGTAAAGCCGAACTCTTTAAACAGCAGCTCTGCCGGCGCAGATTCACCAAAGGTGGTCATGCCAACGACCGCACCGTGCAGGCCGGTGTATTTGAACCAGTAATCGGCAATACCCGCTTCAATGGCAACGCGCGCGCTAACCGCTTTCGGCAGCACCGCTTCACGGTAGGCGGCATCCTGCTTATCAAACGCATCCGTTGATGGCATAGAAACCACACGTACATTACGACCTTCGCTGCTGAGTTTGTCAGCGGCAGCTACCGCCAGCTCAACTTCAGAGCCGGTAGCGATCAGGATCAGTTCCGGCGTGCCGTTGCAATCTTTCAGCACATAGCCACCGCGTACCACGTTTGCCAGCTGCTCAGCGGTACGATCCTGCTGCGCCAGGTTCTGGCGGGAGAAGATCAGCGCTGACGGGCCATCCACACGCTCAATGGCATATTTCCACGCAACAGCAGACTCAACCTGGTCACAGGGACGCCACAGGCTCATGTTTGGCGTCGTACGCAGGCTGGCCATCTGCTCAACCGGCTGATGCGTCGGGCCATCTTCACCCAGACCGATAGAGTCGTGGGTATAAACCATGATCTGACGGATCTTCATCAGCGCCGCCATACGTGCTGCGTTACGCGCATATTCAACAAACATCAGGAAGGTCGCGGTATAAGGCAGGAAACCGCCGTGCAGCGCAAGGCCGTTGGCAATGGCGGTCATACCAAACTCACGCACGCCATAATGGATGTAGTTACCCGCTGCGTCTTCGTTGATCGGTTTAGAACCGGACCACATGGTCAGGTTGCTGGGTGCCAGATCGGCAGAACCACCGAGAAATTCCGGCAGCAGCTTGCCAAAGGCTTCAATCGCATTCTGCGACGCTTTACGGCTGGCGATTTTAGCCGGGTTCGCCTGCAGCTGCTCAATAAACTGCTGCGACTCCGCCTGCCAGTTAGCCGGCAGCTCATTGTTAACGCGACGCGTAAACTCTTCAGCCAGCGCCGGGAAAGCTGCCGCATAGGCTGCAAACTTCTCATTCCATGCTGACTCTTTCGCCTGGCCCGCCTCTCTGGCATCCCACTGCGCATAGATATCGGCCGGGATCTCAAACGGCGCGTGGCTCCAGCCCAGCTGCTTGCGCGTCAGCGCAATTTCATCGTCGCCCAGCGGCGCGCCGTGTGAATCGTGCGTGCCCGCTTTGTTAGGTGAGCCAAAACCGATAACGGTTTTACACATCAGCAGTGACGGCTTGTCAGAGACGCGCTTCGCCTCTTCCACCGCCTGTTTGATCGCTTCTGCATCGTGACCATCCACACCGCGCACAACATGCCAGCCGTAGGCTTCAAAACGCGCTGCGGTGTCGTCGGAGAACCAGCCATCAACGTGACCATCAATGGAGATACCGTTGTCGTCATAGAACGCAACCAGTTTGCCCAGCTTCAGCGTACCGGCGATAGAGCAGACTTCGTGCGAAATCCCTTCCATCATGCAGCCGTCGCCCATGAAAACATAGGTATGGTGGTCTACGATATCATGACCCGGACGGTTGAACTGAGCAGCCAGCGTGCGCTCGGCGATCGCAAAGCCCACGGCGTTAGCGATGCCCTGACCCAGCGGGCCGGTTGTGGTTTCCACGCCTGGCGTATAGCCATATTCCGGGTGACCTGGGGTTTTAGAGTGCAGCTGGCGGAAGTTCTGCAGCTCGCTCATTGGCAGATCGTAGCCGGCAAGGTGCAGCAGGCTGTAGATCAGCATAGAGCCATGCCCGTTCGAGAGCACGAAGCGGTCGCGGTCAGCCCACTGCGGGTTAACCGGGTTGTGGTTCAGGAAATCGCGCCACAGCACTTCAGCGATATCCGCCATGCCCATCGGGGCACCCGGGTGTCCCGATTTAGCTTTCTGTACTGCGTCCATACTTAACGCACGAATGGCGTTGGCAAGCTCTTTACGAGAGGGCATGTTCTACTCCAGATCGGATTAAGGCTCCGCCGCACTTAACGTATTGTAATTAATCAGTTATCAGGCGAAGCGTGAAAGAAGTCGCCCATCAATGTACATGAAAATCGGCACAAAAGTACATGCATCCGCGTGCTAATTATCATGGCTGCGATTGCATTTTAAGCCGCGTCTGCTAGCAACCGCGAAACGGGCGCGCTATAAACATCGGGTTTATACAGCTGGCCTGCTTTCAGGTGTCTGTTTTTACGACGAGTTACTTAAAGGATGATGATATGAAAATCCGGGCTACGGTTACGGCAATCGGAGTGGCAGCGCTACTGAGCGGCTGTCAGGGGTTTGATAACAACGCGCTGCTGCAGTCGGGCGCGCAGGCCTATCAGGCCTATTCGCTCAGTGATGCGCAGGTAAAACAGCTGAGTGACCAGTCCTGTACGCAAATGGACAAAGAGAATCAGGTTGCGGCGGCAAACAGCAGCTATCAGCAGCGTCTGAATAAGATCGCTGCCGCGCTGGGCGACAATATCAACGGCACGCCGGCGAACTATAAGGTGTACGTCACCAAAGATGTCAACGCCTGGGCGATGGCCAACGGCTGCATCCGCGTTTACAGCGGCCTGATGGATATGATGACCGATAATGAAGTGGAAGGCGTACTGGGCCATGAGATGGGTCACGTTGCGCTGGGCCACACGCGCAAAGCGATGCAGGTTGCCTTTGCCACCGAAGCCGCACGCGGTGCTGCCGCCTCGGTCGGCGGTATTATTGGTTCGCTGTCGCAGTCGCAGCTGGGCGATATCGGCGAGAAGCTGGTTAACGCGCAGTTCTCGCAGACTCAGGAGTCGCAGGCAGATGACTACTCATATGATCTGCTGAAAAAGCGCGGTATCAACCCGCTCGGTTTAGCCACCAGCTTTGAGAAGCTGGCGAAGATGGATCAGGGGCATCAGAGTTCGATGTTTGACTCCCATCCTGATTCCGAAGCGCGCGCGCAGCATATCCGCGATCGTATCGCGGCAGACGGCAAATAAGCACCTGCTGCAGCCCTTCTCCCGCCGGGAGAAGGGCTGCCACTATCAGCCTTTGTTCGCTGCCTGCACGTGCAGCATATCCAGCGCCAGCGTAGCCGCCGCCAGCGCGGTGAGATCGGCGTGATCGTAGCCTGGCGCTACCTCAACCAGATCCATGCCGACAATATTCATTCCCTGCAGGCCGCGCACCAGTTTGGTCGCTTTGTCGCTGCTCAGACCACCAATCACCGGCGTACCGGTGCCTGGCGCGTGCGCCGGATCGAGGCAGTCGATATCAAACGTCAGGTAGACCGGCAGGTCGCCCACGGTGCGCTTCACCTCCGCCAGAATATCATCCACGCTGCGATCGTTAACCTGCGCCGCGTCCAGCACGTTGAAACCCAGGCTCTTATCAAATTCAGTACGGATACCGATCTGCACCGAGTGCTGCGGATCGATCAGCCCCTCTTTTGGCGCAGTGAAAAACATGGTGCCGTGGTCAAACGTCGGCCCGTTAGAGTAGGTGTCGGTATGCGCATCAAAATGCACCAGTGCCATTTTACCGAAATGCTTCGCGTGGGCGCGCAGCAGCGGCAGCGTAATGTAGTGGTCACCGCCAAAGGTCAGCATGCGCTTACCGCTGGCCAGCAGTTTTTCCGCATGCGCCTGCAGTTTGTCTGAGAGATCCTGTGAGTCGCCAAATGCGTAAACCAGGTCACCGCAGTCCACGACATTCAGGCGCTGACGCAGATCAAACTCCCACGGCCAGCGGCACCCTTCCCACGCCAGGTTAGTGGAGATCTGACGAATCGCGCCCGGCCCCAGACGGCTGCCCGGACGGCCCGACGTCGCGGCGTCAAACGGTACACCGGTGATCACCCACTCAGCATCGCTGTCATACGGCTGGAAGTTGAGCGGAAAACGCATGAAGCCAAAGGCGTTGGAAACCAGGGAGTTGTCATACTGATTGCCCAGGGTGTTATACATAATTCATCCTCTTTACGTCAGGCAGCACCGGCCTGGTTTTGGGTCAGATATAAAAAAATCCCTTCCGCGTCGTTAGGCCCGACGAGGAAGGGATTGATGGCGTGATTATCGCCGGGAATATACTCCCCTGCAATCCTCATCCGCTTAGCGCTCGCGCATCGCCTCTTCAGCTTTATTGAACGGCTTAACCAGATAATCCATCACGGTTTTCTCTCCGGTTTTGATATCCACCGTGGAGACCATGCCGGGCGTGATAGAAAAGCGCCGGCCCGCTTTGTTCTGCACATAGTCGTTATCGGTGCGGATAAACACCCGATAGTAGTAGATCTCTGGTTTCACCTCATCCTGGATGGTATCCGGCGAGATGCTCTCTACTACGCCATTGAGACCGCCATAGATGGCGTAATCGTAGGCGGAGATCTTCACCACCGCGCGCTGCCCCGGATGGATAAAGGCGATATCGCGCGGCGACAGGCGCGCCTCCACCAGCAGCCGATCGTTGAGCGGAACAATGTTCATCAGCTCGCCGTTGGGTGGCACCACGCCGCCGACCGTGGAGACTTTGATATTTTTGACAATGCCGCGCATCGGGGCGCGGATCGTCAGCCGCGTCACCGTATCTTCGCGCCCTTTAATCACTTCCGCGAGGCTGTCCGCTTCCGCACTCGCTTTGGCCAGCTCTTCACGCGCCTGGACATAATATTGCGAACGCATATCGGTCAGCTTCAGCTCCAGATCGGATTTTTCACGTTGCAGGCGCAGCACCTCCACATTGCTGGCAGCTCCACTCTTTGCCAGCCGCTGCGTAATCGCCAGCTCGCGGTTAGCCAGCGCCAGCGACGCCTTAAACTGCTTCGTCGCGTCGTTGAGCTGTGCCCGCTTAGTATTATAGAGACGGGTTTCTGCCGCGATCAGATCGGGCCAGCCGCTAAGCTCATCCGGAAAGGTCAGCCGGGTGTCGTTAACCTCTGCCCGCAGGCGTGACGCCGCCGCCAGCGCGGCGCGATAGCGTGCCGCGCTTTCACCCACGCTTGACTGGGAACGGGTCGGATCGAGACGCGCCACCACCTCACCCGCCTGCACCTGATCGCCCTCATGCACGTACAGCTCCGTCAGAATGCCGCCCTCCAGCGACTGCAGCACCTGCTCGCGTGAGCTGGGGATCACCTTACCGGTCCCGGTTGAGACTTCATCCAGCACGCCAAACCACGCCCAGATCAGCGCGACCAGCATCAGCGCGGCGCTGATAACAATCAGCCGCACCGCTCCGCTGTAATGCGTTTCCGATTTCAGTTCACCCAGCAGATCGTCTGACGCATCTGTTTCAGCAGCCGTGACCAGCCGCAGTTTTGCCGGCAGCTGCTTCATGCGTTCACCTCCGGCAGATTTCCGCCGCTGCGCGCTGGCGGCAGCGCTTTCTCTTTCGGACTGTCCATGACCAGCTGTCCCTCTTTCAGCACCAGTATCCGATCCACCAGCGACAGAATCGCGGCGCGATGCGTCGCCACGATCAGCGTGCGGCCGTTCAGCCACGCGCCGAGGCGCTCAATAAACTCTTTCTCCGTGTGATCGTCGAGCGCGGCGGTGGGTTCATCCAGCAGCACGATATTGGGATCGCGCAGCAGCATGCGCGCCAGCAGCAGCGACTGCCGCTGCCCGCCGGAGAGGCCGGTGCCCCCCTCCATGACCGGGTGATCCAGCCCCAGCGGCAGGCGGCGAATAAATTCTGCTCCGCCGCTCACCGTCAGCGCAGAGAAGATGGCATCATCGGTAGCATGCGCCGCGCCGAGCGTCAGGTTTTCGCGCAGCGTACCGTGAAACAGACGCGCGTTTTGCGTCAGCAGCCCGACGTTGCGCCGCACGTCGGCCACGTCGATATGCGGCAGGCTGAGGTTATCAAGCCGCAGCTCACCGCTCACCAGATCCATGCCGCCCGCCATCGCCTGCAGCAGCGTGGATTTACCGGAGCCGTTGCGGCCCAGCACCGCAATACGCTCCCCTGGCTGAATGGTCAGGGATTTGATACGCAGCGCCATGGTCAGCGAGTCGCTGTAGTAGCGGAACATGGCGTCGGTGAACTGATAGTGGCCAAACAGCACGGGACAGTGGATACGCGTCTCATCGCTGCTGTTCTCAACCGGCAGGTTCATCAGGCCGTCGAGGCTGGTTTTTGCCGCTCTGACCTGCTGCCAGCGCGCCAGCACGCCGCACAGCGTCGCCATCGGTGCAATCATGCGCGAGGAGAGCAGCGACGCCGCGACAATCGCGCCGGTAGTGATATCGCCGTTGATCACCATCGGCGCGCCCACCACAATGACGCTGGCGTAAACCAGTCCCTGCACCGTTACGCCCCAGCTAATGAGCGAGTGCATCACTTTACGCATCGCGACGCCCGACTGCGCGGTGATACGGATATAGCTGTTCCACTGCTGCAGAAAGCGATCTTCCGCCTGCATCAGCTTGATATCCTCCAGCCCCTGCACGCTCTCCACCAGCACTGCGTTACGCAGCGTGGACTCTTTCAGCGCCTGCTGCGCCAGCTTCGCCAGTTTTTTCTGACTGAGCAGGCCCGGCAGCACCATCAGCAGCACCGCCACCGGGGCGATCCACGCCAGCTGCGGCGCAATAATCGCCATAACCAGCAAAAACAGCAGGAAAAATGGCATATCGACAATCGCCGTCACGGTGGTTGACGTCACCATTTCCCGGATCGCCTCCAGCTCACGCAACTGGGAGATAAAGGTGCCGGTAGAGCGCGGCACCACGCTGTTGCGCAGCCGCAGCGCATGACCAAACACCCGATCGGAGACGCGCATATCGGCGCGCTTGCCCAGCAGGTCGGTAACGTGATCGCGTCCCACGCGCAGAATATAGGTAAATACCACTGAAATGATCACGCCAGCATAGAGGACATAGAGCGTCGGATAGGATTGCGCCGGGATCACCCGGTCATAGACCTGCATCGAAAACACAATTCCTACCAGCGCCAGCAGATTGATCAAAAAGGACGCCAGCATCACGTAGCCGTAGGGACGCAGATCGTGCAGCACCAGCCGCCGCAGCCAGTCGGGGCGGACGGTAGCCAGGTAGCGGTCAACCCGGCTATCTTTCGCCGCCGCCACCGGTCGCAGCGCGGCCACCACGCGGAGGGCGGGCAGCAGATCGGTGAGCATCACCGGCGTCGGCTGTTCATCGCCGGAAAAGTGCACCCGAACGCGATCATCACCATCAAACGCCGTCACCACGCCGACCTGGCCATCATCCAGCTCAACCGCCAGCGGCAGGCGCCAGCGCGTGATCTCCCGGCTTTCTTCTGCAAACAGCTGCAGCGACAGCCCCGCCTGACGTGCCAGATGGCGCAGCGCTTTATCGCGCGTCTGTTTGCCCTGCCACTCCGCTGCCGCCATGATCATGCCTGGCGAACAGGGCAGCCGGTAGTGAGTGGCGATCTGAATAATGGCCGTGGCCCAGCCGTTAAGCGGCAGCTCGCCGCCGCTGGCGGGCTGGCTCTCAGGCGCGTCCGGAATTGGTAATTGGGTCATGGCTGGATCTCCACGGTCTGGATGCGCTGGTTATTGAGCGTAAAGGCTGAACGTATCTGTCCGGTGCTGTAAAGACAGTCGAGCTGCAGCGATCGCAGCTGGCTTACGGTCTGCTGTAGCGTAAAGCGGGTCTGCCACACCTCCTGTTCGGCATTGAGCACGTCCAGCAGCGGGCGCGTGCCGAGCTGCAGATACTGATCCTGATAGAGCTGGCGGGTTTTCTCGCCCAGCGCCTGCTGGCGCCCCATAATCGCCAGACTCTGCGACAGGCTGAGCGCCTCATTCTGCGACTCACTCAGCTGCTGACGCGCTTTCAGCCGTGCGGAATTTACCGCTGCGTTCGCCGCCTGCAGCGCACTGGCGGCGGCGTCGCGCGCGGCGGTAATCCCGCCGCCCTGATAAAGCGGCATTTCTACTTTGATAAAGGCAGAGTACTGCGTGCGGTCCAGCGACTGACTGCCGGCGTAGCGATCGTTGAGATAGTGGGTAACCTGCGGCTCCAGCGAGATAGTCGGCAGGTTCTGTGCGCTGGCGTTATCCAGTTTGGCCTGCGCCTGATTAGCCTGCGCCCACGCGGCCAGCACCGCCGGGTTGGTTTTGTCATCCGCTTTGCCACTGGCGCAGCCGCGAGTCAGCGTCGCGGGAAACTGGTCGCTGACCTGCTTTACCAGCGGCCAGCCCAGATAGGTGGCTAAAGTCGCGCGCCAGCGGTTAAGGCTCGCCTGATACTGTGTCAGGGTGGTGCGCGCGCCTTCGATACGCGCATCCGTCTGGGTCGCGTCGGAGAGCGAGGCGGCGCCCTCTTCATTACGCTGCCGCGCCAGCACGCCAATCCGGCTTAAGGCGCTGAGCTGATCGCGGGCAATCTTTACCAGCTGCTGATAGCCCTGCACCTGAACCAGTGCCGCTGCGGTATCGTGCGCCACGCTGTCGATACTCACCAGCACGTTAGCCTGCTCCTGCGCCACGCCCGCCTCAGCAGAGCGAACCGAGCTGCTGACTTTGCCAAAGTCATAAAGCATCTGCGACACCGACAGCACAAATGAGGGGCTGAAACCGCTGCCGCTGTAACTGTTGCTATAGCCATTGTTCATGCCCGCGCTGATTTGCGGATAATATTTTGCCTTTGCCACATCAACCTGATTCGCCTGCTCCAGCATGGTGCCGATCGCCTGCGCGATATCAGGATGCCACTGCACCGCACGCTGTACCGCCTGCTCAATCGTCAGGGTATCCGGTACGCTGCCCAGCGCCGGTTCGGCGACTTCGCCCGCGAGCGACGGCAGCTCCTGCTGCTGAACCAGCTCACTTTGCGTGATAGACCCAGCACGTATCAGCGTCTCACTGGCGGCACTAAGATGCGCACTGTAAAACAACAGAAAGCCCGCGCTTACTGCGGCGGGCAGAGAGGAACGGCGAAAAGGTGCGCCGGATTGCATCAGATCCATCGATTATCCACCAGTCAGAATAGAGAAAGGGCACCTCCTGTGCCCGTGATGCTTCCCTGCGTCACACACCACTATGCCGTGTGGTTTTGGTGCGGTTGCTGCAGCAGCTCCTCCAGTGACACGTTAACGCCTTCCAGCGTGATCAGCTGCGTAGTGCTGTAGCCCGTCCCGCTACCGTCACGATCGATTGAGAGCACGGTGCTGCCATCAGAAGTATGGTCCACTTTCACGAAATCATTAATATTACTTGTGGAATCATTCCATCCAATCAGCAGTTCACTGATATCAATCTTGTCTCCCTGTGCGACGTTAAAGTCGGTCCAGGTGTCGTGACCGTTGCCGCCAGTGGCGTCAGCGCGATCCAGCAGATGGTAGACCAGCGTATCCGCGCCGGCGCCAGCGGTGATGGTGTCATCGTAGGCGCTGCTGGTCAGCGTATCGTTTCCGCCGGTACCGTTAATGGTCGGGTGCAGCTCAATGGTGAAGCTGTGGCTGGTCAGGGTGCCGTCCCGGCCCGCCAGGGTGTAACTGAATACCTCCTTATGCGTAATGTTCTGGACGTTAACATCCGCATTGAGTGAGTAGGTGTAGCTCCCGCTGGCGCTGACCTGCAGCACGCCGAACTCACCGGCCACCTGCGTCATACCGGCCGCTCCCACCGTGGTTTCTGCCCCCAGAGCATTAGTGATGGTTAAGGTTCCGCTGTGCGTACTGGCGCTGTCAGCCCAGATGCTGCCGCTCGCGTCATGCTCAGCGCTGCTGCTTTCCGCCAGCAGGCTGGTGGCGGCAAACAGCGTGGCCGCCGGACCGTTATGCAGCGTTACCGTCAGCGTGGCGGAGGTCACAGCACCATTGGCATCGCGCACCGAGTAGGTGAATGTGTCTGCCGCTGGCAGGGTATCGATGTTCAATCCCGCTTTCAGCGCATAGGTGTAGTTACCTCGCGCATCCAGGGTCAGCGTACCGTAGCTGCTGGTGATCACCGTATTACCCGTGCCGGCAACCGTTGCGCCGCCCGCCGTCGTGACCGCCACGCCGGCAGGTACCGTACCGGCTATCGAGCTGGTGTCGTTCGCCAGCAGATTACCGGTGACGGTGGCCGCCGTGGTTACCGCCAGCGTGGTGTAGTCTGACACCGTGCTCACGGTAGTGGTGGGTAGTATGCTGAGGTTGGTATTCGCGCCGACCACTACCGCGTAGTTACCGGTACCCAGATTGCTGTAGGTGACGTTACCGCCGCGAATCGTTCCGATTGAGAGCAGAGAGCTGATGTAGTTGCTCTGCGAACTCACCAGCTGCCAGGAGCCGTTACTCAGCTGCGTGTAGAGGTTCAGCGAGTAGTTAGCCGCCACGCCGATGCTGTTCACTGAGCCGTAGAGCGTCACCGTGCGGAAATCGTCCTGACCCACATTGAAGATATAGGCGTTGCCGTTATTGAGCACGCTGGCGCCCAGTAGCGATCCGACCCCCAGGGTAAGCAGCGCCGTGTGTGAAGAGTTCACGGTGCCGTTATTGATGGTGGCCTGCGTGGTGCCGTAATCGACTTCGCTAACATCGTTGGTCGCCACAATGCGGATGGCCCCCAGCAGCGACGCCGATGGCGAAACGTTGCCCGCCCTGTCGCTCTGCGTCACCGAGAGCGTGGCACCGGTAGTCTGCGCTGTGCTCAGCGCCACTGACCAGCTGCCGCCGCTGCCCACCGTGGTGGTGCCGAGCGTGGCGCCGCTGGCGTCGCGGACCGTTACCGTTGCACCGACCTCACCGCTGCCGGTGACGCTGGTGCCGGCGCTGTTGATCAGCAATCCGGATACCGCCGCCGGTGGAACCGTGTCTACGGTGACGGTGGTCGCCACGTTGGTGCTGCTGACGTTACCTGCCGGGTCGGTCACCGTGGTGCTCAGGGTATGAGCCCCGTTGCTCAGCGCCGCGGTGGTAAAGCTCCAGCTGCCGCCCGTGCCCACCGTGACGGAACCCAGTGCGGTCGTGCCGTCAAAAATGGTCACCAGCGCGCCCGCTTCTGCCGTACCGCTCAGCGTCGGCGTGGTATCGCGCGTAAAAGCACCATTGGTCAGCGTTACCGGCGCGCTGCCCGCATCATCCGTAATAGTAAGCGTGCTGGCCGCCGGTGCCACGGTGTCAATCCGCAGCGTGATCGAAGCCTGTGGGCTGACGTTACCCGCCGCATCGGTCTGCGTCACGTTGAGCGTATGAGCGCCATTACCCAGCACTGGCGTAATGAAGTTCCAGCTGCCGCTGCCGCCAACGGTCGCGGTTCCCAGCAGCGTGGTGCCATCGTAAATGCTGACGCGTGCGCCCGCCTCGCCCGATCCGCTCAGCAGCGGCGTGCTGTCGTTGGTCACGCCATTATTGGGGATTGCGATTGCCGTACTGCCGTTGTTATTAGCCAGGGTGAGCCCGGTTACGGCAACCGGCACCGTGGTGTCGATAATCGCCGTCGAACTGATGCTGCTGCTGACGTTACCCGCGGCATCAGTGGCGGTGATGCTGAAGGTGTGCGATCCCTCGGAAAGTGCTGTTCCCGGCGTGAAGCTCCAGCTGCCGCTGCTGCTGGCGGTCACTGACCCCAGGACAGTCGTGCCGTCGCGCACAATCACCAGACTGTTTGCCTCGGCCGTGCCGCTCAGGGTTGGCGTGCTATCGCGCGTCGCGCCGCCATTTGCCACCGTAGTGTTGTTAATGTCATTTGTGACCACCAGCGTTGGCGCAGCAGGAGCCACGGTATCGACGGTAATCGATACTGCCGGCGTTGCAGGACTGACGTTGCCCGCGGCGTCACGTACCGTTGTGCTCAGCGAATGCACGCCGTTGCTCAGCGCAGCTGGCGTAAAGCTCCATGCGCCGTCGCTACCCGCAACCACCGATCCCAGCACCGTGCTGCCGTCATACACCGTGACGACCGCGCTCGCCTCCGCCGTTCCGCTCAGCGTTGGCGTCGAGTCATTGGTGACCGCGCCATTTGCCAGCGGTCCGGTCACCGGCGCCACATCGTCCGTAATCGTCAGGTTGCTGACCGCTGCCGGCGCCACCGTATCCACCGTCAGCGTAATGCTGGCTGGCGGACTGACGTTCCCGGCGGCGTCGGTTTGCGTCACGTTCAGGGTGTGGAGGCCTTCACTCAGCACCGGGCTGACAAAGCTCCAGCTGCCGTTGCTGCTGACAATCGCCGTACCCAGCGCAACATTACCGTCAAGGATAGTCACGCGCGCACCCGCCTCGCCAGAGCCGGTCAGCAGCGGCGTGCTGTCACTGGTCACGCTGTTATTGGGAATAGCGATCGCCGTACTGCCGTTGTTGTTGGCGGCGGCCAGGCCGGTAACCGCGCCCGGCGCAACGGTATCAATAATCGCCGTGGAGCTGACGCTGCTGCTGACGTTACCTGCTGCATCGGTAGCGGTGATGCTGAAGGTGTGCGAGCCCTCAGAGAGCGCCGTAGCAGGAGTAAAGCTCCAGCTGCCGGTACCGCTGGCGGTAACAGAACCGAGTATTGTGGTGCCGTCGCGGATAATCACCAGACTGTTGGCCTCAGCGCTGCCGCTCAGAGTTGGCGTGCTGTCGCCGCTTGCTGCGCCATTCGCCACCGTGGTGTTCGCCACGTCGTTGGTCACGACCAGCGTTGGCGCAGCCGGCGCCACGGTGTCCACGGTGATTGCCACCGTGGGCGACGCCGCGCTGACGTTGCCTGCTGCATCACGGACCGTAACGCTCAGCGCATGCGGACCATTATTCAGCGCGGGCGAAGTAAAGCTCCACGCGCCGCTGCCGTCGGCCACAGCGGAGCCCAGTACTGCAGTGCCATCATAGACGGTGACCACGCCCCCCGCCTCTGCCGTACCGCTCAGCACCGGCGTGGTGTCATTGGTCACGGCGCCGTTAGCCAGAGGTCCGGTGTTCGGCGCAGCGTCATCGGTGACCACCAGATTGCTCACTGCGGCTGGCGGAGTGGTATCGACCGTCAGCGTCAGCGTCGCATTCGGGCTGACGTTACCGGCCGCATCGCTGGCGGTAACGTTAAAGGTGTGTGCCCCCTCTGCCAGCGCCGGCGTGACAAAACTCCACGCGCCGCCGCTGCCCGCCGTTACCGATCCGAGAACGGCATTGCCGTCGCGGATCGTCACCACGCTGCCCGCCTCTGCCGTGCCCCTGAGCAGCGGCGTGGCATCGCTGGTAGTGCCGCCGGCGGCAATTGCCACCAGCGCGCTGCCGTTGTTGTTAGCCGCGCTCAGGCCGCTCACGGCGACCGGCGCCACGCTATCCACGATCAGCGTGGTGCTGGTCGCGCCGCTGATGTTGCCCGCCACATCGGTGGCGGTGACACTCAGGGTATGCAGTCCCTGGCTCAGCGTAGTGCTGACATAGTTCCAGCGTCCTTCCGCATCAGCGGTCACCGAGCCCAGCACCGCGGTGCCGTCGCGTACCGTGACAATAGCGTTCGCTTCCGCTACGCCGCTTAAGGTCGGCGTCGTATCGCTGCTGTAGCCACCCGCCGGTATGGTTGCGCTGGTCACATCGTTGGTTACCACCAGCGTTGAGGTGGCTGGCGCAGTGGTATCCACTACTACGGTAAAGTTCACCGGATCGCTGCTGCTGCCCGCAGCATCGCGTACCGTGACGCTGAGCGGATGCGTGCCTTCACTCAGCGCGGCAGGGGTGAAGCTCCATGCTCCCTCGCCGTTTGCCACGACCGATCCCAGCACCGTAGTGCCTTCGCTGATCACCACTACGCTGTTTGCCGCAGCGCTGCCGGAGAGCGTTGGCGTGGTGTCGTCAGTCGGCGTACCGCTGGTCAGCGGCCCCTGAATCGCACCCACGTTATCCGTTACCGTCAGCGCCGTGACCGGGGCAACCGCTGCGGTCAGCACTGTAAAGCTGATATCGCTCGCCGGGCTGACGTTGCCCGCCGCATCGGCGGCGCTCACGCTCAGCGTGTGTGGACCATCCGCCAGCGCGGCGGTGGTAAAGCTCCATGCGCCATTGGTGCCGGCGGTGACCGATCCGAGCACATCGTTGCCGTCACGCACCGTCACGATGCTGCCCGCCTCAGCGGTGCCGCTCAGCTGCGGCGTGTTGTCGCTGGTGGTGCTGCCAGCTGCGATAGTCAGCGGCGTGCTGCCGTTGTTGTTGACCGCCGTCAGGCCGGAGATGGCCGCAGGTGCCACGGTATCCACCACTACCGTGGTGACAGCAGAGGCGATACCGGTATTACCAGCCACATCGGTGACGCGCACGCTCAGGGCGTGGCTGCCCTCACTCAGCGCGGCAGGGGTAAAGCTCCAGGCGCCCGCGCCGCTGGCGGTAGTGGTACCGAGCAGCGTGGTGCCGTCATACACGCTGACCGTGGCGTTTGCCTCTGTGGTGCCGCTCAGCGCTGGCGTACTGTCGTTAATGGTTGCGCCGCTGGTGAGCGGCGTAGCCGAATCACCCGCGGTGACATTCACCGTGCCGGCCACAGGGGCGACCGTATCAACCGTAATGTTCAGCGCGCCGGAGCGATCGCTGACGTTGCCCGCCGCATCGGTCACCGTCACGCTGAGCGCGTGCGCGCCCTGGCTCAGCAGCGGCAGCGTGGTGCTCCATGCGCCGTCGCCGTCAGCAGTGACCGTAGCGATTACCGTATTGCCATCGTAGATGGTCACCAGACCGCCCGCCTCCGTGGTGCCGCTGAGCTGTGGCGTACTGTCGTTAGTCACGCCGTTATCCGTCACCGGCACCGGCGTGGCACCATTGTTATTGGCCGCCGCGAGATCGGTTACGACGTCGGGCACAACGGTATCGACGATGAAATTAATCACCTCTGACGGATCGCCAGGATTGCCGGTTTCATCCGTGCTGACTACAGAAATCGCGTGTGCGCCTTCAGCCAGCACCGGATCTGGCGTATAGCTCCACTGTCCGTTCGCGTCTATCGTCAGAGTAGCCAGCACTGTACCGTTATCAGAAATGGTTACAGTGCCATTTGCCGGGCCCGTTCCCTGCAGGACCGGCGTGTTGTCACGGATATCAGCCCCGTCTGTTACCGTTACCAGCGTGCTGCCGCTATTATCGGTGATCTGCAGCGTGCTGTTGACCGGTGGCAGATCGGCTTCAATCGTCAGCGTAAAGGCGCCGGTAGCCGGGCTGACGTTACCCGCCGCATCGGTCACGGTGAACGTAAAGCTATGCACGCGGTTTGACAGCGCGGCATCTGGCGTAAAGCTCCAGCTGCCGTTTTCGCCAGCGGTGGCCGTTCCCAGCAGCACGTTGTCGTCATAGACCGTTATCGTGCTGCCCGCCTCCGCCGTGCCGCTGAAGGCCGGAAGATTATCATCAGTGATCGCGCCTGACGTCAGCGGACCTTCAGCGCCGCCGACGCTGTCGGTGACAAGCAGATCGTCAATTGCCTCCGGCACTGCCGTGTCGATAGTGATGGTAACCGGGCCGGTAACCGGGCCGGTGGTGCCCGCCGCGTTGCTGACCGAGACGCTGAAGGCGTAAGTCGCATCGTCCAGCGTCGCGGTTTCATAACGCCAGACGCCGTTCTCACCCACGGTTGTGGTGCCAACGATGGCTCCATCCTGAATGATATTCACCACCGTGCCGGCAACGCCGGTTCCGCGCAGCACCGGCGTGCTGTCGTTAGCGAAGCCGTTATTCGCTACCAGCAGCGGCGTGGTGTTGGCGTTATTGTAAATCTCAAAGCTCAGCACCGCGGCTGGCGTGCTGGTATCGACCGTGAAGCTGACCGTCGACGCCACCTCACTGATATTGCCCGCTACATCGGTGGCGGTCACCGTCAGAGTGTGCGCCCCCTCTGCCAGCGCGCTGGTATTGAGGCTCCAGATCCCCTGAGGATCGGCGGTGGTTCTGCCAACTTCCTGCTCACCGTCATACACAATGATGGTCGCCCCCGCCTCTGCGGTACCGCTGATTAGCGGCGTCGCGTCAGGGGTTACGCTGTTACTATTGATAGTTACCGGCGTCGCTTGTATATCATTCTGCAGCAGCAGATCGCCTGCCGGCTGTGGCGCAGTGGCATCAATGTTGATGGTCAGCGCGTCGGACGGTGCGCTGACGTTGCCCACCTCATCGGTGACCGTGGCGCTCAGCGTGTGCTGGCCGTCGGTCAATACCGGTGAGCTGAAGCTCCAGCTGCCGTCGCCGTTCGCCGTCACCGAGCCAATCACCACGCCACCGTCATACAGCGTAATCAGGCTGTCAGGTTCCGCGGTGCCGCTCAGCAGCGGCGTATTGTCCGTGGTCAGCGCGCCGTTTGTCAGAGGCTGCGGCACCGTGCCGTTGTCGTTGCTGACCACCAGCGATGTGGCATCCGGCAGCGTGGCGTCCACGGTAAAATTGACAGGCTCAGAGGCCGGACCGGTGTTGCCAGCCGCATCGGTCACGGTGGTAGTAAGGCTGTAGCTGCCATCATCCAGCGTCGGCAGCTGATAGCTCCACTGTCCGTTGCTGCCGGTGGTCACGCTGGCCAAAATTGCGGTTCCGTCCAGAATCGTCACTACGCTGCCCGGCTCTGCGGTGCCGCTGAGGAATGGCGTATTATCCGTAGTGATACTGCCGCTGGCGATCGTCACCGGCGTGGTGCCATCGTTATTCGTCAGCGCGATATTATCCGCCACCTCCGGTGGTGTGGTATCAACAATTGCGTTAAAGGTCACCGGTGCACTGATATTGCCAAGCGTGTCAGATGCCGTGGCGCTAAAGATGTAGCTGCCGTCTGACAGCGCGGTGGCTGGTGTAAACTGCCATTCTCCCTGCCCGTTTACCGTGGTGGATCCCAGTAGCGTACCGTTCTGATCAGTAAGAGTGATAATGCTGCCCGCATCCCCGCGACCGCTGAACAGAGGCGTGCCGTCATTGGTGAGGCCACCGTTGGGAACCGCTACCGGCGTGGTGCCGTTATCGTTGCTCAGCGTCAGCTGCGTAACGGCGGAAGGTGCAGTGGTGTCCACGGTAAAGGCGATCGGCGTGCCCGGCGCGCTGCTGTTGCCGGCGGCGTCGGTTACCGTCACGCTCAGACTGTGCGGGCCATCGCTGAGGATCGGCGAGAAGCTCCAGTTGCCCTCCGCATCAGTCGTAGTGGTCCCGAGGATCAGATTGCCATCAGACACGACAATAGTGCTGCCAGGCTCTGCCTGACCGGAGAACTCAGGCGTGTTGTCGCTGGTGGTGGAACCGGATGTAATCTCCTGCGGCGTGGTGCCGTTGTTGTTCACCAGCGCGATCGCACTGGCCGCAGCCGGTGCGACCGTATCCACGGTAAAGGTGATTGTGGGCGAAGCGGGGCTGGTGTTCCCGGCTGCATCGCTGACAACAGTGCTCAGATTGTGCTCGCCCTGCGCCAGCGTGCCGGTCGTGAACTGCCAGCTGCCGCTGCTGCCCACAGTAACCGAACCAATTTGCGCGGTACCGTCATAGATCAGTACCACGCTGCCCGGCTCGGCTGAACCCAGCAGCTGCGGCGTCGCGTCATTGGTCACGTCACCGCTGTTGATCGGCACCAGCGTACTGCCTTCATTATTGTTAACCAGCACGTTCTGCGCCGCTTCCGGTGCCTGCGTATCCACGTTAATCGTGGTTACTGCCGAGGCCGGACTGACGTTGCCCGCTGGCGTGGTCTCCGTAATGCTCAGCGCATAGCTGCCATCATCCAGGGCTGCGGGCGTATACTGCCAGCCGCCATCGCCACCGGCTACCACGCTGCCGATAGCCGTGCCGTCATTATAAATAGTGATCAGACTGCCGGCGGCGGCCGTCCCGCTGAGCTGCGGCGTACTGTCGCTGGTGTAGCCGTTACTGGCAACCGGCACGCCTTCGCCGGAAGTGACGGAGAAAGCAGGTGCAGCCGGCACGCTGGTATCCACCGTCAGGGTCACAGAGTTGCCCGTGGCGCTGACGTTGCCTGCGGCGTCGGTCGCGGTGGCCCGTAAGGTATGTGCGCCATCGGTCAGGACCGTGTCGCTAAAGCGCCAGGCCCCGTCTGCGTCTGCCCGGACAGAGCCGATAGCGGTTGTTCCGTCATAGAGCGTTACCAGGCTACCCGCCTCAGCGCTGCCGCTCAGCACCGGTGTGGCGTCGTTGGTGACGCCGGTGATCGGTGCGTTATTATCATCCCTCGCAGTCAGGTCGACTACGGCGCCAGGGGCTGTGGTATCGATGGTGAAGTTATATGCAGGGGAGGCCGCGCCGGTGTTACCGGCGGCGTCAGTGACCCGCGTGGTCAGGCTGTAATCGCCTTCAGCCAGCGGCGCATCTGGCGTAAAGCGCCAGCTTCCGTCACTGCCTGCAGTGACGCTGCCCAGTACCTCGCCGTTGTTATACAGGGTCACGATGCTGCCCGCTTCCGCCGTGCCGCTTACCACCGGCAAGGTGGTATTAGTCGCACCGGCCTCGTCGACAGGGCGCGCCACGCCGCCCGCCTCATTACTGACCTGCAAAGCCTCTGCAGCTTCGGGTGCCGTTGTATCAATGGTGAAATTCAGCGGTGCCGATGGCGCGCTGACGTTGCCCGCCAGATCGGTCACGGTAGTGGTCAGGCTGTAATCGCCCTCAGGCAGCGGTGCCTCTGGCGTGAAGCTCCAGTTGCCGTCTGTATCGGCGGTTACGCTGCCCAGCACCGTGTCGCCATTGGAAACGGTGATCAGCGCACCCGGTTCGGCGCTGCCGCTCAGCACCGGCGACGTCGTGTTGGTCACGCCGTTATTAACCGGCAATGGCGTTTCGCCGTCGTTGTTACTGAGCTGCAGTTCGTCTGCCGCCGCCGGCGGAATAGTATCAACGGTAAACACCAGCGCAGCAGAAGGCTCGCTGACGTTACCCGCCGGGCTGGTTACCGTAGCCGTCAGGCTGTGCTGACCTTCGCTCAGCGGCGACTCTGGCGTAAAGCGCCACGTACCGCCGTCATTCACGACCACGCTGCCCAGCACCGTGGTGCCGTCAAGTACCGTTACCGTGCTGCCCGCAGCCGCCGTGCCGCTCAGCACCGGGGTGGTATCACTGGTCGTCCCGTTAGTGACCGTCACCAGCGTGCCGCTGCTGTCATTGCTCAGCACCAGATCGTCCGCCACCGGCGGCGGCGTGGTGTCAATCGTAAAGTTAAGCGGTTCAGACTCATCGCCGCGGTTACCCGCCGCATCCGTGACCGTAGTAGTCAGGCTGTGCGGTCCGGCTGCCAGCGGCGTTTCCGGCGTAAAGCGCCACGCTCCGGTGCTGTCAGCGCTGACGCTGCCCAGCAGCGTGCCGTTATCATAGACGCTGACCGTGCTGCCTGGCTCAGCGCTGCCGCTCAGCGCCGGCGAGGTGTCGTTAGTTACGCCTCCGGCGTTGATGGCATTACCGTTTTGATCGTTACTCAGCTGCAGGCCGCCTGCTGCAGCGGGCGGTGTAGTATCAATGGTCAGCACCAGCGGTGCAGAAGGCGCACTGCTGTTCCCTGCCGGTGAGGTGGTGACGGCCGTCAGGCTGTGCTCGCCGTCTGCCAGCGGTTCGTCGGGGGCAAAACTCCAGCTTCCCCCCTCTCCCACGGTAACGGAGCCCAGTACCTCATCCCCATCTGAAATCGTCACCAGGCTGCCTGCGGCCACGCCGCTGCCGCTCAGCAGCGGCGTGGCGTCATTCGTCAGGCCGTTGTCAACCGGAACCGGCGTACTGCCTTCATCGTTAGCCGCCTGCAGAGCTGCGGGTGCCGCGGGTGCAGTCGTATCGATGGTAAACACCACTGGCGTGGACGCAGCCCCGCTGTTACCAGCCGGATCGGTCACAACCGTGGTCAGGCTATGTTCACCTGGCTGCAGTACCGGTGAGGTAAAGCTCCAGCTGCCGTCGCTGCCGGCTGTGGTGCTGCCCAGCACGTTACCGTTATCAGAAACGGTGACGGTACTGCCTGGCTCAGCGCTTCCGCTGAGTACCGGCGTAGTGCTGTTAGTAATGCCAGTAATTTCGCTACCGTTTTGCCCGTTGCTCAGCAGCAGATCGCTGGCGCTCTCTGGTGCCGTGGTATCGACAACCATATTAACCGGCGCACTGACCGGCCCGGTGTTGCCCGCCGTATCGGTTACGGTGGTGGTAAGCGCGTGCGGGCCTTCATCCAGCGGCTGCGGCGGCGTAAAGCTCCAGCTGCCGTCGCTGCCCGCCACGGTGCTGCCCAGAACGTCGCCATTATCGGAAACGGTGATGATGCTGCCCGGCTCGGCGCTGCCGCTGAGGGTCGGCGTGGTTTCATTCGTGGCACCACCCGCCGGCAGCGCGTTACCTTCCTGATTGTTCAGCTGCAGACCGCTGGCGGCGGCCGGTGGCTGCGTGTCTACCGTTACCGCCACCGGGTCGGAAGCGGGGCCGGTACTGCCGGCCGCATTGGTGGCCGTGCTGGTCAGCGCGTGATCGCCATCGCTGAGCGGCGGCGTGGTATAGCTCCAGTTGCCGTCAGCATCCGTGGTCGTAGTGCCAAGCACTGTGTCACCGTCGCGGACGGTCACTGTGGAGCCAGGCTCCGCGGTGCCGCTCAGCGTCGGCGTAGTGAGATTGGTGCTGCTGCCTGGCGTAACCGGATCGCCATTCTCATTGCTGAGCTGAACGCCGGACGGCGCGGCAGGCACGCTGGTATCAATGGTAATATTAACGACCGGTGATGAGGTCTCTGTTCCTGCTGCGCTGGTGGCAACCGCCCGGAACGCATAGGTGCCATCGGCTAACGCGGCAGGCGTAAAGCGCCACTGGCCGTCACCGTCTGCGACAACGCTGCCCAGTAGCGTGGTACCGTTATAGAGTCTGACCACGTCGCCAGCGGTGGCGACGCCGCTCAGCACCGGGGTGTTATCGCCGGTGCTGTCGTTATTTGCCAGCGGAGCCAGCGTGCTGCCGCTGTCATCGGTTACCTCCAGTGAGCTGGTTGCCGGCACGCTGCCGGCATCAATCGCCAGCGTAAACGCCGGTGATGCCGGGCTGACATTACCTGCAGCGTCGGTCACGGTGGTGGTAACGTTATGCTGGCCGTTGCTCAGCGCTGGCAGCGTCAGACTCCAGCTGCCGTTGCTATCCACAACGGCGCTGCCCAGCAGCACGTCGCCGTCATAAATGCGCACCACGCTGCCCGCTTCGGCTGTGCCGCTCAGCGTCGGCGTGTTGTCATCGGTGAGCTGCCCTGAAGCCAGCGGGCCGGTGCTGCCGCCTGCGTTATCAGTGACCTGCAGATTGCTGACCGCCGCTGGTGCGACTGTATCTACGGTAAAATTCAGCGGCGCAGAGGCGGGGCTGCTGTTGCCAGCCAGATCGGTCACGGTGGTGGTCAGGCTGTGGCTGCCCTCACCCAGCTGCGGCGTGGTAAAGCGCCAGCTGCCGTCGCTGTTGGTGGTCACGCTGCCCAGCACGGTATCGCCATCACGAATCGTCACCAGCGCACCCGGTTCCGCTGTGCCGCTCAGCACCGGCCGGGCGTCGTTAACGGTGCTATCCGGCGTGATGCTGACCACGGTGCTGCCGTCACTGCCGCTTAGCGTCAGCGCATCAGCCGCTGCCGGTGCCACGCTGTCGACGGTGATATTCAGCGGTGCGCTTTGCGTGGCGTTGCCTGCGGCATCGGTGGTAAGCAGGTAGAAACTGTGCAGCCCCTGGGACAGGCCGCGCAGGGCAAACGACCACTGGCCGTTGCTATCAGCGACAACGCTGCCAATTTCAGTGTTTCCGTCAAAGAGCGTAATCAGGTTGCCCGGGGTGCTGACGCCGCTCAGCGTTATCTCCTCGCTGCGCGTGGTCGCGCCGTCGGTCAGCGGCTGCAGCGTATTATCACCGGTGGTTACTGCTTCCAGCGGCGTCGTCGCTGGCGGCAGATCCGCCTGGACGTTAAGCGTGAAAGGTGCGCTTGCCGGACCACTGTTACCGGCCGCGTCAGTGCTGATAACGGTGAAGCTGTGCGCGCCGTTGCTGAGCGCAGGGGTGGTAAACTGCCAGCTGCCGTTAACGTCAACCAGAGCCACACCGAGCAGTACGTCACCGTCGTAGATGCTGACCGACGCGCCCGGCTCTCCGCTGCCGCTCAGCACGGGCGTGCTGTCATCCGTGGTGGCGTTTTGTGCCAGCTCAACCTGGCTGTCGCCCGCGTCGTCAAAGACCCGCAAATCGGTTATCGCCTCCGGAGCCGTGGTATCGACCGTCAGCTGCAGCGGAGCGGAAGCGGGGCCGGTATTGCCTGCCGCGTCCGTCACGGTAGTGGTAAGAGTATGGCTGCCTTCACCCAGCGCCGGGGTGGTAAAACTCCAGCGCCCGTCGCTGTCTGCAATAGCGCTGCCCAGTACCGTCGTGCCGTCACGTACGGTGATGATGCTGCCAGGTTCAGCGCTGCCGCTTAACACCGGCGTGGTATCACGGGTCGCGCCATTCGTGGCAATTGGCACGAGCGGGCCGCTGTCGTCGCTGCTGAGCAGCAGATCGCTGGCGGCGGCTGGCGGCACCGTATCAATAGTAATGGTCAGCGTGACGGATGATGTGCTATTTCCGGCGGCATCGGTGGCTACCGCGCGGAAGGCGTAGCTGCCGTCCGGCAGCGCTGCGGGCGTAAAACTCCACTGCCCGCTTGCGTCGGCAAGCGTGCTGCCAAGTACGGTCGTGCCGTTATAGAGCGTAACCAGCTCATTGGCACCCGCCAGGCCGCTCAGGGTTGGAGTCGTATCACGCGTGCTGGACCCGTCCGGCAGCGTACGCAGCGTAGGGCTGCTGTCATCGGTGATTTCCAGCGTGCTGCTGGTAGGTGCGATGCCTGCGGCGACATTGATCACGAACCCGCTGGTTGCGGGGCTGACATTGCCTGCCGCATCGGTGACCGTCACGCTCAGCGTGTGGCTACCGTTATTCAGTGCCGGTGTGGTAAAGCTCCAGCGCCCGTCTGCTCCCGCCGTGACGCTGCCAAGCAGAACGGAGCCGTCATACACTTTAACCACGGCTCCCGCTTCCGCCGTGCCGGTCAGCGTGGGCGTATTGTCATCGGTGGTTTGCCCGTTAAGTAACGGCCCCTGGCTGCTGCCGACATTATCGCTGACCACGATATTTCCAGCCGGAGCGGGTGCGGTGGTATCGCCGTTACCGGGATCGGTACCGCCATTACCTCCGCCGTTATTGCCGCCACCTCCGCCAGGATTGTTGCCTCCGTTACCGGGATTGGTGCCGCCGCCGGAATCATCCGCATCATCGCCACCGCCGCCGCCACCGCCGCCGCCGCCGGTCGCAAACAGCGCCCCGATACCGGCCAGGGCCGCGCCACCGATACCGAAGGCGGCAATCGTGCCGTTATCCGTTACGTTTTCTGCCAGCAGACCTTCTGTACTGTCGATTGACACATACTGAAAGCCCTCTGTGCCGGGATCCTCAACCCACCAGAGCGCACCGCGGTCATCTTGCAGGACCAGATCGCTGTCGCCATTGGCGCTGTAAAAATCATGAATAACAAGTGTTTCACCTGATTTAGTTGTTACGACTAAATCGTTACCATTGCGTGTGAAAGTCTTAATGTCAGCCTGATTCAGGTTAAGTTTAACCACACTGGGTGCGGTCAGCGTAATCTGAGTACCGCTCACTTCGTTAGCAATCGTCCCACCTTTGGGCGTGATAGAGATATTGTTCATGTTATCGGGATCCCGCGCAGATATAAGTTTATGAGCGTTACTGGCACGCCCGGTATCATCAGATACCGCTTGCTATCGCAAGTAATTCAGGGAATTACTCACATCCTTCATCGGCTGCTCTTATTCCGGTAAAAGAGTAAGCGCAGCGCAGAATAGGTTTAATCGCGTATTCAGAAAGGACATCAGGCGTTATGCGGAATACAGAAGCGTTATTCATAGGTGATAATAAGCGAAGCAGGCACGCTTAATTTTCACCTGAAATCCCTTTCTGCGCAGACCATAATCGCAAAGCTGTGTGCTGAATTACGCAAATAAATCATCAAGATAAACACTCTGCCAGTGGTAACCCTGCATGCCATAAACAGGCTTATGCGCAAGCAGGTCCACATAGTGTTGATTTTCAACACCCTCAACAATGACGCCACGGCATAATTGATTAAGGTGATTAAGCAGAATGTCAAAGGTGCGGTCTTCGCTGAATTGCCAGAAAAACGCTTTATCAATCTTGACGATCTCAAATATTCCGCTGTCAAGCATGGTCAGGCTTGAATAACCCGGACCAAAATTGTCAAGCCAGAGAGGAGCGGGCGTAATTTTTGCTACGCCTTTCAGGGTCAGCAGATCCTCGCTATTAAAACGCGAGGTAAAAAATGCAGAGATTTCGAGCCGCAATAATGCAACAGACGCCAGTTTTTTCTGAATGGTTTCATCTGCAAATATGCCGGCAACAATGTCTCTGTCTACGTTTACGCTAATAACCTGATTAAATCCCTGCTGGCTAAGCTGAATAATTTTTTCGACCTGGTGAAGGAATAGCTGCCACTTTTCATCGGCAGGAAGTAGAGAGAAAAAATGTTCTTCTCTGTCGGGATTGCATTGTGTGGTTATCGATTTTTTCTCTTTAAAGCGTGTCAGCAGCTCCCACGAAGTTATCTCTCCGGTCAGACTGTGAACGGGTTCCAGCAGGAAAACCGGATTAAAACGCTCGGTCATGGCACCCTTCCTGAAGACGCTGCTGATAAAGCCCTAAAGATCAGACTTATTTATGTTATATAAAATAGAAACATCGACAAAATTTACTATAGCAACTGGAGATTAGCCTGCAATTTACATTTTGAAAAATAGTTTTCAGCTAAAAATGGTCCTGTAATGATAGCTAAAACCAATCATTTTCTGACAACCGTTCCGGTAATGCTCTATAACCGGCGCCCGGAGATAAGCCTGCGATCGTGCAAAGTGCGAGCATCAGCGCCTTATTTAGCCTTAAAATACTGATTTTAAGTCAAATTAATGTGAAAGCGCAGCTTGTTAATTTTTTATTTTAGTAATAACCGGCTATTTTTCAGGAAACCTGACATCAGTAAATGCGCCAGATGGATCATGACTAAAAACATCTCTTATTTATAAAAAACATAAATAAATTATGATTTAAGGATAAGCTAAACATAAGAAAATTTATCAATACATAAGAAAAGGTAGAGTCAGGGTGAGCGATAATGGCAGAGGATATTGATTTTTAAGCCAAACTGACCGGGTAGTCGCTACAGAAAAAAACGAAGAAGTAGCGCTCGCGCAAAATAGTGAATTACGTCACAAACCAGAAAAAAATTTTACAGCAATAAAAAAGGGCCCCGCAGGGCCCGATACGTTATTACTGATTATTCATCTTCAAGATAGGTATAGCCATAAAGGCCGCTTTCAAACTCGGCAAGGAACTGCGATCGCAGCTCTTCATCTATATCCTGCTGCTGCTTTACCTGATCGCGGAATAGCGTCATCAGATCGTCCGGATTCAGCTGCACATATTCCAGCATGTCCGCGACGGTATCCCCTTCATCTGATAACTGCACTTCCACGCTGCCATCCTGGAAAGCAAACACATCTACTGCTTCAGTGTCGCCAAACAGATTATGCATGTTGCCGAGGATCTCCTGATAGGCGCCCACCATAAAGAAGCCCAGCATCGGCGGATTATCCACGTCATATTCAGGCATCGGCATAGTGGTTGCGATTCCGTCACCGTCAACGTAATGGTCGATTGTCCCGTCGGAATCACAGGTAATATCCAGCAGCACAGCGCGACGCTGTGGCATCTTGTTCAGACCTTCCAGCGGCATAACCGGGAAGAGCTGATCGATACCCCAGGCATCCGGCATCGACTGAAACAGAGAGAAATTAACGTAGATTTTATCTGCCATACGCTCCTGCAGCTCATCGATAATCGGGCGGTGTGCACGATTGCTCGGATCCAGATGCTGCTGGATGTAGTGACAAATGCTCAGATAAAGCTGTTCGGCCCACGCGCGCTGTCCCAGATCGTAGGTGCCGGATGAGTAGCCGGTATGGATATCAAACAGGTCCATCTGGCTGTCATGCAGCCATTCACGCAGCGAGCGGCGCACGTTGGGCTCATGCATCTCCTGCCAGGTGTCCCACAGGCTCTGAATCGGGCGCGGTGCATCCGTATCAGGCGCGACCGGTGTGCTGAATTCATTACGCTCTACGCCGATGATGTTAGAGACCAGCACGGTGTGGTGTGCCGTTACGGCGCGGCCTGACTCGGTGATCACCGTAGGATGTTCAAGGCCATGCTCTTCACAGGCGTCGCCAATCGCCCAGATAACATTATTGGCATACTCATTCAGGCCATAGTTTACCGAGCAGTCAGACTGGGAGCGGGTTCCTTCATAGTCCACCCCCAGACCGCCACCGACGTCGAAGCATTTAATGTTGACGCCAAGTTTTGCCAGCTCAACATAGAAGCGGGCAGATTCGCGCACGCCAGTCGCGATATCGCGGATATTCGCCATCTGCGAACCGAGGTGGAAGTGCAGCAGCTGCAGGCTGTCAAGCCGGCCAGCTTTGCGCATGATATCCACCAGCTGCAGTACCTGTGACGCCGCCAGGCCAAACTTCGATTTTTCACCACCGCTCGACTGCCACTTACCCGAGCCCTGGGAGGCAAGGCGCGCACGGATGCCGAGACGCGGTACCACATTCAGACGCTCCGCCTCTTCCAGAACCAGACGGACCTCAGTCATCTTTTCCAGCACCAGATAAACTTTATGGCCGAGCTTTTCACCGATCAGCGCCAGCCGGATATATTCACGATCTTTGTAGCCATTACAGACGATAACGGTCCGCGTTTTGCCCGCGTGCGCCAGTACCGCCATCAGCTCTGCTTTTGAGCCCGCTTCAAGGCCCAGCGGTTCACCCGAGTTAACCAGCGATTCAATGACGCGCTTGTGCTGATTGACCTTGATTGGATAAACCAGGAAGTAGTCGCCTTTATAACCATAGGATTCGCGCGCGCGCTTGAACGCCGCATTGATGGAGCGCAGGCGATGCTGCAGGATCTGCGGGAAACAGAACAGCGCCGGCAGACGCTGACCGTCAGCCTCGCGCTCTTTGACCAGCTTTGCCAGGTCAACCCGCACCTCGGGCCGATCGGGATCCGGACACACGCTGATATGGCCCAGCTCGTTTACGTCGTAATAGTTGTTGCCCCACCAGGCGATGTTATAGGTGCGCAGCATACGGCTCGCTTCCTGATCGCTTATCGCCACCTCCTGCATTGAGCGGAGGACACCCTGTTCGCCAGCTGACGAACCCTTGATATTCTTCATGTCGTCAGACATCGCGAACCTCAGTTTTCTGTTGAAATAGTAGAGAGTTATCAGGTACTGCTGGTGCGTTTGCGGCTAAAAACTTATTCATGCTGCGTGTCCCGCCTCATCAGGTTACCCCGGGTGTTACTGCCAGTAAGTGTAAAACATCGCGCTGCAGTCAGTGGAAATCCGATCGGATTTGGCACGGCGGCGGGTGTCAATCACGCGCCTGTGCTGATGCCGGACTTTAGCCGCAGTTTAATGGCTATGCATGTCGTCATGATTGCACGGCGGCAAACATCGACAGAAAGAACAGGAAGTGTGAACAGCAGAAAGAGAGGCCAGCGCGCCTAACATGCGCTGTGAACCAGAGAGCAGATGGGAACGGTTCATTACTTTACTCACCTCCAGCGCCTGCGGGCAGCATGCGGAAACGGAGCGGAAAAAAATCAGAGATGGTATCTGATCGTGCAACGCCTGACGGCGTCCTGGCATCAATAGCGGCGTTTTATACCGCCAGCCGGGTAAAATTGCAAAATCTTTGTCCCCGCCCTGCGCGCGCTGTCAGCAAAAGCTTCCAGTAAGCCGCTTTTTGAAACAAACCGAATCAGAAAAAGCTCTGGTAAAATGCACATCGGGTAACCTAAAATAGCCGTCCAGATGGTTTTCCATCTAAACTGAATAAGTTCCAGGCGGTGTGAGCCTGGTGTGCTGACACTCCCTGCTGCTCGTGGCTTTGCCTGAAGGGGCGCTAAGCAGGTTTTTCACTGGCGCTATGCAGTCGAATTCAACCCATTTCTAAGGTAAAGAACAGAATGGCTAAACACCTTTTTACATCTGAGTCCGTATCAGAAGGACATCCTGATAAGATCGCTGACCAAATTTCCGATGCCGTGCTGGATGCCATCCTCGAACAGGATCCGAAAGCGCGCGTGGCCTGCGAAACTTACGTCAAAACCGGTATGGTACTGGTAGGCGGTGAAATCACCACCAGCGCCTGGGTCGATATTGAAGAGATCACCCGCAATACCGTACGTGAGATCGGCTATGTTCATTCTGATATGGGCTTTGATGCCAACTCCTGCGCCGTACTGAGCGCCATTGGCAAGCAGTCACCTGATATTAATCAGGGCGTAGATCGCACCGATCCGCTGGAGCAGGGTGCAGGCGATCAGGGTCTGATGTTTGGTTATGCAACCAACGAAACGGATGTGCTGATGCCCGCACCGGTTACCTATGCGCACCGTCTGGTGCAGCGTCAGGCAGAAGTGCGTAAAAATGGCACGCTGTCATGGCTGCGCCCGGACGCTAAAAGCCAGATCACCTTCCAGTATGATGGTGGCAAAATTGTCGGTATCGACGCTGTCGTGCTCTCAACCCAGCATTCAGAAGAGGTTTCTCAGGCCGATCTGCGTGAAGCGGTGATGGAAGAGATCATTAAGCCGGTGCTGCCTGCTGAGTGGATCAACGCCAGCACTAAATACCATATCAATCCGACCGGTCGCTTTGTGATTGGCGGCCCGATGGGTGACTGTGGCCTGACCGGCCGTAAAATTATCGTTGATACCTACGGCGGTATGGCTCGTCACGGTGGCGGTGCTTTCTCCGGTAAGGATCCGTCAAAAGTTGACCGCTCTGCAGCCTATGCAGCGCGCTACGTGGCAAAAAATATTGTTGCTGCCGGCCTGGCCGATCGCTGCGAGATTCAGGTTTCCTACGCTATCGGCGTGGCAGAGCCAACGTCGATCATGGTAGAAACCTTTGGCACTGAGAAAGTGCCGACCGAACAGCTGACGCTGCTGGTTCGTGAATTCTTTGACCTGCGCCCTTACGGTCTGATTCAGATGATGGATCTGCTGAAACCTATCTATAAAGAGACCGCCGCCTACGGTCACTTTGGCCGCGAACACTTCCCGTGGGAGCAGACGGATAAAGCCGCCCTGCTGCGCGAAGCCGCTGGCCTGTAAGCGCAAAGTATTCTGTTTAATAGCCCGCTCTGTGCGGGCTTTTTTATGCCTGAACATCCCCCGCCGCGCTGATTTCGTAAATCATCCGGGCCAGGGGCGCATTAATGCGCCCCCTGCGTGCCGGGCCATTACAGGGGCGGCATTTATGCCGCCCTGGTTGCGTGGATCATCCAGACCAGGGGCGCATTAATGCGCCCCCTACGTACCGTGCCATTGTAGGGGCGGCATTTATGCCGTCCTGGCTGCGTACATCTTCCGGGCCAGGGGCGCATTAATGCGCCCCCTACGTTTCGCGCCGTTAATCGNTGCGTGGATCATCCAGACCAGGGGCGCATTAATGCGCCCCCTACGTACCGTGCCATTGTAGGGGCGGCATTTATGCCGTCCTGGCTGCGTACATCTTCCGGGCCAGGGGCGCATTAATGCGCCCCCTACGTTTCGCGCCGTTAATCGTTCTGGTTGCGTGGATGATGGGTAACCGTAGGAGCGGCATTTATGCCGCCCTGGCTGCGTGGATCATCTGAACCAGGGGCGCATTAATGCGCCCCCTACGTTCCGCGTCGTTAATCGTTGTGGTTGCGTGGATGATAGGTATTCACAGGGGCGGCATTTATGCCGCCCTGGTTACGTACATCTTCCGGGCCAGGGGCGCATTAATGCGCCTCCTGTGTGCCGCGCCGTTAATCGCCTCGTCAACGTGGGTCATGTTTAACCATAGGGGCGGCATTTATGCCGTCCTGGCTGCGTACATCTTCCGGGCCAGGGGCGCATTAATGCGCCCCCTACGTTTCGCGCCGTTAATCGTTGTGGTTGCGTGGATGATAGGTATTCACAGGGGCGGCATTTATGCCGCCCTGGTTGCGTGNAATGCGCCTCCTGTGTGCCGCGCCGTTAATCGCCTCGTCAACGTGGGTCATGTTTAACCATAGGGGCGGCATTTATGCCGTCCTGGCTGCGTACATCTTCCGGGCCAGGGGCGCATTAATGCGCCCCCTACGTTTCGCGCCGTTAATCGTTGTGGTTGCGTGGATGATAGGTATTCACAGGGGCGGCATTTATGCCGCCCTGGTTGCGTGGATCATCCAGACCAGGGGCGCATTAATGCGCCCCCTACGTACCGTGCCATTACAGGGGCGGCATTTATGCCGCCCTGGCTGCGTACATCTTCCGGGCCAAGGGCGCATTAATGCGCCCCCTACATGCTTCCCGCCGGGTGAAATCCCGTGATATAGCTGGCTTCAGGCTTTCCCGGGCATAAAAATTTTCACTGGCTACACTCTTATGACCGCTGTGATAACAAAGTGTTAACGATTACATTCTAAAACTCTTTTTTAATCTGTAATTTAGAGATTTTTCAGCGTAGTCATCACTCTGAAAATGCGTTATTTTCAGCGTCGTCTGATAGGCAATATTTAAAGCGATGTCAGAAACTTGAAGGGTGCTATACCTTACTGGCGAAGAGACTGTTCCGGGCAAAAAATGCTGGATTACAGGGTTTCGGCGTGTGTAAGCGGTTACATTCGTGTGATCGCGCTCACTTTTTATCGTGTACAGGTCTCTTAGCATTAATAAAAAACAAGACAAATAACTTTCGGAGGCTTTATGCCTGGTAATACTCACAAAAGCAGGACCTCAAACAAGGCGATGACCCTGTTTGTCTGCTTTCTGGCGGCGTTAGCCGGCCTGCTGTTCGGGCTGGATATCGGTGTCATCGCAGGTGCCCTGCCCTTTATCGCTAAAGATTTCAACGTTACTGCCCACCAGCAGGAGTGGATTGTCAGCTCAATGATGTTTGGCGCGGCGGTTGGTGCAATCGGCAGCGGCTGGATGTCGTCACACCTGGGTCGTAAAAAGAGTCTGATGGCTGGCTCTGTGCTGTTTGTTATCGGTTCGCTGTGGTCCGCTATGGCGCCAAACCCGGAGATGCTGATTGCTGCCCGCGTAGTACTGGGCCTGGCAGTTGGCGTGGCTTCTTACACCGCTCCGCTCTATCTCTCTGAAATTGCACCAGAGAAAATCCGCGGCAGTATGATTTCGCTCTATCAGCTGATGATCACCATCGGTATTCTGGGCGCCTACCTCTCCGATACCGCGTTCAGCGCATCCGGAGAGTGGCGCTGGATGCTGGGCGTGATTACTATCCCTGCGGTTCTGCTGCTGGTTGGCGTCTTCTTCCTGCCAAACAGCCCGCGCTGGCTGGCTGCGAAAGGTAACTTCCGCGATGCGCAGCGCGTGCTGGATCGCCTGCGCGATACCAGCGAACAGGCAAAACGTGAGCTGGATGAGATCCGTGAGAGCCTGAAAGTAAAACAGTCTGGCTGGCAGCTGTTTCAGGGCAACAGCAACTTCCGTCGTGCGGTGTTCCTCGGCGTGCTGCTGCAGGTGATGCAGCAGTTCACCGGCATGAACGTCATTATGTATTACGCGCCGAAAATTTTTGAAATTGCCGGCTTCGCCAACACCACGCAGCAGATGTGGGGGACGGTGATTGTGGGTCTGGTCAACGTTCTGGCGACCTTTATCGCTATCGGCCTGGTTGATCGCTGGGGCCGTAAGCCGACACTGGTGCTGGGCTTTATGGTCATGGCGGCCGGTATGGGCGTTCTCGGCACCATGCTGCACCTGGGCATCCACTCTCAGGGCGCACAGTACTTCGCCGTGGCGATGCTGCTGATGTTTATCATCGGCTTTGCCATGTCAGCCGGCCCGCTGATCTGGGTGCTCTGCTCTGAAATTCAGCCGCTGAAAGGACGCGATTTCGGGATTACCGTCTCAACCACCACGAACTGGATCGCCAATATGATCGTGGGCGCCACCTTCCTGACCATGCTGAACACGCTGGGCAACGCGCCGACCTTCTGGGTCTATGCCGGCCTGAACCTGTTCTTTATTGTGCTGACGCTGGTGCTGATCCCGGAGACCAAAAACGTCTCGCTGGAGCACATTGAGCGTAACCTGATGGCAGGTAAAAAACTGCGCGACATCGGTCAGCAGTGATGTTTTTCTGAGTGACAAGGGCTGCCTGCGGGCGGCCCTTTTTTATGTGCGCGACTGCCCGCTGCCGCGTCAGCGCAGCGTATGGTATGCTGCCCGCCATGAAAACTACCCGCGTACCTGTCGCCTGTCAGCAGGCGGTCATGCGATCGCTGCGGCACTTTTTGCAGCTCGCCGCACAGCGCCTTGAATACACCTTTGACGAACCCGCACTGCTCTACCAGCAGCGCGGCACTGCCGCAGGGACCGCCTGGCTGGAGAAGTGGGAGATTCGGCTGAATCCGGTGCTGCTGCAGGAGAATCTGCAGGCGTTCACCGACGAAGTTGTGCCGCATGAGCTGGCGCATCTGCTGGTGTGGAAGCGCTTCGGGCGCGTTGCGCCGCATGGCAAAGAGTGGAAGTGGATGATGGAGACGGTGCTCGGCGTGCCGGCACGCCGTACGCATCAGTTTGCACTGAATTCGGTGCGCACTAACACCTTCACCTATCGCTGCAGCTGTCAGCAGCATCAGCTTACCGTGCGCCGGCATAATCGCGTGCTGCGCGGGGAGAGTGAATATCGCTGCGTTCGCTGTGGTTCACTGCTGCAGCCCGGCGAATTCAGCAGCATATAGCGCGCTAATCCCATTTCCCCGCTCCGGTCATTCTGCTACCCTGCCGCCCTTTTTTGGGTATCGGGTAAATTTCTGGAATATGTCTCGCAAAACGCTGTTACTTCTTCCTCTGCTGCTGGCACCGCTTAGCGCATACAGCCTCAGCTTCTCTTCGTTTCATCAGAATAATTTTCGCCAGGCAAAAGTGGTCGCATCGCAAATTAACGCGGATGCGCCCGATTTCTACTGCGGCTGCACGATCAACTGGCAGGGAAAAAAAGGCGTGCCCGATCTTAAAAGCTGCGGCTATAGCGTACGAAAAAACGCTAACCGCGCCGGGCGCATTGAGTGGGAACATGTGGTTCCGGCGTGGGAATTTGGCCATCAGCGCCAGTGCTGGCAGGAGGGAGGACGAAAAAACTGCGCCAAAGATCCGGTATATCGCCGTATAGAGAGCGATCTGCATAATCTTCAGCCCGCTATCGGCGAGGTTAACGGCGATCGCAATAATTTCCAGTACAGCCAGTGGAACGGCGGGGAGCAGCCTTACGGGCAGTGCGCGATGAAAGTCGACTTCAAACAGAAGCTGGCTGAACCGCCTGCCCGCGCGCGCGGTGCCATTGCACGCACCTACTTTTACATGCGCGATCGCTATCAGCTGCGCCTCTCCCGCCAGCAGACTCAACTGTTCAGCGCCTGGGACAAGCTCTATCCGGTCAGCGTCTGGGAGTGCGAGCGCGACAGTCGTATTGCTCAGGTACAGGGAAATCACAACCCGTATGTACAGCGCGCTTGCCAGCGCTAAAAGCGCTACCCTAAACTAGCTTATTATTTTTGCGCCGCATCACGGGATGCGGCAATAACGCTGGCAGGAACCGCATGCGTATACCCCGCATTTACCACCCCGAACCGCTCTCTGTTGACAGTGAAATCTTTCTTGAAGATGACGCGGCTAACCACGTTGGCCGTGTGCTGCGCATGGGCGCCGGGCAGATGCTTGAGCTGTTTGATGGCACTAATCTGACTTTTAACGCCGAAATCACCCAGGCGGATAAAAAGCGTGTAAAAGTAAGGGTTCTTAGCGGTCAGCCTGATGACCGGGAATCGCCCTTGCATTTACATCTGGGCCAGGTGATGTCGCGTGGTGAAAAAATGGAATTCACCATCCAGAAATCGATAGAGCTGGGCGTAAACGTAATTACGCCCTTGTTTTCTGAGCGCTGCGGCGTGAAGCTGGATGCAGAACGACTGGCAAAAAAGATCCAGCAGTGGCAGAAGATTGCTATCGCTGCCTGCGAGCAGTGTGGCCGCAACCGCGTACCGCTGATTCGTGACGCGATGACGCTGGAAGCCTGGTGTGCCGAAGCTGATGAAGGCATCAGGCTGAATCTTCATCCACGCGCCAGCCACAGCATCAACACCTTGCCACAACCGGTTGAGCGGGTGCGGCTGCTGATTGGCCCTGAAGGGGGATTATCTGCTGAGGAGATCGCCATGACGGCGCAGCAGGGCTTTACGGATATATTACTGGGGCCACGCGTGCTGCGCACGGAAACCACTGCCCTCACCGCTATAACGGCACTTCAGGTGAGGTTTGGTGATCTCGGTTAAGGGATAATTCGGGCCGTAAAAGAGACGCAGACTACTACACAGCACGACGCTTTCGCATGGAAGGACGTCGCTGATATCCCCTCTGAGGAGAGAATAATGATTAAGCTTGGCATTGTGATGGACCCGATTTCGTCTATCAATATTAAAAAAGACACCAGCTTCGCCATGTTGCTGGAAGCACAGCGTCGTGGCTACGAAATTCATTACATGGAGATGGGCGACCTCTCTCTGCGCGGCGGCGTCACCTACGCCCGTACGCGTCTGCTGAGCGTGGAGCAAAACGCTTCACAGTGGTATGAGTTTGGCAGCGAGCAGACTATCCCGCTGGCCGATCTCAACGTTGTGTTGATGCGTAAAGATCCGCCTTTTGACACCGAATTTATCTACGCGACCTATCTGCTGGAGCGGGCTGAAGAGCAGGGTACGCTGATTGTAAACAAGCCGCAGAGCCTGCGCGATTGTAACGAAAAGCTCTATACTGCATGGTTTGCGGATCTGACGCCGGATACGCTGGTCACCCGTAATAAAGAGCAGCTGCGCGCTTTCTGGCAGGAGCATGGTGATGTCATTCTGAAACCGCTCGACGGCATGGGTGGCGCATCCATTTTCCGCGTTAAGCAGGATGACGCAAACTTTGGCGTGATCACAGAAACCCTGACCAATCACGGCCAGTTCTTCTGCATGGCGCAAAATTATCTGCCGGCGATTAAAGAGGGCGATAAACGCGTTCTGGTCGTCGATGGCGAGCCGGTGCCTTACTGCCTGGCGCGTATTCCGCAGGGCGGCGAAACCCGCGGCAATCTTGCAGCGGGTGGTCGCGGCGAAGCACGTCCGCTTTCTGACAGCGACTGGGAAATCGCACGGCGCGTCGGTCCCACGCTGAAAGCGAAGGGGCTGATTTTTGTTGGCCTGGATATCATCGGTGATAAACTTACTGAAGTGAATGTCACCAGCCCAACCTGCGTACGGGAAATTGAAGCGGCGTTCCCGATTTCAGTTACCGGTATGCTGATGGACGCAATCGAAAAACGTCTGGGCTGAGGACGCAGCCGGAGTGCAAACTCCCTAACCCCTTTGATACCGGCGCTGCCGCACTGGCGCCGGTTCTCTTCGGTAAATGAGTGACAATGAATTTACAGCATCATTTTTTGATAGCGATGCCCTCTCTGCAGGATCCTCTGTTCAAGCGCTCGGTTGTCTATATCTGCGAGCATAATGAAGAGGGTGCGATGGGTTTGATTATTAATAAACCGATGGAGAACCTGACGGTAGAGGGTATTCTGAAGAAGCTCAAGATCACGCCGTCAGAGCGCGATCCGGCGATTAAGCTTGATAAACCGGTGTTTGCCGGCGGCCCGCTGGCGGAAGATCGCGGTTTTATTCTGCACTCTGCGCAGCATACCTATGCCTCCAGTATTCGCATCTCAGACAATACCGTGATTACTACCTCGCGCGATGTGCTGGAAGCGATCGGCACTGCTCAGCAGCCAGAGAATGTGCTGGTCGCACTCGGCTACTGCGCCTGGGAAAAAGATCAGCTGGAGAACGAGCTGCTGGAGAACGCCTGGCTTACGACCCCGGCCGACACGCATATTTTGTTCCAGACGCCGATTGCCGAACGCTGGCGCGAAGCCGCCCGCAGCATGGGTGTCGATATTCATAACATGACCAGTGATGCGGGACACGCCTGATGCAGAATGCAACGCTGCTCGGCTTTGATTTTGGCACCAAAAGCATCGGTGTTGCCGTGGGTCAGCAGCTCACCGGCACCGCGCGTCCGCTGACAGCGCTGAAAGCTCAGGAAGGCACGCCAGACTGGAACCTGATTGAGAAACTGCTGAAGGAGTGGCAGCCTGACTACGTGGTGGTCGGCCTGCCGCTGAATATGGACGGCACCGAACAGCCGCTGACAGCCCGCGCACGCAAGTTTGCGAGTCGTCTGCACGGCCGCTTTGGCGTACGCGTTGAGCTGCAGGATGAGCGCCTGAGTACCGTTGAGGCGCGCGCCGATCTCTTTGAGCGCGGCGGCTTTCGTGCGCTGCAGAAAGGACAGGTAGACTCACAGTCGGCCGTGATTATTCTGCAGGACTGGTTCGAAACCCACTGACGCTGCAAGCGGCATAAACGCGACAAAGCTCGCTCCGGTCAACAGGTGTAGCCGATGCCGGGAGCGGGCCGGGCGCACAGCTGCAGCATTGTTTCTGCCTCAGGTCCGCTATCCGCTTGCCTGGTCAATAATGCCCTCCGCGCGGCGTGCCTGTTCACTCTGCGCAAAGGTCTGCATGCCATGCTGCGCGCCGGTCTGCAGCACGCCCGGCAGCTGATGTCCTTTACCTTCACGGATCAGGCTGGCTACCGCAGGCGTGGCGATCAGCACCTCATACAGCGCAACGCGTCCGCCCGCTTTCGCTGCCACCAGCCGCTGTGCCACTACCGCTTTCAGACTGCCCGCCAGCTGCGTGCGCACCAGGTTTTTCTCTTCAGCCGGAAAGACATCAACCAGACGATCAACCGCCTGTGCCGCGCTGCGGGTATGCAGCGTAGCGAGCACCAGATGCCCGGTCTCAGCGGCGGTCAGGGCTAAACGGATTGTCTCGCTGTCGCGCAGTTCGCCCAGCAGAATAACGTCGGGATCTTCACGCAGCGCCGCTCTCAGCCCGTGCTGAAAAGAGAGGCAGTGCGTCCCCACTTCACGCTGCTGAATCAGCGAACGCTGACTCCGGTGCACAAACTCGATCGGATCTTCCAGGGTAATGATATGCCGCGCCTGCTGCTGGTTCAGCGCCTGTACCAGTGCAGCCAGCGTCGTCGACTTGCCGCTGCCGGTTGCGCCGCTAATCAGAACCAGCCCCTCCTGCAGCTGCAGAAGCTGCTGCACGGCCGGCGGCAGGCGCAGCTGCGCCAGCGGCGGGATCGTCTGCGCAATCAGCCGCAGCGCCAGTGATAATCCGTGCCGCTGGGTGAAAAGATTGGCACGCAGCCGTACGCCGCTGCTGAGCGTCAGGGCAAAGTCAGCCTGTCCGGTGACGTCAAGCTCCGACTGCTGCGCAGTACTGAGAAACCGCGAAGCAAACGTCTCCAGCCACGCAGATGGCAGCGGCGGCTGCTGCGGCACCGGCTCCAGCACGCCCTGCCGCCGCCAGTGCGGTAAATGTCCGCTGCACAGGTGCAGATCGGCGGCGTTATGCTTTACACTAAGGGCCACAATTTCATCTAAATCCATTTATTTCTCCTGACTATGACTTCCATTGAGCACAACTTACATCAGGTACGCGACCGTATCGCTGCCGCTGCCGTGCGTTGCGGCCGGGCGCCAGAAGAGATTACGTTGCTTGCAGTAAGCAAAACCAAACCTGCGAGCGCTGTCGCAGAAGCGGTTGCCGCCGGGCAGCGCGCGTTTGGTGAAAACTACGTGCAGGAAGGGGTGGAAAAGATCGCGGCGCTGACGACGGAAGGCGATCTGCAGTGGCACTTTATCGGTCCGCTGCAATCCAATAAAAGCCGTCTGGTAGCAGAACATTTTGCCTGGTGTCACACCGTTGATCGCCTGCGTATTGCGCAGCGGCTTAACGACCAGCGTCCGGCGCACTTACCGCCGCTGAACGTGTTAATTCAGGTAAATATCAGTGACGAAAACAGTAAATCTGGCATCATGCTGGAGGCTGTTCCGGCGCTGGCCGCCGCTATCGCCGCTCTACCCCGCCTGAGCCTGCGCGGCCTGATGGCGATTCCGGCTCCCGAGCAGGATTATGCACGCCAGCTGGCCGTCTGCCAGCAGATGGCCAGTGCGTTTCATGCGCTGCAGCGCGACTACCCGGCCATTGATACGCTTTCACTGGGCATGAGCGACGATATGGAAGCGGCAATCGCGGCCGGCAGCACTATGGTAAGAATTGGCACCGCCCTGTTTGGCGCGCGGGATTATGCGCGACCTTCACAACAATAACTGAGGAACTCCATGTTAACACTGACGTTTTTAGTCAAAACGCTAATCGATCTCTACGTCATGGTACTGCTGCTGCGTATCTGGATGCAGTGGTCACGCTGCGACTTCTACAATCCGCTGGCGCAGTTTGTGGTGAAGATTACGCAGCCGGTGATCAAACCGCTGCGTCGCGTGCTGCCCGCTATCGGCCCCATCGATACCGCCTCGCTGCTGCTGGCGTTTGTGCTGACTACGCTGAAGTACCCGATTCTGCTGCTGATTCAGGTTGGCGCCTTCTCGGTTGATCCCACCAATCTGCTGGTAGGACTGCTGTCGCTGCTGAAGTCAGCCGGTAATCTGGTGTTCTGGGTCATTATCATCCGCTCGCTGATGAGCTGGATCAGTCAGGGACGCGGGCCGCTGGATCACGTGCTGATACAGCTTACTGAACCGCTGATGGCACCTATTCGCCGTATGCTGCCCGCTATGGGCGGTATCGACTTCTCCGCCATGATTGTCATTCTGGTGCTCTATGCGCTGAATTTCCTTGGCATGGACCTGTTCCCGGGTCTCTGGTATCTGCTGTAATTTGTTAATCTGGAACTGTTATGCAAAAAGTTGTTCTCGCAACCGGTAATCCGGGCAAAGTTCGCGAACTGGCCGATCTGCTCGCTGATTTCGGTCTGGATATCGTGGCGCAAACGGAGCTTGGCGTGGAGTCAGCCGAAGAGACCGGTCTGACCTTCATTGAAAATGCGCTGCTTAAAGCGCGTCACGCGGCGCAGATAACCGGCCTGCCGGCTATCGCGGATGATTCCGGTCTGGCGGTAGATGCGCTGGGCGGCGCGCCCGGCATCTACTCCGCACGCTATGCTGGCGCAGAAGCCAGCGACCAGCAAAATCTGGAGAAGCTGCTGCTGGCGCTGGAAAATGTGCCGGATGGCGCGCGTCAGGCGCAGTTTCACTGTGTGCTGGTCTATGTGCGGCACGCCGCTGACCCGGTGCCGCTGGTGTTTCACGGCAGCTGGGCGGGCGAAATTACCCGTACGGCGGCCGGTGAAGGCGGCTTTGGCTACGATCCCATCTTCTTTGTACCGGAAGCGGGTAAAACCGCCGCTGAACTGAGCAAAGATGAGAAGCGTGCCCTCTCCCACCGGGGTAAAGCGTTAACGCTGCTGCTGGATGCGATGCGCAATGGCTGATTTACCGCCGCTAAGCCTCTACATCCATATTCCATGGTGCGTACAGAAGTGCCCCTACTGCGACTTCAACTCACACGCGCTGAAAGGCGAAGTCCCGCATCTGGAGTATGTACAGCACCTGCTGCAGGATCTTGAGCAGGACCTGCCTCTGACCGCCGGACGCGAGGTACGCACGATCTTTATTGGCGGCGGCACGCCAAGCCTGCTGAGCAGTCACGCGATGCAGACGCTGATGGATGGCGTACGGGCGCGCCTGCCGCTGGCGGCTGATGCGGAGATCACTATGGAAGCGAATCCCGGCACGGTGGAAGCCGATCGCTTCAGCGGCTACCAGGCTGCGGGGATCAATCGCATTTCCATCGGCGTGCAGAGTTTCAGTCCGCAGAAGCTGGAGCGGCTGGGGCGTATTCATGGACCGCAGGAGGCGAAACGCGCCGCTGAACTGGCCGCCGCGCTCGGGCTGCGCAGTTTTAATCTGGATCTGATGCATGGCCTGCCTGACCAGTCGCTGGAAGAGGCGCTGGACGATCTCCGTCAGGCGATCGCGCTTAACCCGCCGCATCTCTCCTGGTATCAGCTGACCATTGAGCCCAACACGCTGTTTGGTTCACGACCACCGCAGCTGCCGGATGATGATGCGCTGTGGGATATCTACGAGCAGGGGCACCAGCTGCTGACGGCTGCCGGCTATCAGCAGTATGAGACCTCAGCCTACGCGAAGCCGGGCTATCGCTGTGAGCACAATCTTAACTACTGGCGCTTCGGTGATTATCTCGGTATCGGCTGCGGGGCGCACGGTAAGCTGACGCAGGCGGATGGCCGCATTGTGCGGACGGTAAAAACCCGTCATCCACGCGGCTTTATGAAGGGCAACTACCTTGATAAGCAGCATGACGTAGCGAACGAAGATAAGCCGTTTGAGTTCTTTATGAACCGGTTCCGCCTGCTGGAAGCGGCGCCGCGCGCGGAGTTTCACCGCTATACCGGGCTGGATGAGCAGGCGATCCGCCCGCAGATGGAGCAGGCTATCGCCGCAGGCTATGTCACTGAAAGCGCCAGCGAGTGGCAGATCACCGAGAAAGGCAAACTGTTCCTGAATTCGTTGCTGGAACTGTTTATGTAATCAGAGCGGCCCGGTGGCCGCTCTTTTTTTGCTAGTTAATACGCTTCACCAGCGTTTTACGCTGGTTTTCCAGCGCGATGACCCGGTTGCAGACCTCATGGCCAAAGTTCTGGAAATCGCGCTCCTGGTTATTCCATTCAGTCTGAATCGACTGCTGCAGACCGCCCAGATTGCCCATCAGCGCCTGCAGCGGATTACTGCCGCTGGTCGCCTGCTGCGTGCCCATCTCATTCAGGCTATCCTGCAGTACGCCGCCCAGCGTGCTCTGTACCAGCTTCTGCCCGTCAGCGCGCACCTGGTTTATCGCCTGGTGGTGAAACGTCAGGCCATCCTGGCGCTGCTCAATGATGCGATTCATCTGCTGCTTCAGCTGGCCATCCAGCGTGGTCAGGCGGTTGCGCACGTTGCTGTCGCTGCCCAGTTTTTCAACGATCACTTTATCCAGTGCGGCACGCCCGCGTTCGAGGCGCGTTTTAGCGCCGTTGCTGACCCACGGCAAATCGCGACGCAGCGCGCTCTGGTAATCAATCGCCTGCTGACGTGCCGCGTTATCAACGGTAATCTTTTTGCCGTTAAAGGTGACATCACCCTGTGGAGTCATCGTGAGATTGCCGTTGCTGCCGACAACCTGAACGCTTT
This sequence comes from Pantoea sp. M_9, assembly GCF_008631385.1. Taxonomy (NCBI): domain Bacteria; kingdom Pseudomonadati; phylum Pseudomonadota; class Gammaproteobacteria; order Enterobacterales; family Erwiniaceae; genus Pantoea; species Pantoea sp. M_9. Next base: position 18,105 of record NZ_VWUF01000013.1, on the reverse strand, counting down.
GCGGGGTGATCACCACATCATCCTGCGGATTAACGCTGCACTGGTAGTCAGCGTGTGCCTGCGCTGCCGTCAGCAGTAGCGCGGCGAACAGAGCCTTACGAATCATGGGATCTCCTGAATGTGCTGTGCGGGGTAGATATTGTGCGGCCAATGGCGCGGTCGCTATTAATGGCGACCCGGCGGCAAATTACATCACAGGGGGCGCATTAATGCGCTCCTGGTGCCGTGTTTAAACGGGCGCCATAAATGGCGCCCCTACGGCACATTACATTGTAGGGGGCGCATTAATACGCCCCTGGCGCGGTATTTCAACGGGCGCCATAAATGGCGCCCCTACAGATTTTCGTACCGGCGCGGAATTTCAACGGCGACCCGGCGGCACATTACACCGTAGGGGGCGCATTAATGCGCCCCTGGCGCAGTACATTACAGGTCGCGCCGTCATGCGCACCCGAATGTCGCACTACAACTTAGTCCCACCAGACGTCAAAGAGTTCCGTTATCTGGATATCAGATAATTCACGTCCTTCCAGCCACTTGCGCACCAGTTCACGATGCTCATCGGTGCACTTTCCGGTCTGCTGCATGCAGACCAGACCTTCCCACACCAGATAACCGCTGCCGTCATAGGCCAGACCGTTTGGATCGATCACCTCTGTAATAAACTGATCCAGCGTGGCATCAATCTGCTCTTCGGTGGTTCCGTCGGCAAAACGCCATGCTACGGAGAAACCCAGCTCCTGAAACTCATCAATATGCAGTTTCTTACGTAAACGACGACTACGCTGTACGGCCATTATTTTACCCTCTCAAACATCAGATCCCACACGCCATGGCCCAGTCGCTGCCCGCGCTGCTCAAATTTAGTCAACGGACGCGTCTCGGGACGCGGCACGTAATCCTGGGTGGCTGACTGATTAACGTAACCCGCTACGCTGTTCATCACCTCCAGCATATGGGTCGCGTAATCTTCCCAGTCGGTGGCCATATGGAACACGCCGCCAAGCTTCAGCTTACGATGCACCAGTTCAGCAAACGGTGCCTGCACGATACGGCGTTTATTGTGACGCGCTTTGTGCCACGGATCCGGGAAGAAAAGCTGCACCATGCGCAGAGAGTTATCCGGGATCATATGCTCCAGCACTTCTACCGCGTCATGGCACATAACCCGCAGATTCTCCACGCCCGCTTCTTTCGCCGATGCCAGGCAGGCACCTACGCCCGGCGCATGCACTTCAATGCCCAGGAAGTTCTGCTGCGGATTATTTTGCGCCATAGTAACCAGCGAGGCGCCCATACCAAAACCGATCTCCAGCACCAGCGGTGCATCGCGCCCGAACAGCGCGGTCATGTCCAGCGGCGCGGGCTGATACTCCACGCCCATCACCGGCCAGTATTGATCCAGCGCGAGCTGTTGGCCTTTCGTTAACCGCCCCTGGCGGCGTACGAAGCTGCGGATACGGCGCAGCGGCCGCCCGTTTTCATCAAATTCCGGAGTGATGACGTCATTTATCATGTTGAAGCCTGCTGGTTAGCCTGTTCGGGGAAACGGGCATTATGCAAAGTTAAAGGTCAGAAGCAAGCCTTTGCAATCTTCCGGTTTACACCCCTGACGCTCTGTGCTGCAATTCCTGCCTGATTGTAGAGTAAACACGGAAAATTTCCTTCATATGATGCAGGCGTCGCAATTCGCGCAACAGGTGCTCAGGTGGTATGACCGCTTTGGCCGCAAAACGCTGCCGTGGCAGCTGGAAAAGACGCCCTATAAAGTGTGGCTTTCCGAGGTCATGCTGCAGCAGACGCAGGTTGCCACGGTTATTCCCTATTTTGACCGTTTTATGGCGCGCTTCCCCACCGTACGCGATCTTGCTGCCGCGCCGCTGGATGAGGTTCTGCATCTCTGGACCGGACTCGGCTACTATGCGCGGGCACGCAACCTGCATAAAGCGGCTAAACAGGTCGTGGATCAGCACGGCGGCGAGTTCCCGCCCGACTTCACGGCGATTGCTGCCCTGCCGGGCGTAGGCCGCTCAACCGCCGGAGCGATCCTGTCACTGTCGCTTGGCCTGCACTTTCCGATTCTGGATGGCAACGTCAAACGCGTGCTGGCGCGCTGCTACGCCATCGGCGGCTGGCCTGGCAAAAAAGAGGTTGAAAAGCAGCTGTGGCAGATCAGCGAAACGGTGACGCCGGCGCAGGGCGTCAGCCAGTTTAATCAGGCGATGATGGATCTGGGTGCGCTGGTCTGCACCCGTTCGCGGCCAAAGTGCGAAATCTGCCCGCTCAATAGCGGCTGCGAAGCGTATGCCACCCAGCGCTGGGCTGACTATCCGGGCAAAAAGCCCAAAGTCACTCTGCCGGTGCGCAGCGGCTGGTTTTTACTGATGCAGGATGGCGATAATGTCTGGCTGGCGCAGCGTCCACCCACGGGACTGTGGGGCGGCCTCTACTGCTTTCCGCAGTTCAGCAGCGAGGATGCACTGCGGGAGTGGCTGACACAGCACGGTATTAGCGGCGACCTGCAGCAGCTGACGGCATTTCGCCACACCTTTAGCCATTTCCATCTGGATATTGTGCCGATGTGGCTGGCAGAGCCATCCGCCGGGTCGCTGATGGATGAAGCGGGCGGTCTCTGGTATAACTTAGCGCAACCACCGTCAGTGGGCCTTGCTGCCCCGGTAGAGCGTTTACTGCATGAATTACGCCATCCGCAGCAGCTGTCACTGTCATCGCGCGCGATCGAAGAGGAAGAGTAATGAGCCGCACCATTTTTTGTACCTATCTGCAACGTGACGCTGAAGGCCAGGACTTTCAGCTCTATCCCGGCGAGCTGGGCAAGCGCATCTATAATGAGATTTCTAAAGAAGCCTGGCAGCAGTGGATGTCGAAACAGACCATGTTGATCAACGAGAAAAAGCTCAACATGATGAATCCGGAAGATCGCAAAGTGCTGGAAAAGGAGATGGTCAATTTCCTGTTTGAAGGCAAAGATGTGCATATCGAAGGTTTTACCCCGCCAGAAAAATAACCGTTCCGGGCCTTCCTTTGAGGCCCGCTTTTTTGAGTCAGGCACAGATTCACGATGAATAAAAAACTGATAGCCCTGCTGGCGATCGCGCCGCTCTTGATCTCCTGCTCCGGACAAAAAAAATCGCAGTATCACGAAGAGTGGGTTAAAGATACCAACGGCTTTGACATTCTGATGGGACAGTTTGCCGCCAATATCGAAAATATCTGGGGCATTAATGAAGTTCTTATCGCCGGGCCGAAAGATTATGTGAAGTACAGTGACAACTACTACACCCGCAGTCACATCAACTTCGACAAGGGTAGTATCACCATTGAGACCATCTCCGGTACCGATCCCATGGCCAGCCTGCGCCAGGCGATCGTCACCACCCTGCTGATCGGCGACGATCCGGGCAATGTCGATCTCTACTCTGACGCCAACGATATAAAGATCAGTAAAGAGCCGCTGCTGTATGGCCAGGTGCTGGATAATACCGGTCAGCCGATCCGCTGGCAGGGGCGCGCCGCCAGCTTTGCGGACTACCTGATCCAGAACAAACTGCAAAAACGCACCGCCGGGCTGCATGTGATCTGGTCGGTAACCATTCCTATGGTGCCGAACCATCTCGACAAACGTGCGCATAAGTATCTGCCGATGGTGCGCAAATCTGCTGAGCAGTATGGTGTCGATGCCTCACTGATTCTGGCGATTATGCAGACCGAATCGAGCTTTAACCCCTATGCGGTCAGCCACGCTGATGCGCTGGGGCTGATGCAGGTGGTGCAGCATACTGCCGGCGTTGACGTCTTCCGCATGAAAGGTAAATGGGGCAAACCTAGCCGCAGTTATCTGCTGGACCCGGAAAACAATATCGATGCCGGTACGGCTTATCTCTCACTGCTGCAGAAAAGTTATCTGGGCGGCATTCAGGATCCTACTTCGCGTCGCTATGCGGTGATCACCGCGTATAACGGCGGTGCCGGCAGCGTGCTGCGCGTCTTCTCCAGCGATAAAGATCGCGCATTTTCGCTGATCAACGATATGTCGCCAGCCGATGTCTACCAGACGCTGACCAGCCGCCATCCTTCTGCCGAGTCGCGTCGCTATCTCTATAAAGTTAACCAGGCGCAGCGCAGCTATCACCGCTATTAAGTGCGCCAGATTGTCGCGCCCTGCCCGGTCGGGTCAGGGCGCGATACATTCAGGTCAGCATATTCGCCACCAGCTGCTTATAGCCGCTGCTCTGTTCCGCGATATAAACCCCCTGCAGCTCCGGTGAAAAACCCGGCAGCTGGTTGATGCCCGCTTCCAGCGCCAGGAAGTAGCGCTGTACCGCCCCGCCCCACACCTCGCCGGGCACGACGCACAGCACGCCCGGTGGATAAGGTAATGCCCCTTCCGCCGCGATACGCCCTTCCGCTTCCGCGACCGGCACCAGCTCCACTTCACCGCGGATATATGCCTGATGTGCATCCTGCGGATTGACCGCTACCGGCGGGAAACAGTCAGCGCGGAACATCGCTTTCTGCAGATCTTTAACGGCAAAACTGACGTAGAGATCGTGCATCTCCTGACAGAGGCGGCGCAGCGTATAGCCGCGATAGCGCTCCGCATGCTTGCGATACAGGCTCGGCAGCACTTCCGCCAGCGGTGCATCTTCGCGCACCTGCTGTTCAAACTGCTCCAGCATCGCCACCAGATGCGCCATCTTCTCCGCGCTTTCTGCCGGCGTCAGCAGAAACAGAATGGAGTTGAGATCGCATTTCTCCGGCACGATGCCGTTCTCACGCAGATAGTTCGCCAGTATGGTGGCCGGAATGCCAAAGTCGCTGTACGCGCCGCTGCGTGCGTCGATGCCCGGCGTGGTAAGCAGCAGCTTGCAGGGGTCAATCTGATACTGGCCCGGCGCATAGCCGCTGAAGCCGTGCCACTCCGCGTCGGGCTCAAAGCTAAAGTAAGCCGGATCGCGGGCGATAGCGGCGCTGTCTGCCTGCTGCCACGGCGCGCCGTGTACCTGAGCAGGCAGAAACGGTTTAATCATGGTGCAGCGCTGCAGGATCGCTTTACGCGCCTCAATGCCCTGTATGACACAGTCGTGCCACAGGCTGCGCCCTGCCTCGCCCTGGTGCATACGCGCGTTGATATCCAGCGCGGCAAACAGCGGATAAAACGGGCTGGTTGAGGCGTGCAGCATAAAGGCGTTGTTCAGCCGCTTATGCGGGCAAAAGCGCTGCTGACCACGGATATGATTATCCTTTTTATGGATCTGCGAGGTCTGCGAAAAGCCCGCCAGCTGTTTGTGTACTGACTGGGTGACAAAGATCCCCGGATCGTCTTCCGTCAGGGTAAGCGTCAGCGGTGAACCCGCCGCCATCAGCGGAATAAACTGTTCATAGCCGAGCCACGCGGAGTCAAACAGAATGTAGTCGCACAGATGACCGATGCGGTCCACCACCTGACGCGCGTTGTAAACGGTGCCGTCATAGGTGCCGAGCTGGATAATCGCCAGCCGGAATGGCCGCGCCTGCCTGGCGCGTTGGGGACTAACCTTTGCGATCTCTGCCCGCAGATAGTTTTCATCAAAACAGTGCGCGTCGATGCCGCCAATCAGGCCAAACGGATTCCGCGCCGCCTCCAGATAGACCGGCGTGGCGCCCGCCTGCAGCAGCGCGCCGTGATGGTTAGATTTATGGTTATTGCGATCGAACAGAACCAGGTCGCCGCGCGTCAGCAGCGCATTGGTGACGACTTTATTCGCGCTTGATGTTCCGTTCAGCACAAAATAGGTTTTGTCAGCGTTAAAGACGCGGGCTGCAAACTTTTGCGCATCTTTCGCCGAGCCTTCATGGATCAGCAGATCGCCCAGCCGGACATCTGCATTACACATATCAGAGCGGAACAGGTTTTCACCATAAAATTCATAAAATTGCCGCCCGGCGGGGTGGCGGCGAAAAAACGCCCCGCCCTGATGGCCCGGGCAGGCGAAAGTGCTGTTCTGCATATCGACGTAGCGCGTCAGGGTATCAAAGAAAGGCGGCAGCAGTGCCGCTTCATACTGCTGCGCAGCCTGCTCCAGCGCCTGCCACTCTTCAGCTGCGCCGTTGATTTCTCCGGTCACGCCAGGCAGCTCCAGTACTGCGCTATCAAACGCGTTCGCCACAAACACCGGCAGGTTGAATCCGGTCTGGCGCAGCAGCATCAGTACGCCGCTGCGCGTATCCGCCAGCGAGAGCACCACCGCGGCAACGTCGGTAAAGTCGGTCGTGTCGAGCGTCACGACATCGCGGGTGGTATTCAGGCTCAGGCCCGGCGCGATTGCCACACTGGCGGCTATTTTCAATGGGTTCATAACTCAAATCCCCGGCATAACAGGATGAGTGGGTGCCAGTGGCACAGAAAGGAACGGCGTAACCAGTGCAGGAGACCCGCCGGTCGCGATAATGGCATTTTTTGCTGCGGCTCACAATCAGGGTTACTATTGGCTGCACACTTCCCATCGCCGGAGGCGGCATGTTCAAAGCATTGGTCATTGAAAATGATGCGCAGGGGTATCGCACCTCCCTGCAGGATCTCTCCGAGCAACAGCTTCCCGATCGGGATGTTATCCTCGATATCAGCTACTCCACGCTGAATTACAAAGATGCGCTCGCCATCTGCAACAAAGGGCCGATCGTACGCCAGTTTCCCATGGTGCCAGGCATCGACTTTGTGGGCCGCGTGACCCACAGCCGCCATCCGGCGTGGCAGCAGAACGATCTGGCGCTGCTGACCGGCTGGGGCGTGGGTGAAAAGCACTGGGGAGGACTGGCGCAGAAAGCCAGCGTCTCCGGCGACTGGCTGGTCAGCGTACCGGATGCGCTCAGCCCGCAGCAGACGATGGCGATAGGCACCGCCGGCTTTACTGCGATGCTCTGCGTGATGGCGCTGGAAAAACAGGGCATCACTCCGCAGCACGGCCCGGTGCTGGTAACCGGAGCCAGCGGCGGCGTAGGCAGTTTTGCGGTGAGCCTGCTGGCGCGCCTGGGATATGAGGTGGTCGCCGCCAGCGGACGCACGGCTGAGCGCGACTACCTGTGCAATACGCTGGGCGCCACAGCGGTAATCGATCGTGCTGAACTCAGCGAACCGGGTAAACCGCTGGCAAAAGAGCGCTGGGCCGCCGCCATTGATACCGTGGGCAGCCACACGCTGGCCAACGTGCTGGCAGGGATGCGCCGCGACGGCGTGGTGGCCGCGTGCGGAATGGCGCAGGGGCTGGATCTGCCGGGCAGCGTAGCACCCTTTATTCTGCGCGGCGTCACGCTGACCGGAATCGATAGCGTCATGTGTCCGCAGCCGCTGCGCCAGCAGGTGTGGCAGCGGCTGGCAGAACAGGCCGACAGCGCGCTGCTGCAGCAGATAACCCGCATCATTCCGCTCAGCGAAGCGCAGGCGGGCGCCGAACAGCTGCTGGCGGGCAAGGTGCGCGGCCGGCTGATAGTGGACTGCCGTCAGGGAGTTAACGATGTCTAAGCCCGCGATTACCCAGTGCAACTGGATGCTGCGTTCAGCGTGGATGGCTCAGGAGCTGCTACAGACGTTCAGCGACGATCTCAGCGCGGTCACACTGCAGCCTGGTACCGGCGGCGTATTTGAGATCAGCGTGGATGGTCAGGTTATCTGGGAGCGCAAACGCGACGGCGGTTTTCCGGATGCGGTCACGCTGAAACAGCGCGTGCGCGACTACTGCTGGCCGGATCGCTCGCTGGGCCATGCCGACAAACGGCGCTAGCGCCGCTCGCCGGCAGCGGGATATCTGCCGCTACTTACTTTTCAGATGACTTTTGATGCCAGTAGGCGACGGCGCGGACAAAGTCCGTATCCGCGCCGCGCTGCTGCGTAAAATAGTCGCTGAGCTGCTTCACCGCATTACCTTCTCCGGTCAGCCAGACAAAATAGTCATCGCCGGTGAAATCGATGGCAGCCAGCTCTGCCGTCAGCTGCGCTGGCGTAGTGGCCGCCATACGGTTGCTGCCCAGCCAGTGAACGGTAACGCCCTCCATCTCTCCCAGATAGTCGCGCCCGATAGCAGCATCCGTAAACGCCAGCAGGTGAACGCGCTGCGCCTGCAGTTCCGCATAGCGCCGCTTAAAAGCAGGCAGCCCGGTTTCATCGCAGACATAGACCTGGCAGGCGTAATCCACCGGCATAATGCAGGAGCCGCGCGGCCCGCCCATCGCAATCCGATCGCCAGGCTTAGCCGCAGCTGCCCAGCCGCTCGCCACCCCGTCATCATGCATATAGAAATCGAGCGTCAGAGCGTCGACGCCGTTAAACGCCAGCGGCGTGTAGTCGCGCGCGGCGGGACGCACGCCCTCAGGCCAGACGATGCCATTTTCGCTCAGCTGCGGCAGCGCAACATCGCAGCCCGGCCCGGAGGGGAAAAAGACTTTGATATGATCGTCAAACGAGGGGGAATGGAAGCCTGCCAGATCGGCCCCGGTAAACACAATGCGCCAGAAAACACCGGCAACACGGGTTTTGCTGGCTACTGTGAGATGACGAAAGCGCAGCTCATTACGCACTCGCTGCGGTGCACGACTCTTTTTCTGTGACAATTCACTTCTCCCGGCAGCGGCAGCAGCGCACTCCACCTGTACCGCCACGCTAAATTAATGTAAATAATTCTCATTACGTGGCGAAACGATAGCGGTGACCGCGCCGGGAAACAATGTCGAAAAATGCGGTTGCCGCATTAGCGGAGAGCGGCGGCAGGTGTCAGGCGTGCAGATCGCTGCAGCAGAGAGAAGCGTTCTCACTGTTTTCATACTGAGGCAGTGCGTTGTCACCCACAATTTCCTGCTGAGCACAGCGCTGCTGGTGCGGATGCAGGCCGCCGGGGGGTGAAAATGGCTCAGCCATTTGCGCACCGGCCAGCGATGAAAAAACGGCAAGCGCCGCGGACAAGAACAACGGTAAAAGTCGCATGATGATTTTGGGTTTCATGTAAAGATCCGGAGCGGACCGGGAATGCAGAGAGCCATCCAGCCTGATGCTGCGCTGCCAGCGCATGGCGCGGCAGGTCAGGCTTCGGAGCAGAATTTTACGCCGCTACCGGCGCAGGGTTTATAAAATTGTGCGGTCTGTCACGTTTCGCCGCACAATTTGCTGTTTATTCCAGTGCTACCGGAATATGAAAGGTGCCCTGCAGCAGCTGCGGCGTACTGTATTTCAAATCGAGCCTGAGCAGATCCTTACCGGGCCGGCGCGCCACGCCGAGCGCGGGCAGATGGTTGTAGTAAATCTCGGCGGTGAAGGCGTTGATCTCTTCCGGCGCGCCATGCCAGTCGATCTCTGCATACAGCCCGCTCTCGCCGGTCCAGTTCTGCACATGCTGTGGCAGAACGTCAGCGTGCTCACTCTCCAGCGCCTGAAACAGGCTGATATGCTGCTGATCGAGCGAGCTCACGCCGGGACTGAACTGAAAACCGAGCCAGCCGCGCGTGGCGTGCTGACCGGCAAAGGCGATAAAGTCGCGTGTATACTGCGCCACAATATGGTTGTGATGGTCAATATATTCGCCAAAGCGGCACTCCCACTCCACCACCTCTCCGCTCAGACGGATTTCCGGTTTCTCAGCGAGCCGTGTTTTAACCCACGGGCGCGGTGCAGAGATGCGGCTGTGAAAGGCTTTCATGCGCATTTCCGGAATACGGCGGTAGGCGCCAGGCGTCAGCGAAAAATGACTTTTGAAAACACGGGTGAAATTTTGCTGATTATCGAAGCCAAAACGCACGGCGATGTCGATCAGCGGCATGCTGGTTAAGCGAAGCGCCATGGCGGATAAAGTCAGGCGGCGTTTACGCGTGTAGGAGGCCAGCGTCTGGCCGGTCATCTCCTTGAACATGCGCTGCATATGCCATTTGGAATAGCCCGATTTCAGGGTGATAAGATCGATATTAAGTTCATCGGTCAGGTTGGCTTCAATCCAGTCAACCAGGTCAGAGATATACTGCTTTTTCAGGTTCAGGCTAAGCATGGTTCTAATTGAATGAGTCAGGAAAGCGCGCATTAATGCGTTATTTGTCACATAAATATAACAAAATCGCCTAACCAACGTAAGGAAGAGTAAAGGATCCGCTGAGGGTGGCGCACTAATTGCTTAGGTAACTAACTTTTTACGAAATGCGAGCGGCACGCTGTGTCGTGCCGCTCTGCTGCAGACAGATATTAATGCGAACGCATACCTGCCGCGGTCATCATCATACGAAACAGGGATGCCACCACGCCGAGTGCCAGCACGCTTGCACCATAGATGATCACCAGCCACATCACCCGCTTCCAGAGCGGCGCTTTGTGTTCAGTGTGCTGTTTCATGTTGCTGACCTCCGTTTGCATCTCAATGGTATCCTGCGTCAGCTTTGATTTTTCCGCGGAACACATAGTAGCTCCAGAAGGTATAGCCCAGAATCATCGGAATAATCAGCAGGCTGCCCACCAGCATAAAGGCCTGGCTCTGCGGCGGCGATGCCGCTTCCCAGATGGTTACGGATGGCGGAATAATGTTTGGCCAGACGCTGATGCCAAGCCCGGAGAAGCCGAGGAAAATCAGCGCCAGCGTCAGCAGGAACGGCGAATAGTGCGCCTCGCGTTTGATGGCGCGCATAATGCCCCACGAGCAGAGCAGAACCAGTACCGGCACCGGCAGGAACCAGAACAGGTTCGGCCGGGTAAACCAGCGCTGCGAAATCGCTTCGTGAGCAAACGGCGTCCACAGGCTGATAATGCCGACGATCACCAGCAGCGCAATCACCAGCGGCGTAGCCAGCGCAGACATTTTACGGTGCAGTTCATTTTCGGTTTTCATGATAAGCCAGGTGCAGCCCAGCAGCGCATAGGCCACAACCAGACCCACGCCGCAGAACAGCGGGAACGGGGCCAGCCAGTCCAGAGCTGAACCGGCAAACTCACGTCCTTTAACCGGGAAACCGTTGATCATCGCACCGACCGCCACGCCCTGGCTGAAGGTCGCCAGCAGCGAGCCGGCAATAAACGATTTATCCCAGAATGCACGATGCTCTTCGGTCGCCTTGAAGCGAAACTCAAACGCCACACCGCGGAAAATCAGGCCGATCAGCATAGCCGTCAGCGGGATCGCCAGCGCATCAGCGATCACCGCATAGGCGAGCGGAAAGGCGCCATACAGCCCTGCTCCGCCCAGCACCAGCCAGGTTTCATTGCCATCCCAGACCGGCGCCACGGTGTTAACCATCATGTCGCGCTCAACGGCATCTTTGTTAAACGGAAACAGAATACCGATGCCCAGGTCAAAGCCATCCATCACGATATACATCAGCGTGGCAAAGACGATGATGGCGAACCAGATAACGGAAAAATCGATCATTTATTTACCCTCCTGCGAAGCATCCAGGCTCTCATGTGCAGCAGAGAGCGGGCGCGCTGGCGTCTTGTCCTGACCCGGACCACCGTGACGGACATCTTTCCCTTCACCGGTGTGCGGACCTTTTTTGATCAGGCGCATCATATAGACATAGCCCACGCCAAACACCGATGAGTAGACCAGGATAAAGGCCAGCAGGCTGATACTCATATGCAGGTCGCCATGCGCTGAAACCGCATCGATTGTGCGCTGCACGCCGTAAACCACCCACGGCTGCCGTCCGATTTCAGTGGTGAACCAGCCAGCAAGAATAGCGATCAGGCCCGATGGTCCCATCAGCAGTGCAAACCACAGGAACGGTCGTGAGCTGTAGAGGCGCTGTTTATAACGCAGCCACAGGCTGAACACGCCGAGCGTGATCATCAGCAGACCCATCGCCACCATGACGCGGAACGACCAGAAGATCACCAGCGAATTAGGCCGATCCTCTTTCGGGAAAGTTTTCAGTGCCGGAACCTGTTTATCAAGACTGTGCGTCAGGATCAGGCTGCCGAGATAAGGAATTTCCAGCGCATACTTTGTACGCTCCTCTTCCATATCCGGAATACCAAACAGGATCAGCGGCGTGGCTTCACCCGGCGGGTTTTCCCAGTGTCCTTCAATGGCAGCAATTTTTGCCGGCTGATGCTCCAGCGTGTTCAGGCCGTGCGCATCGCCAATCATCGCCTGAATCGGAGCAACAATCAGCGCCATCCACAGCGCCATTGAGAACATCTTGCGGATCGCCGGGTTGTCATTGCCGCGCAGCAGATGCCATGCCCCGGACGCGCCCACAAAGAAGGCGCTGGCGAGGAATGCCGCCACCGACATATGGAACAGCCGATAAGGGAATGAGGGGTTAAACACAATTTTGAACCAGTCTTCCGGCACCACAATACCATTCTGGATGATGTAGCCCTGCGGCGTGTGCATCCAGCTGTTTGATGCGAGGATCCAGAACGTGGAGATCAGCGTACCTAAGGCGACCATACAGGTGGCGAAGAAGTGCAGGCCTGGTCCGACGCGGTTCCAGCCAAACAGCATGACGCCGAGGAAGCCCGCCTCAAGGAAGAAGGCGGTCAGCACCTCGTAGGTCAGCAGCGGACCGGTAATACTTCCGGCAAACTGCGAGAACCCGCTCCAGTTGGTCCCGAACTGATAGGCCATAACCAGACCTGAGACCACCCCCATACCGAAGTTCACCGCAAACACTTTCGACCAGAAGTGATAGAGATCGCGGTAGGTTTCATTACGGGTTTTCAGCCACATCCCCTCGAGCACCGCCAGAAAGCTGGCAAGCCCGATAGTGATGGCCGGGAAGATAATATGGAAGGAGACAGTAAACGCGAACTGTATCCTGGCCAGATGAAAAGCATCTAATCCAAACATTGCTTACCTCATTGCCACAAAATTACGCGGAATTTTTACTTATTATTAACAAAGATGGCGCGCAGAATAATTTCTGCTACACCGTCATCAATTCCCGCCAAATGTGAGAAACCCGGCAGGAACAAACGGAAAAGAGGGAGTGAATAAAACTATACCAGTAAACCTTGATTAAGATCATTGTTTTTGCGAGAAACTATTTGTTTAAAATCACTGAGTTAAGGTTAATTATCCTGCTCTATTGTGACAATGTTGTTATTAAGCTTAGCGGCTGTAAAAGAGATCGCTTCTTTAAGCAGTTCATTTAATTGTTAATTACGGTAACAACCAAAACGGCAGCCTGATCTCTGCGCCAGCGCAGTGTAAAAATTATTGCACGGCCGTTTTTTTAGTTAAATTAAAATTAAAAAAAATTTGTTTATAGCGAAAAGTAATTAATAACGTTTTTGCTTAGCGCCTGTTCATCTGGCACAAAATTTATCGCAGCGGGATCCTGCGTCTCTTCCGGAGGCACAGACGCCCGGATGGCTAAAGCATGTGAACCGGATGTCGGAAGCAGAAAACGACCGCATAAATTGATCAAGAAAAAAGGGCAAGCGGCGCCTGAAACTGGCGATTTTCTTATTTGCAGATTAATCCGGTGCGCTTTCTGAAGGTATATTTAAGAAACACCTTAAATATCTTTAAATACAGGCCGTTGTTAATATTGTAAAAAAGGCAAAAACGGCGATCCATCGACAATATTTATTACGTTCATAGATATTTCGCATTGTTGTCTGCAACCGCGAACCCTCTATAATTTGTCTTTTGAGCAACCAGGAATTTCAGGAGGCCGTTATTAATACTAACCACCAGCCACGCCAGGTGTTCGGTGAACACGAAGCCCATGCTGATCTGGGGTATCAATACGATCCTCATGAGTTCGTGCGTGAAGGCGCAGAAGATTCGGAGCCAGAACCTGAGCTGATTCAGGGACTGCCGGCACCGGATGCGCTGACGCCTGCCGATCGCTATCTGGAGATGTTTGAACATGTTCAGACCTCTCATATTTTTGCTGACAGCAAAACGTTTCCCGACTGCGCGCCTAAATTCGATCCGCTGGATATTCTTATCCGCTATCGTCGCCGCAAGCGGACAGGCGATCTCGATCTGGAAAAGTTTATTCATGAGCACTTTTACCTGCCGCAGGTAAATGAGAGCTTTTATGTCTCAAATCCGGATAAAACGCTGAAAGAGCACATCGATGATCTGTGGCCGGTGCTGACAAAAATGCCTCAGCAGCATATGCCACACTCCTCGCTGCTGCCGCTGCCAAAACCTTACGTGGTACCCGGCGGCCGCTTTGGCGAAACCTATTACTGGGACTCCTATTTCAGCATGCTGGGGCTGGCGGATGCCGGGCGTGACGATCTGCTGCGTCATATGGCGGACAATTTTGCCTGGCTGATCGATAACTACGGTCATATTCCTAACGGAAACCGTACTTACTATCTCAGCCGCTCACAGCCGCCGGTGTTTGCCCTGATGGTGGAGCTGTTTGAAGAGGATGGCATTCGCGGTGCCAAACGCTACCTTGATCAGCTGATGAAAGAGTATCAGTTCTGGATGGACGGCGCAGGTGAGCTGATGCCGCATCAGGCTTATCGTCACGTCGTGCGCATGCCCGACGGCTCTCTCCTCAACCGCTACTGGGACGATCGCGACACACCGCGTGATGAATCCTGGGTGGAAGATGTGGAGACGGCCAGCAAGTCGAGCCGTCCGGCTAATGAGGTTTACCGCGATCTGCGTGCCGGTGCTGCATCCGGCTGGGATTACTCTTCACGCTGGCTGCGCGATCCGCAGCGGCTGGCAAGTATCCGTACCACGCAGTTTATCCCGATCGATCTTAATGCGTTTCTCTACAAGCTGGAGCTGATGATCTCCACGCTATCGCACGCCCGCGGCGAAGAGCTGACGGCGCTGGCGTGGCAGAAAAAAGCGGATGCGCGCAAGCAGGCGATTAACCGTTACCTCTGGGATACCACCGCAGGCGTTTATCGTGACTACGACTGGCGCAACGAGCGGTTTGGCGCCTTTACCGCCGCTGCGGTTGTGCCGCTGTTCCTCGGCCTGGCTTCGCCTGAGCAGGCGCATCTGCAGGCGATTGCGCTGCGCCAGTTGCTGCTGACGCAGGGCGGACTGCTGACCTCGATGGTGGAGAGCGGCGAGCAGTGGGATGCGCCCAACGCCTGGGCACCGCTGCAGTGGATGGCCGTGGTAGGACTGAATCACTACGGTGAAGAGACGCTGGCCACTGAGATTGCGGTGAACTGGCTGACTACGGTGAAAAATTTCTACTCGCTGCATCACAAGCTGGTTGAGAAATATGATATCAGCGGCGATCGGGCGCGTCCGGGCGGCGGCGGTGAATATCCGCTGCAGGACGGTTTCGGCTGGACCAACGGCGTGACGCGCCGTCTGCTGACGATGTATGGTCATCTGCTGGCAGATTAACTCTGCCCTGCAGTTAAGAAGAGGTCGCCCGCAGGCGACCTTTTTTTATTTCTGCTGCTGCAAAAAGGCGAGCAGATCGGCGTTCAGCCGATCCTGATGGGTAACCGCAAAGCCGTGCGGTGCATTGTCATACACTTTCAGCTGCGAATGCTTAATCATCTCATGCGCCAGCTTGCCGGTCGCCTCAAAGGGTACAACCTGATCGTTACTGCCGTGGATCACCAGCGTGGGCACATCGACTTTAGCGATATCATCCCGGAAGTCCGTCTCTGCAAACGCCGTAACGCAGTCGATAGTCGCTTTCAGCGAAGCGAGCAGCGCGATATTGAGCGTCTGGGTCAGCACCCCGTCTGAAACCTGCTTTCCGGCGTTCAGACCATAAAACGGCGTGGCAAAATCGCTGATAAACTGCGCGCGATCCTGACGCAATCCCGCCCTGATATCATCGAACACCGCCTGTTCCGGGCCTTCCGGATGATCCGCTTTCCGGCCAAACACCGGCGTCACGGCACCCAGCAGTACCAGCGATTTTACTTTCGCGCTGCCGTAGCGGCCAATGTAGCGCGCGACATCGCCCCCACCCATTGAAAACCCTACCAGCGTAATCTCTTCCAGCTGGAGATGTTCAATCAGATCATGGATATCATCAGCGAAGGTATCGTAGTTATATCCTTCCCACGGCTGCTCTGAGCGGCCAAAACCGCGACGGTCAAACGCGATAACGCGATAGCCCCGCTCCGCGAGGAAAGTCAGCTGGCTGTCCCACATATCCGCATCCAGCGGCCAGCCGTGGCTGAACAGCACTGGCTGGCCGCTGCCCCAGTCTTTGAACCAGAGCGTAACGCCATCTTTAGTCTGAAAGGTGCTCATCTCATTCTCCGTGTGTGGCCGATAACAGGCAGTTTTATTGCCAGCAGAGATCGCCGCGGCAATGTCCACAGGCAAGTTTAGGCGCATTACGCGAATAAGGGTTACAGCGGATGCATTTAAGGGTTAAACGGCGCGTCTCTCCTGCCCGGAGGCAGCGAGCCGGATCCCCTGCTTTCCATTACGCTTCACCTGATACATCGCCTCGTCTGCCCGTTTCAGCGCATCATCAAAGCTCTCTGTCGGCTGTACCGGTGCCACGCCGATTGAGGCGCCAATCTGTGCGAGGCCGTTATCCACATCAAACGGCTGCAGCGCCGCCTCCAGCACCGCCTGCGCCAGAATCCGTACTTTAGGGTAATCAATCAGGAACGGCATCAGCAGCACAAACTCATCACCGCCGAGTCTGCCCGCCAGCACCACAGGCGGCAGAGCGTCCAGTATCCGCTGGCTGAGCTGGATCAGCACTTCATCACCGCTGCGATGACCGAGGGTATCATTGACATGTTTGAAGTTGTCCAGATCGATAAACGCCACGCAGAGCGGCCCTCCGGCCTGCATCTGTGCAAACTGAACGGAGAGCGCATGGCGATTGGCGAGACCCGTCAGCGGATCGTGATGCGCCAGCAGCGCGAGCTGAGCCTCATAGTTTTTCTCTTTGGTCATATCGATATGCGTACCGGTCACACGCAGCGGATTACCCGCCGCATCCCACTCGCTGACGCGACCGCGATCCAGCACCCAGGTGATTTTGCCATTTTTGCCAATCATACGGTGCAGCGCCTCATACCACGGCGCCCGCCCTTCGATATGGTCGTAAAACGCCCGCAGTACCTCATCCGCATCTTCCGGATGCAGGCACTCCCGCCAGGCCTCAAAGCGCGCTTTGGTCTCTTTCGGCTGAAAGCCAAGCATCGCCCCCCAGCGCCGGTTAAATATCACCAGTTTGCCGCTGGGAATGTCCAGCTGCCACAGGCAGAGTCCGGTGCCATCCAGCGCGGCGCTGAGTTTATTGCGCGCATCATGCGCAATGCGCTTCAGGCGCGCGTTGTGTTTTTTCAGGTTCTGGATCTGCTGACGCAGGGCTTCTTCAGACATAGTGAGTTATGGTGAGAAAATAAACGCTATTTTGCCTGTCCTGAATTTTCTGTAAACAGACGAGATGAAAAGCCGACGAGTTTCGGAAAATTGTCCCAACCGCAGAAGTAATAGCGCATTATCTGCCGGTTTTCAGTTTGCTTTGTCTGTTGGGGAGGGGCGTTGGTGCGCTGAGCAGCGCGGGGCTGAGGAAATAGCGCTAAGCAGCGCGGGGCTCTGAGGGGGTTCCGCCCGCTAGCGCAAGGGGGGGCGCTAAGCAGTGCGCGGCACTGAGGGGGTTCCGCCCGCCAGGCTTCCGGCAGTTTCAGCGGCGTTTCCGCACGCGGACGGGCTAAGGGGCGGGTGGGCGCCCCTCTCCCCGCCTGCAACTCCTTCATTTGTTTTTTTAAAAGTGTTGCGGTGTGGTCTGAAGCTTCTTCACGAAACCTTCAGCCATAAAAAATTTAAGAAAGAGAGAAAAAATCAGCAGCCGGGGGAAGCGCCATCCGGGTCCGCCGAGGGAGGGCNGCAGCGGCGGGCGGGGCTGGCGCAGGGCCGGGGAGTGCAGAGGGCGCGGCCAGGCGTCCTCTGCCCGGTCGCCGTGCCGGGACACAGGCAGCCGCCGCAGCTGACGGCGAACGGAACCGGCGCTCAATCTGCGCCAGGCAGCGCGGAGCTGGATGCGGCAGTGCGCGGCACTGAGGGGGTTCCGCCCGCCAGGCTTCCGGCAGTTTCAGCGGCATTTTCGCACGCGGACGGGCTAAGGGGCGGGTGGGCGCGCCCCTTAGCAATCCGCGCCCCGCGCCGTCCTCGCGAATTCCCGGGCTTATCCCTCCGGCCTTAACGGACC
>NZ_VWUF01000012.1:0-105351 GCF_008631385.1 Pantoea sp. M_9 | reverse complement strand
CAATTAAGCGATAACAGAAGCAACAACGCCCGCGCCAACGGTACGGCCGCCTTCGCGGATTGCGAAGCGCAGACCCTGGTCCATCGCGATTGGGTGGATCAGGGTAACAACCATCTTGATGTTGTCGCCCGGCATGACCATCTCAACGCCTTCTGGCAGCTCAACTGAACCGGTCACGTCAGTGGTACGGAAGTAGAACTGTGGACGGTAGCCTTTGAAGAACGGAGTATGACGGCCGCCTTCGTCTTTAGACAGAACGTAAACTTCTGACTCGAACTTGGTGTGTGGCTTGATTGAGCCCGGCTTCGCCAGAACCTGTCCACGCTGGATGTCTTCACGCTTGATACCGCGCAGCAGAACACCACAGTTCTCGCCCGCCTGACCCTGGTCCAGCAGCTTGCGGAACATCTCAACACCGGTACAGGTTGATTTCGCGGTATCTTTGATGCCCACGATTTCAACTTCGTCACCGACTTTAACGACGCCGCGCTCAACACGACCGGTNGCACGAACCGGATCCGGGATGTAGCTGTCCAGGTGGCCAGCCAGCTCGATGATTTTGCTTTCCCACTCAGCGTCGCCTTCCAGCGCTTTCAGCGCTGAACCGCGTACGATTGGGGTATCGTCGCCCGGGAAGTCGTACTGTGACAGCAGGTCACGTACTTCCATCTCAACCAGCTCCAGCAGCTCTTCATCATCAACCATGTCGCACTTGTTCAGGAACACGATGATGTAAGGAACGCCAACCTGACGACCCAGCAGGATGTGCTCACGGGTCTGTGGCATCGGGCCATCAGTCGCAGCAACAACCAGGATCGCGCCGTCCATCTGCGCAGCACCGGTGATCATGTTTTTCACGTAGTCGGCGTGTCCCGGGCAGTCAACGTGTGCATAGTGACGGCCTGCGGTTTCGTACTCTACGTGTGCGGTGTTGATGGTGATACCACGTGCTTTTTCTTCAGGGGTGCTGTCGATCTGGTCGAATGCACGTGCCTGGCCGCCGTTGGTTTTAGCCAGAACGGTGGTGATTGCTGCAGTCAGGGTGGTTTTACCGTGGTCAACGTGACCGATGGTGCCCACGTTTACGTGCAGTTTGTTACGCTGAAATTGCTCTTTNCTGTCGATCTGGTCGAATGCACGTGCCTGGCCGCCGTTGGTTTTAGCCAGAACGGTGGTGATTGCTGCAGTCAGGGTGGTTTTACCGTGGTCAACGTGACCGATGGTGCCCACGTTTACGTGCAGTTTGTTACGCTGAAATTGCTCTTTCGCCATGGCGATAATCCTTACGTTATGCCTTCATCATTGATGAAGGCATCAGTTAACAATTTTTAAACCGTAGCCTTATTTGCCACGAGCTTCAATAACGGCCTGAGCGACGTTGTTCGGCGCATCATCGTACTTCAGGAACTCCATGGAGTAAGAAGCACGGCCTTTTGTCAGTGAACGCAGCTGAGTTGCATAACCGAACATTTCGGAAAGCGGGACTTCAGCGTGAATCTGAACGCCGGTAGCGTTAGATTCCTGACCTTTAAGCATACCACGACGGCGGCTCAGGTCACCGATAACGTCACCGGTATTCTCTTCTGGCGTTTCTACTTCAACCTTCATGATTGGCTCAAGCAGAACCGGGGTTGCTTTCTTAAAGCCGTCTTTAAACGCAAGAGAAGCAGCCAGTTTAAACGCCAGCTCTGAGGAGTCAACGTCATGGTAAGAACCGAAGTGCAGACGCACGCCCAGATCAACTACCGGGTAACCCGCCAGTGGACCAGACTTCAGCTGCTCCTGGATACCTTTATCAACGGCAGGGATGTATTCGCCAGGAATCACACCACCTTTAATGTCGTTAATAAATTCGTAGCCTTTCGGGTTTGAACCCGGCTCCAGTGGGTACATGTCGATAACAACATGACCATACTGACCACGACCACCAGACTGCTTGGCGTGTTTACCTTCAATACCGGTAACTTTAGAGCGGATCGCTTCGCGATACGCAACCTGAGGTTTACCGATGTTCGCTTCAACGTTGAATTCACGCTTCATGCGGTCAACGATGATGTCGAGGTGCAGCTCACCCATACCAGCGATGATGGTCTGGTTAGACTCTTCATCAGTCCATACGCGGAATGATGGGTCTTCTTTCGCCAGACGACCCAGAGCAAGACCCATTTTTTCCTGGTCAGCTTTGGTTTTCGGCTCAACGGCGATAGAGATTACCGGCTCCGGGAACTCCATGCGCTCAAGGATGATGACGTTATCCGGGTCACACAGGGTGTCACCGGTGGTCACATCTTTCAGGCCGATCGCAGCAGCGATGTCGCCCGCACGAACTTCTTTGATCTCTTCACGCTTGTTAGCGTGCATCTGAACGATACGGCCCAGACGCTCACGGTTTGACTTGACCGGGTTGAACACGGTATCACCGGTGTTAACCACGCCAGAGTAAACGCGGAAGAAGGTCAGGTTACCAACAAACGGGTCGGTTGCGATTTTGAACGCCAGCGCAGCAAACGGCTCGTTGTCGTCAGAGTGACGCTCAGCCGGTGTGTCTTTACCGTCGTCCAGCATACCGTTGATCGCGGTAACGTCAGTCGGTGCTGGCAGGTATTCAACTACCGCATCCAGCATCGCCTGAACACCTTTGTTCTTAAATGCAGAACCACAGGTTACCAGGATGATTTCGTTGTTCAGAACGCGCTTACGCAGAGACGTTTTGATCTCTTCTTCAGTCAGCTCTTCGCCGCCGAAGAATTTCTCCATCAGCTCGTCAGAACCTTCAGCTGCAGATTCAACCAGCTTCGCACGCCATTCGTCAGCCAGATCCTGCATATCAGCCGGGATATCTTCGTAAACGAAGGTAACGCCCTGATCTTCATCGTTCCAGTTGATGGCTTTCATTTTCACCAGGTCAACAACACCGGTGAATTTCTCTTCTGCGCCGATTGCCAGCTGAAGTGGAACCGGGTTTGCACCCAGACGCACTTTCATCTGATCAACAACTTTCAGGAAGTTAGCACCCATGCGGTCCATTTTGTTAACGAACGCGATGCGTGGAACTTTATATTTGTTAGCCTGACGCCATACGGTTTCAGACTGTGGCTGAACACCACCAACCGCACAGTAAACCATAACTGCGCCATCAAGCACACGCATAGAGCGCTCTACTTCGATGGTGAAGTCAACGTGTCCCGGGGTGTCGATGATGTTGACGTGGTGTGGCTCAAACTGCTTAGCCATACCAGACCAGTAACAGGTGGTCGCAGCGGAAGTGATGGTAATACCACGTTCCTGTTCCTGCTCCATCCAGTCCATGGTTGCGGCGCCGTCATGTACTTCACCGATTTTATGGTTTACACCGGTGTAGAACAGAACACGTTCGGTAGTGGTAGTTTTACCGGCGTCGATGTGAGCACTGATACCGATATTACGATAGCGCTCAATGGGTGTTTTACGAGCCATTTGATTCCTCTGATTCTGAGACGTTCATAGTTAAAAAAGCCCAGCAGGTAAGCCACTGGGACGCCCGCTGGGTTAATAACGACTACCTTGCTGTTACCAGCGGTAGTGTGCGAACGCCTTGTTGGCTTCAGCCATACGGTGAACGTCTTCACGTTTCTTAACTGCAGTACCTTTGTTCTCTGCAGCGTCAGAAAGTTCGTTCGCCAGGCGAAGAGCCATTGATTTATCACCGCGTTTACGAGCAGCTTCAACGATCCAACGCATTGCCAGAGCATTACGACGAACCGGACGGACTTCAACTGGAACCTGGTAGGTTGAACCACCAACGCGACGTGACTTCACTTCGACAGTCGGACGTACGTTTTCGAGTGCAACTTCGAAAGCTTCCAGACCATCTTTACCAGCACGTTGAGCCAGGGTATCAAGTGCGGTATAGACGATTGATTCAGCAGTAGACTTTTTACCATCTACCATCAGGATATTTACAAATTTAGCCAGCAGCTCTGATCCGAACTTAGGATCCGGCAGAATTTTACGCTGACCAATGACGCGACGACGTGGCATGGAAATACTCCGTTGTTAATTCAGGATTGTCCAAAACTCTACGAGTTTATTTTGACATTAAAGTTAAAACGTTTGGCCTTACTTAACGGAGAACCATTAAGCCTTTGGCTTCTTCACGCCATACTTGGAGCGAGCCTGCTTACGGTCTTTAACACCTGAGCAGTCCAGCGCGCCACGAACGGTGTGGTAACGCACACCTGGCAGGTCTTTAACACGACCGCCACGGATCAGGATCACGGAGTGTTCCTGCAGGTTATGACCTTCACCACCGATGTAGGAGGTAACTTCAAAACCGTTAGTCAAACGCACACGGCAAACTTTACGCAGTGCTGAGTTTGGTTTTTTCGGGGTAGTGGTGTAGACACGAGTACAAACACCACGTTTTTGCGGGCAAGCTTCCAGCGCTGGCACGTTGCTTTTAGCAACCTGACGAACGCGTGGTTTGCGAACCAGCTGGTTAACTGTTGCCATTAAATAGCTCCTGGATTTAGCTTTTGCTTCGTAAACACGTAATAAATCACCTCGCATTTCTACGAGGAGGCAGAATTTTAGGGCTGTGCCTATAGGGTGTCAAGAAATAACCAGGTTTTCGCGTTTACCAGGCCACTTGCTGTTGATGCTTAATCGTCAGCGCAACGAATCCAGTATAGTCCAGACGGGCAATACTGGTTGAAATTTGAGCAGATAATCCGCGTGCGGCCACATCCTCTTCCAGCACCCATAGGGTGGCCGGTGCCGCGCTGAGCCGGGCCAGCATTGTGCTGCCCTGCAGCGCGCCGGTAACCCCATCCTGCAGCAGCAGCAGGTCATCTTCCGGGCGCAGCAGCAGCAGCAGCGTTTCGATATCACACTGCCAGGGGGAGTTCATCAGCGTATAAAGCATGGCAGTTTCTCAAAAACAGATAATGCGATCGAAAGAGGCAAGCGTCTGGCGTAGTGCGTCACTCTCCAGCACCTGGGCAGTTAACACGCGCTCTGCACTCAGGCTCACTCCGCGCGCCAGTAGCGAATGCTGACAGATATAGCACTGCTCAATATCATAGAGCGCCAGCACACCAAAGGTGGCGATATAGTTGCGCGCCAGTATGGTCTCCGGCTGCTGCTGCTCAGTCAACTGCAGCACACCGTCGCCGATAAAAAAGAGGCCAACATCTTCGCTCAGGGCGCCGGTAGCCAGAACGGCATCCAGCCCTTCCCTGCCGGCACTGCTGCCGTGTGGTGCGCGGGTAAAGAGGAACGCAACGCGGTTCATCAAAACTGCACCAGACGATCGCAGCTGAGCGCCGCTTCAGCCAGTGCGCCCAGACCGCTGAGTTCAAAACCCGGCTGCAGGTTGCTGCCCGCCAGCTGCAAACGCGCTGCCTCCTGCCGATTGGTAATGCCACGCCGTAGCGCGGCAGCCACGCAGACGTTAAGCGCGACACCACAGGCGTCGCGCAGCTGCTGCCAGCTGCGCACAATATCAGCTTCGTCACTGGCAGGCGCGCTCAGCTCGCTGGCGTTCAGCACACCTTCACGATAAAAAAATATGCTTTCCAGCTCGTGGCCTGCAGCAATCAGCGCGCGGGCAAACAGCAGCGCGCTGGTCGCATTCTGGGTGCCGTAAGCTGGCCCGGTCACCAGCAGGGTATAGCGCATCAGCGATCCTGCCCCTGAAAATCGCCGTTCTTAAACTGACGTATGTAGAGATAGACCGTATGCCTGGAGATATTCAGACGAGCAGCAACCTGATTGATGGCATCCTTGATATCAAAAATGCCTTTCTCATAGAGATTAAGCACGATCTGCCGGTTCTTGGCGTTGTTAGAGACGTTGCGATCCGCGCTGACCTCTTCAATGGTGAACTCCAGCGTCTGCATCACCAGATCTTCTACTGAACTGGCAAAGTTTACGCTTGAGTCGACCTGCTGCATCTCTGGCGGCATAAAGGTCGACATGATTTGCGAGAACGGTACATCCAGATTCATATTGATGCAGAGCAAACCAATGACGCGCTGCTGGCGATTACGAATAGCAATGGTGACCGATTTCATCAGAACACCGCTTTTGGCACGCGTAAAGTAGGCGCGGGAGACATTGCTGTCAGCGCCATGCATATCATGCAGCATGCGCAGCGCCAGATCGGTAATCGGCGATCCGACTTTACGCCCCGTATGTTCACCGTTAGCGATACGTACAGCTGAACATTTCAGATCTTCCAGCGAGTGCAGCACGATTTCGCAGTGCGAGCCAATCAGCATCGCCAGACCATCAACCACTGCCTCGTAAGATTTGAGAATATCGTAATCTGCTTGCTCAAAAGGGCGCTGCTCCAGTAAATCGAAGTCAGTCAGTTCACCGGGATTAAATGGATTAGACATCGAAGACATTACCCTACGTGGCTGGAGCCTGTCGCGACAGCATTGGGGCAGACTCATCTTATGATCATTATGCAGGCGATAGTCTGGCAAATGTCGCCCGCTTTAGCCAGAGCTTTGCACATATGCAGCAGGAATTGAACGTGCGGGGGAATGCAGAGGGAACTGCCGCCCGAAGGCGGCAGAACAGAGCAATTACTGCGCTTTTTTCTCAGCAGCGGCCGGAGCCTGTGCTTTTTCATCCGCTTTTGGTGCTGCTTTGATATCCAGCAGTTCTACATCAAACACCAGCGTGGAGTTGGCCGGAATACCCGGTACGCCGTTTTTGCCGTAAGCGAGGTTCGGCGGGATCACCAGTTTGATCTTGCCACCTTTTTTCACGTGCTTCAGGCCTTCAGTCCAGCCCGGGATGACGCCATCCAGACGGAAAGAGAGCGGTTCGCCACGGGTGTAAGAGTTATCAAATTCGGTGCCGTCGATCAGCGTACCTTTGTAGTTGACTACAACAGTGTCACTATCTTTAGGTGCGGCGCCGCTGCCCTCTTTCTCCACCTGATAGAGCAGGCCAGATTCGGTCTTCTTCACGCCCTTCTCTTTCGCGAATTTTTCAGCAAAAGCGTTGCCTTTGTCAGCATTCTCTTTTGCATCTTTTTCCAGCTTCGCCTGAGCAGCACCCTTCACGCGACCTTCAAAGGCCTGCAGGGTCTGTTCGATCTCCTGGTCAGAGAGTTTGCTTTTACCGCCAAACGCGTCCTGAACACCAGCAATCAGCTGATCTTTGTCCAGTTTGATGCCCAGTTTCTCCTGTTCCTTCAGAGAGTTGTCCATGTAGCGACCCAGCGAAGCACCCAGTGCATAGGCAGATTGCTGATCTTCGTTTTTGAAAGCAGCATTTTTTGGTGCCTGTGGCGCAGCCTGCGCCGCGTCAGCCGGAGCTGCAGCGGTTTCTGCTGCCATCGCCAGCGGTGCATTGAGTGCGACAGCCATAGTGGTAGCTAACAATGTGACTTTAAACAGTGATTTCATCCTTTCTCCAAAACCGAAGCTTCAAACCTCGGGAATCATTGCGGACAGTGGTCCACACTATAACTTTACGCGGCAGCAACGAACACTCCCGCAGTGTAATTACCCGGTTAACCTCCGACCTTTTTTGCTTCAGGAAGTTTCATCTGAGATGTAGGCGCTACGGGTAAATTCAATGGCAGGAGATAAACGCCGGGTAAATATCAGGTGATTCTGACCGCAAAGGCCGTAGAATCACGCCGGTTCATATCAATGCGCAGTACGATGACAGGAGGAGTAACGATGCAACAGACAGACTGGGATCGGCGCCTTGAAGCGCTGGAGAGCAAGCTGGCTTTTCAGGAAGACACCATTGAGCAGCTTAATCAGACGGTGGTCGAACATGAACTGGAGATGAGCAGACTGCGGGAACACGTCCGCTTGCTGGTCGACAAAGTTAAAGCGGCAGCGCCCTCAATGGTCGCTTCGCCGTCGGAAGAGACACCTCCGCCGCATTATTAATGCCTGCCGGCAGCGGAAACAGAAAGGCCACCCGCAGGTGGCCTTTTTATACCGGCAACGCTTAGTGGTTGCAGCCGCAACCGCCGCCGTGACCATGGTCGTGGTCATGACCGTGATCGTGGTCGTGATGATGACCATCTGCGCCATGCACGTGACCGTGCGCCAGCTCTTCTTCCGTGGCTTCGCGGATAGCAACCACTTCCACGTTGAAGTTCAGGTTCTGACCAGCCAGCATATGGTTACCATCAACCACAACGTGCTCATCTTCTACTTCAGTGATTTCAACCGGCACCGGGCCCTGGTCGGTTTCTGCCAGGAAGCGCATGCCAACCTGCAGCTCATCCACACCCATGAAGACATCTTTAGGTACGCGCTGTACCAGATTGTCATCATACTGGCCATAAGCATCGTTTGCCGGGATATGCACGTCAAACTTGTCGCCGACCGCGTGATTTTCCAGCGCTTTTTCCAGACCAGAAATCAGGGAACCATGACCGTGCAGATAGTCTAACGGTGCACTTACCGGTGACTCGTCAACCAACACGCCATCTTCGGTACGAACCTGATACGCCAGGCTCACCACCAGGTCTTTTGCTACTTTCATGATATCTCCTAACCGTTGAGAACTAAGGATCCCGTCTCATTGGTCTATTTTTGCGTGCAATAACCAACCAGAAAGGTTTAAAGCTGAACAGATTTACTCTGCAGAATATGCAGACCATTCAGCGTTAGTGGCGCCGATTGTAACGGAATTCAACACCACTGTAAGTCTAAGCGTAAAAAAAGCTGTGCCGGCACGCTACTCGGGATGAAAAATGCCGATCACCTGCTCATTACTGCGGATCTGATCGCGCGCCTGCTTATCGGCCTCGCGCATCTGATGCCCGCATTTTACGCATTCCACCACATCGACACTGTTTTCGCGCCACATGGCCAGGGTGTCTTTTTCCTGACAGTGCGGACAGACCGCACCGGCGATAAAACGTTTACGCATTTTTTCCTGCCCGCCTGTTGTTCACGGAAACTTTAAGTGTATACCCTGCACACCGCAAATTGCAGCGATGGCTCTGAATGGCTTACGCTGCCGGCTTACTCATCATCCCAGCCATTTATCTGCCGCTTTTCATGCTGCATCTCGCGCTGGAAGATATCCTCCAGTTCGCGTCGCGCTTCACGCACGCGGGAGACCTGCACGCTGTCATCATGGCCAGGCATCAGCTCACGCAGCATGCGCATATCCAGCCGGCGGAAATGCTGCTGCGCACGCTGCGCCTGATGAGGATGCATGCCGAGAGAAATGAGCGCCTTGCGGCCAAGCTCCAGCGCACTGGAGAACGTTTCACGGGAGAATAGCGTGACGCCCGCCTGCAGCAGTTCGTGCGCCTCAACGCGCCCGCGCGCCCGCGCCAGAATCTCCAGCTGCGGAAAATGGTGCTGGCAGAGGTGCACAATGGTCATGGCATCTTCGGGATCGCTGCAGGTAATAACAATAGACTGCGCATTCTCTGCGCCTGCGGCCCGCAACAGCTCCAGCTCGGTGGCGTCACCGTAGTAAACTTTATAGCCATACTTGCGCATCAGGCTGACCGCAGAGATATCCCGCTCCAGCACCGTGATGCGCTTGTTGTTAGCCATCAGCAGACGCCCTACCACCTGCCCGAAGCGGCCAAAACCCACTACAATAACCTGCGGCTGATCGTCCTCCACAAAGGGCTTCTCATCACTGTCATCTTTGTCATTAAAGCGACGGGCCAGAATCTTATCCACGCCCTGCATCAGCAGCGGGGTTGTCATCATCGAGAGGGTCACCGTGACCAGCAGCAGCGGCAGCTGATCGCCGCTGAACAGATGGGCGGATGACGCGGCGGAGAACAGGACAAACGCAAATTCACCGCCCTGGCTGAGCACACCCGCAAACTGCAGACGCTCTGAACTGCGCAGGCCGTAAATGCGCGCCAGCACGTAAAGCACCAGCGCTTTTATCGCCACCAGCACCAGTACGCCGATCAGAATAGCCACGATATGCGTATAGAGCACGCCAAGGTTCAGCGCCATACCAACAGAGATAAAGAACAGGCCCAGCAGCAGCCCTTTGAACGGCTCGATAGCCACTTCAAGTTCGTGCCGATACTCACTCTCCGCCAGCAGGATCCCGGCGATAAAGGTGCCCAGCGCCATCGACAGGCCCAGCGCATCCATAAACAGCGCCGAGCCCAGTACCAGCAGCAACGAGGCGGCGGTAAACACTTCTCTGACGCCGGAAGCGGCAATAAAGCGCAAAATGGGGCGCAGTAAATAACGGCCGCCCACCAGCATGCCGGCGAAGGCCAGCACTTTCATCGCAACTTTAAGCCAGTCAACGTGCCCGCTGTCGCCGCCGGACAGTAACGGCACCAGCGCCAGCGCCGGGATCACCGCCAGATCCTGAAACAGCAGCACCGAAAAGCCCAGCTGTCCTGATTCGCTGCGGTTCATTCCTTTATCGCGCATCAGCTGCAGCGCCATAGCCGTAGAGGACATAGCCAGACCGATGCCACCTATCACAGCCGCCTGCCAGCTGAAATCGCTCAGCCAGAGCAGCACGCCGAGGATCGCCGCAGAAAATATCACCTGCGCCGCGCCGACGCCGAAAATTGAGCGGCGCAGTGACCAGAGTTTGGCTGGATTCAGCTCCAGGCCAATGATAAACATCAGAAACACGACGCCCAGCTCGGAGAAGTGCAGGATCTCATCCACATCGCTGATAAAACCCAGCCCCCACGGGCCGATCGCAATACCGGCGAGCAGATAACCCAGCACGGCACCAATTCCCAGCCGGGCAGCAACAGGCACGACCAGCACCGCCGCCACCAGATAGATGACGCCCGCTGTCAGTAACGTTTCACCTTGCATTACACTCCTCCCTGCGGCAGTGGTGACGCGAGCCAGTCGCCGTAGGCGCGGGCAAAATGACGCAGCGTTTCAGGCGTCTGCCGCCGCGCCCAGTGGATCACCATCGGCGTCATCCAGTGCATACGGCACATCTGCGCCGTCAGCTCAAATGGCCGCATAATATCGCTCATCGGATAGCGGTTCAGGCCGTCGTGATGATAGGCCGTTTCAGGCTCACCGGTGGTCACTACGCTGCGCCAGTATTTCCCCTCCAGCGCATTCCCATCCACGCCGCTGGCAAAACCACGTGACAGTACGCGATCCAGCCACTCTTTCAGCAGGGCAGGACAGCTGTAGGTATAGAGCGGATGCTGAAACACGACGATCTCATGGTCGCGCAGCAGCTGCTGTTCATAATGAATATCTATAAAAAAATCCGGATAGTGCGCATATAAATCGTGCACGGTGACGTGTTCAAGTTCCCTGGCCGACTGCAGCAAAACCCGATTGGCGATCGAATCCTGTGACTCCGGATGGGCGTAAAGCAGCAAAACTTTTGGTGGCTGCGACATCCTTCCCCTCCAAAGCGTCGTCACCGCAGCGGAATTCCGCTACCATGCTCAACGCAACTAAACATTATCGAATTATGTTGCCGATAAATTACCATATTCTGACGACACGGCGCCTATGATTGTCTTTTCCGCACTACAGATACGACGCGGCACCACTGTGCTGCTGGACAACGCAACCGCAACCATTAACCCCGGCCAGAAAGTGGGCCTGGTGGGTAAAAACGGCTGCGGCAAATCCACCCTGCTGTCGCTGCTTAAAGGTGAAATCAGCAGCGATGCCGGCAGCGTCACCTTCCCCGGCAGCTGGGCGCTGGCGTGGGTCAACCAGGAGACGCCAGCGCTGAGTAAAGCCGCGCTGGAATATGTTATCGACGGCGACCGCGAATATCGTCAGCTTGAATCTGAATTAGCGGATGCCAACGCGCGCGATGACGGCAACGCGATTGCGCTGCTGCACGGCAAGCTGGATGCGATTCAGGCGTGGAGTATACATGCGCGCGCGGCCAGTCTGCTGCACGGTCTGGGCTTTAGCCAGGAGCAGCTGATGCGGCCGGTCAGCGACTTCTCCGGCGGCTGGCGCATGCGTCTCAACCTGGCGCAGGCGCTGGTGTGCCGCTCCGATTTACTGCTGCTGGATGAGCCGACTAACCACCTCGATCTTGACGCCGTGATCTGGCTGGAGCGCTGGCTGAAAAGCTATGAAGGCACGCTGATTCTGATCTCACACGACCGCGACTTTCTCGATCCGGTGGTGGATAAAATTATTCATATTGAGCAGCAGACGCTGATTGAATATACCGGCAACTACAGCTCTTTTGAGCGGCAGCGCGTCGCTAAACTGGCGCAGCAGCAGGCGCTCTATCAAAGCCAGCAGGAAAAAGTGGCGCACCTGCAGAAGTATATTGATCGCTTCCGCGCCCAGGCGACCAAAGCCAAACAGGCGCAGAGCCGCATTAAGATGCTGGAGCGCATGGAGCTGATTGCGCCAGCGCACGTGGATAACCCGTTCAGCTTCAGCTTCCGCGCGCCGGAAAGCCTGCCCAACCCGCTGCTGAAAATGGAAAAGGTCACGGCAGGTTATGGCGATCGTATTATTCTTGACGCGATCAAGCTCAATCTGGTGCCGGGATCGCGTATTGGTCTGCTGGGCCGAAACGGTGCGGGTAAATCTACGCTGATCAAGCTGCTGGCGGGAGAAATCGATCCGCTGGAGGGCAAAGTGGGTCTGGCGAAAGGCATTAAGCTCGGCTATTTCGCGCAGCACCAGCTTGAGTATCTGCGCGCTGAGGAGTCACCGCTGCAGCATCTGGCGCGTATCGCGCCAGCCGTACTGGAGCAGCAGCTGCGCGATTACCTGGGCGGTTTTGGCTTTCAGGGCGATAAAGTCAGCGAAGCCACCGCGCGTTTTTCCGGCGGCGAAAAAGCGCGCCTGGTGCTGGCGCTCATCGTCTGGCAGCGCCCCAACCTGCTGCTGCTGGATGAGCCAACTAACCATCTCGACCTCGACATGCGTCAGGCGCTGACCGAAGCGCTTATCGATTTTGAAGGCGCGCTGGTGGTGGTGTCGCATGACCGGCATCTGATGCGCTCCACCACTGACGATCTCTATCTGGTTCACGACCGCAAAGTGGACGTGTTTGCCGGCGATCTGGATGACTATCAGCAGTGGCTGAGCGACCTGCAAAAGCAGCAGGCGCAGCAGGATGCCGCACCAAAGCAGGATAATGCCAATAGCGCTCAGTCCCGCAAAGATCAGAAGCGTCGCGATGCTGAGCTGCGCGCGCAGACGCAGCCGCTGCGCAAAGAGATTGAGAAGCTGGAGAAGCAGATGACGAAATGGCAGAGTCAGCTGAGCGAGGCTGAAGCCCTGCTGGCCGACAGCGCGATTTACGATCAAAGCCGCAAAGCCGATTTAACCGCCGCCCTGCAGCGCCAGGCGGAGAGCAAATCGGCGCTGGAAGACGCCGAAATGGCGTGGCTGGATGCGCAGGAGCAGCTGGAGCAGATGCTGGCGAATTAACGGTCAGCATCTGTGCCAACCCTGCAGCTTTCATCTCTTCTGCAGGGGCGGCATTTATGCCCACCAGCCCACCACCGCAATAAACGCCTCCATGACGGATCCGTCTCTTACAGATTTATCTCTTTGTAGGGTCGGCATTTATGCCGACCTGGCTTACCACCGCAACGCGTTAAAACGGCACATCCCCTAACACCGTCGCTCGATGCATAATCCTGCGCGCCGGATAGTAATCGGCATTGGCGTAATGCTGCGTGACACGGTTATCCCAGATAGCGATGTCGTTCTCCTGCCAGCGCCAGCGCACCTGAAACTCCGGCTTCGTGGCGTGCGCAAACAGATAATTCAGCAGCGCGTCGCTCTCTTTTTCACTGACGCCCAGCAGACGCGTGGTAAACCCCTCGTTCACAAACAGCGCCTTACGCCCGCTGACCGGATGGGTGCGGATCGCCGGATGTCGGACCGGGGGATGCTTAGCCACCGCCTGCTGCCAGCGCTGATGCTCCTCCGGCGTGCGGCGATATTTATACTCCTGAAACGACTTTTTAAAATTGTGCTCCGCCTGCAACCCGCTCAGCAGCTGCTTAACCGGCTCAGAAAGGGTTTCATAAGCGGCAATCCCGCTGCTCCAGAGCGTATCGCCCCCGCTTTCCGGCAGCAGTTTCGCGGCCAGCAGGGCAATGGCCGGCGGTGTTTCAATAAAGGTGACATCGGTATGCCAGTTGTCGTTATCCGGCGGATTATCCTGATGGGTATCCAGCTCGATGATCTCTTCCACGCCAGCCGCATGCGGATAGACCGGATGAATATGCAGATCGCCAAAACGCACCGCCAGCGCCCGCTGCTGCTGCGGCGTAATCACCTGGTTGCGTAAAAACAGCACCTGATGACGCAGCAGGCCGTGATAGAGCTGTTCAAACTGCGCATCGCTCAGCGGACGGCTGAGATCAACATCGCTGACCTGCGCGCCGATCCAGGGGCCCAGCGCGGTAAAAGTAAGACGTTCGTTCATTGCTGCTCTCCATACCAGGGCGTCAGGCGGCGTTGCAGCGCGCGCAGACCCACTTCTAAACTAAATGCGATAACGGCAATGACGCCGATACCC
Organism: Pantoea sp. M_9; assembly: GCF_008631385.1. Classification (NCBI taxonomy): domain Bacteria; kingdom Pseudomonadati; phylum Pseudomonadota; class Gammaproteobacteria; order Enterobacterales; family Erwiniaceae; genus Pantoea; species Pantoea sp. M_9. The sequence continues at coordinate 90,885 of NZ_VWUF01000012.1, read as the reverse complement.
GCCAGCACCACATCCGTAGCAAGAAACTCTCCTGCCGACTGCACCATAAACCCCAGGCCCCGCGTGGCGGCGATAAGCTCTGCAGCCACCAGCGTCGACCAGCCGACGCCCAGCCCGATACGCAGACCGGTCAGGATCTCCGGCAGCGCGCCCGGCAGGATCACAAAGCGCAGCAACTGCCAGCGGGATGCGCCAAGCGCCTGTGCCGCGCGCACGCGGACCTGCCGGCAGTTCTTTACGCCGGCCAGCGTGGCCAGCGTTACCGGCGCAAAAATCGCCAGATAGATAAGTAAAATCTTTGAGGTTTCACCAATACCAAACCAGATCACCATCAGCGGCAGGTAGGCCAGCGGCGGTACCGGCCGGTAAAGCTCAATCAGCGGATCGAGCAGCCCGCGCAGCGCCGGGCTCAGTCCCATCGCAATGCCGGTCGGGATACCAATCAGCGCGGCAAAAAACAGCGCCACCAGCATGCGCGTCAGGCTTGCGGCCAGATGCTGCCACAGCGTGGCGTCCATAAAACCCTGCGCACTGGCAATCAGCTGCAGTTTCTGCAGCACCTGCTGCGGCGCGGGCAGAAACAGCGGCGCAATCAGCCCCAGCGCCGTCACGCCCCACCACACCAGCAGCAGCAGCGCGATGCTCAGCAGGCTAAGCGACAGCTGGCGTGACAGCGGCCAGCGCAGGCCGCGGGTGCGCGCTGCACCACGTTTCTCATCAATAACTGCACTCATACAAACGCCTCCCGCCGGGCAAACACCTGATTCAGCACATATTCACGGCGTTCGATAAACGCCGGATCGGATTTGATGCTGCGGCACGGTTCGCCATCTGCGAAGCGCTGACCAAAATTGAGCCTGAGCCGTTCCACTATGCGCCCCGGTCCGGGCGACAGCAGCACCAGTTCGCTGGCCAGAAACACCGCTTCTTCTATGTCATGGGTAATCAGCAGGATCTGCTTGCCGGTGTCGCGCCACAGCGTCAGCAACAGGGTTTGCATCTGCTCGCGGGTAAACGCATCCAGCGCGCCAAAGGGCTCATCTAACAGCAGCAGCTGCGGATCGGCCGCCAGCGCACGCGCAATCCCCACGCGCTGACGCTGCCCCCCGGAGAGCTGCCAGATAAAACGCTTTTCTGCCCCCTCCAGTCCGACGTTGCGAATCAGTCGGCGGGCAACGCCATGGCGCTCCGCTTTTGCCATACCGGCCAGCTGCAGGCCAAATGCCACGTTATCGATCACGTTGCGCCAGGGCAGCAGCCCTTCATGCTGAAACACCACGCCGCGCCTGGCGTCTGGCCCGGTCACCGCTTTGCCATCCAGCGTAATGCTGCCGGACTCCAGCGGCAGAAAGCCGGCAATCAGGTTCAGCAGCGTGGTTTTGCCACAGCCGGATGGACCCAGCACCACCAGCAATTCACGGCTATCTAGCCGCAGGTTGATATCCTGCAGCGCGGGCTGACCGGCGTAACGTGCGTTGAGATGCGTGATGCTGAGCATACGGCCTCCGTTATTTCGCTAAAGGTGCAACAAAGCGGGTGGTCACAAAGCTGCTGTAGTCGCTGGCCGCTTCAGGCACCCGCCCCTGCTCTTTCAGAAAGTGCGCGGTATCAACAATGGCTTTATTCACCGGCTTGCCGAGTTGCTCAACCTGCTGCTGCGCCGTCAGATAGGTATTGCCTTTAACCAGGCCCGGCACATCGCCTTCCGGTACACCGCTCAGGCGCGACAGCTTGTTCAGGTTATCTGGCTGCTTCAGCCACTGTTCGGGCTGGGCGAGATAGGCCTGCTGCGCCTCAATGGCGCTGCGGGCAAACGCAGTAACCACCTCCGGATGCTGCTGCGCAAAATCTTTACGCACCACCCAGACATCGAGCGTTGGTGAGCCCCACTGCCCCACCTGCGAGGAGTCGGTCAGCACGTGGCCCTCTTTCTCCAGCTCATTAACGGCTGGTGCCCAGACGTACGCGCCGTCAATATCGCCACGCTGCCAGGCGGCAACGATCGCTGGCGGCTGCAGATTTACTAACTGCACCTGTGAGGGCTTAATGCCCCAGTGCTTCAGCGCCGCCAGCAGGCTGTAATGCGTGGTAGAGATGAAAGGCACGGCAATACGTTTGCCGATGAGCTGTTTCGGATCGCTGATGCCTTTTTTCACCACCAGCGCCTCGGAGTTACCCAGCTGTGATGCAAGCAGAAACGCTTCAATCGGCAGCTGCTGTGTAGCAGCGACTGCCAGCGGACTTGAGCCAATATTGCCAATCTGCACATCGCCGGACGCCAGCGCACGCAGCACGCTGGCACCGCTGTCAAATTTGCGCCAGTCCACGGTTGCTCCGCTCTCACGGGCAAAGGTGTTATCCGCCTGAGCGACTTTGGCAGGCTCTGCGGAGGTCTGATACGCCACGGTGACGTTGACTGCCTGCGCCTGAAACGCTATTAGTCCCAGTGCCGCTGCCAGCGAGATTATTGTTTTTTGCATTACCATCATTCTGTTCCCCGAAGTGAAGTTATGACGGCAGTGTCGCCAGCAGCGAAAATTTCATAAAGGAATTAAAAATTATCCCTCATGCCAATCAGTTCTTAGATCAACATCAGGCAACGCTATGCAAAAAAAGCAAATAGACCGGACAGAAACGGTGACAAATTTGTCAGGCGCTCACATCGCGACTGTGTTATTGATCTCTTCCTGATTTCATCACCTGAATAGCGGTTGTTATCTTCATGTCCATCGAAAAAGTCGCGCACCTGGCAGGCGTATCAAAAGCTACCGTTTCCCGGGTTCTGAACCAGCACCCCGGCGTCCGTCCCGATACGCGCAGTAAAGTGCTGGCGGCGATCAGCGCGTGCGATTACCAGCCCAATTTGCTGGCGCGCCAGCTGCGTACGGCGCAAAGCAATATGCTGCTGGTGCTGATTTCAGATATTACCAACCCCTTCTGTTCGCGCGTGGTGCAGGGGATTGAAGCGGAGGCGGAAGCGCAGGGCTATCACATTTTACTCTGCAACAGCGCCTCTCAGCTGCGGCGGGAAACCGCCTATCTGGCGCTGCTGGCTGGTAAGGTCGTCGATGGTGTGATCACAATGGATGCCGCTGCCTGTCTGCAGGGGCTGAAAGATTTGATTGGCGATGCGCCGTGGGTGCAGTGCGCTGAATACGATCCCTCTATTAATGCATCCAGCGTGACTATTGATAACCGGCAGGCGGCTTTTGAGACGGTCCGCTACCTGGCCGGAAAAGGCCGAAAACAGATTGCGCTGGTCAACTGCGACATGCGCTATCTCTATTCGCATCAGCGTGAGAGCGGCTACCGCGAGGCGCTGAAGGCACTGAATATGACGTGGGATCGCGTGGCGTATGCGGAGAACATCTCCTGCGAAGCGGGCAGCGCCGCGCTGCATGCACTGCTGGCACAACCCTCTCCGCCCGATGCCATTTTTACCGTGTCAGATGTGCTGGCCGTTGGCGTTATTCACGCCGCGCTCGAAGCGGGACTGCGCGTTCCGGAGGATCTGGCCGTGGTGGGTTTTGACGGTATTCCGTTTACCAGCAGCCTGAATCCGCCGCTGACCACCATTGCGCAGCCGATGAATCAGATGGGTGCCCGCAGCGTACAGCTGCTGCTGAACCGCATTCGCCAGCCGCATGCTGCCATTGTGCACGAAGTCCTGCCCTGGCAGCGTCTGGAGCGCGCATCCAGCTAATCTAGCGCCAGATCAGCAGCACACAGGCAGCGGTCAGTGCACCCATCGCAAGGTTGAACAGCTTCCAGGCACGCGGGCTATGCAGCAGGCGGCCAATCAGTGAACCAAATCCCATCCAGATCAGACCGGATACCAGATTCACCAGCGCCATGCCCATGCTGATCGCAACCACAGAGTGCTGATAGGCAGCGCCTGCCAGGCTGAAACTCGCTATCGCCCCCAGCGCCATCAGCCAGGCTTTGGGATTGATCAGCTGCAGCAGTCCGCCCTGCCAGAACGGCATCTGCTTTACCGAACGGTCTTCGGTTTCCAGCGTCTCATAGGCGGCCGTCGCGATTTTCCACGCCAGCCAGAGCAGATAGAGACTGCCGGCAATCTTCAGCACCAGGTGCAGCGACGGATAGAGCAGGATCAGTCCGCCAATGCCAAATGCCACCATCAGCAACATCACCTGCATACCCAGCATGATACCAATAAGCAGCGGCAGCGTGCGCAGAAAGCCAAAATTAGCACCTGAGGCCGTAAGTAACATATTATTGGGCCCCGGCGTGATGGCCGCGACCCAGAGAAAACCTAACATCGACAAAAAAAGACTGAGTTCCATGAGTATCCGGATGCTCCTCATCCTTAAAAGCAGACAACCCATCGAAGCTATCAGCGAGTTATGCATCAGACAAGCACTATCCCTGGTTATTTAGATTGCCCCGCCAGCAATCCCTTTATTCCGCTGCGCGGCTTCGGCAATGCGCATTTGCAGACCCTGCTGCCGCGCCTGCTGCGGCGCCGCGTCACGCTTAAACCACACTGGCAGCGGCTGGAGCTGCCGGACGGCGACTTTGTCGATCTCGCCTGGAGCGAAGATCCGGCTGGCGCGCGCCACAAACCGCGCATGGTGATGTTTCACGGGCTCGAAGGCCATTTTCGCAGCCCCTACGCGCACGGCCTGATGCAGGCGTGCAAAGCGCGCGGCTGGCTTGGCGTGGTGATGCACTTTCGCGGCTGCAGCGGCGAACCTAACCGGCTGCAGCGCATCTATCACTCCGGTGAAACGGAAGACGCGACCTATTTCCTGCACTGGCTGCGGCGTGAATGGGGCAGCGTGCCGACGGCTGCGGTAGGGGTGTCGCTGGGCGGTAACATGCTCGCCTGTTTACTGGGGCTGCAGGGTAATGAGGCGCCGCTGGATGCGGCCGTGGCGATATCAGCACCGCTGGCGCTCGCCCCCTGCAGTGAAAAGCTCGATATCGGCTTCTCCCGCTTCTACCAGCACTATCTGCTGACGCAGCTGAAAAAGAATGCGCTGCGCAAACTGCGCGCCTGGCCCGGCACGCTGCCGGTTGATGTACTGCAGCTGCGCGCGTTTCGCCGCCTGCGCGAATTTGACGACGCGATCACCGCCCGGGCGCACGGCTTTCTTGACGCCAGCGATTACTATCAGCGCGCCAGCGCCCTGCCGCTGTTAACCGGCGTGCGCAAGCCGATGCTGATCATCCACGCCAAAGACGATCCCTTTATGACAGATGCGGTGATCCCGCAGCCGCAGCAATTGTCTGCCACAATTGAGTATCAGCTGACGCAGCAGGGTGGACACGTTGGCTTTGTCGGCGGCAGCCTGCTTAAACCGCATATGTGGCTGGAGCAGCGCGTGCCGGAGTGGCTCTCAACTTATCTGGATGGGCAATTGTGATTATTCCGTGGCAGGAACTGGAAGTAACAACGCTGGAAAACCTGATTGAAAGTTTTGTTCTGCGCGAAGGCACTGACTACGGTGAGCAGGAGCGCAGCCTGGCGCAGAAGGTAGCCGACGTGCGCCGCCAGCTGCAGCAGGGCGAGGTGGTGCTGGTCTGGTCTGAGCTGCATGAAACGGTCAATATTATGCCGCGGCGCGAGTTTCGCGGCTGATGCACTGCCGGATAATTCATGGTAACAATGCTCATCGCCCGACCTCACAGGGAGCACCCGTATGTCAGCCAGACACCCCGTTATCGCCGTTACCGGCTCCAGCGGCGCCGGTACCACGACAACCAGCCTTGCGTTCCGTAAAATTTTTCAGCAGCTGGGGCTGCATGCAGCCGAAGTAGAAGGCGACAGTTTTCATCGCTATACCCGGCCGGAAATGGATATGGCGATCCGCAAAGCACGCGATCTGGGCCGTCACATCAGCTATTTTGGTCCGGACGCCAATGACTTTGGCCTGCTGGAGCAGACGTTCCGGCGCTATGGCGAAAGCGGCATCGGAGAGTCGCGCAAATATCTGCACACCTATGACGAGGCCGTGCCGTGGAATCAGGTGCCGGGCACCTTTACGCCCTGGCAGCCGCTGCCGGAGAATACCGATGTGCTGTTTTACGAGGGCCTGCACGGCGGAGTAGTTACGCAGCAGCATAACGTGGCGGAGCATGTTGATCTGCTGGTGGGCGTGGTGCCGATCGTCAATCTTGAGTGGATACAGAAACTGGTACGCGATACCAGCGAACGGGGCCATTCGCGCGAAGCGGTGATGGACTCTGTGGTTCGGTCGATGGAAGATTATATCAACTACATCACGCCGCAGTTTTCGCGCACGCATCTTAACTTTCAGCGTGTACCGACTGTTGATACCTCTAACCCGTTTGCGGCGCGCGAGATCCCCTCACTCGATGAGAGTTTTGTTGTGATCCATTTTCGCGGCCTGGAAGGTATCGCTTTCCCCTATCTGCTGGCGATGATTCAGGGATCGTTTATTTCGCATATGAATACGCTGGTGGTACCGGGCGGCAAAATGGGACTGGCGATGGAGCTGATCATGATGCCACTGGTGCAGCGGCTGATTGAAGGAAAACGGATAGAGTAGAGGCCATATCTGCCAGACTATGTGGCATCGGTCGCCATAAATGGCGACCCTGCAGGGTATAGTGCCATGTTTCACAAATGACAGCACCAGCCATCGTAGGGTGCGCATTTATGCGCACCGGCACCGATTACTGCGCGACCACTTCATAACTGTGGGTGATCTCCACCCCTTTGCCAAGCATGATTGCCACTGAGCAATATTTTTCTGCCGACAGATCAACCGCCCGTGCCACCGCTTTCTCGCTCAGCGCTTTGCCGCTGACGATAAAATGCAGGTTAATCTGTGTAAAAATACGTGGTGCTTCTTCGCGCCGCTCTGAAGTCAGTTTGACCTCACAGTCAGCCACATCATTACGCCCTTTTTGCAGAATCGAAACCACATCGATCGCGCTGCAGCCGCCGGCGGCCATCAGTACCATCTCCATCGGGCTTGGCGCTTTATCGCCTGAATTCCCGTCCATTAATAACTGATGTCCTGATGAGGATTCTCCGAGAAAGGTCAGCCCTTCCACCCATTTCACACGTGCCTGCATTATTCTTTCTCCTGAAGCGGCGTTTTGCGCCAGAGTACGCGTTCATCCGGCAAACAGCAATCGCCCGCCTGCTGAAGCGAGACAACACAAGACAGCCTGCAAAAGCTGTGCTACAAACAGAGCTGAAAATTTCTTCGTCGTGGCTGATGAGGACGGGCAGAATCAAAAGCAGAGCTTACACATCCGCCCGGATAATTTTTATTAACAGGACGCGCTGGACGATTTCATCGCCTGACAGGGAATGAATGCCCCTGTGTTTTGGGCACGATTACAATAGAGGATAATAGCGAATGGTTCTCGGCAAACCGCAAACAGACCCTACACTCGAATGGTTCCTGTCCCATTGCCATATTCACAAATATCCATCCAAAAGCACGCTGATCCATCAGGGTGAAAAAGCAGAAACGCTCTACTACATCGTTAAAGGTTCCGTTGCGGTACTGATTAAAGATGAAGAAGGCAAAGAGATGATCCTCTCCTATCTGAATCAGGGAGATTTCATCGGCGAACTCGGCCTGTTTGAAGAGGGCCAGGAGCGCAGTGCCTGGGTGCGTGCGAAAACAGCCTGTGAAGTTGCTGAAATTTCTTACAAAAAATTTCGTCAGCTGATTCAGGTTAACCCGGATATTTTGATGCGCCTGTCGGCGCAGATGGCACGTCGCCTGCAGGTGACATCAGAAAAGGTGGGTAACCTGGCTTTCCTGGATGTTACCGGCCGTATTGCGCAGACGCTGCTTAATCTGGCTAAACAGCCGGATGCCATGACCCACCCCGACGGTATGCAGATTAAAATTACCCGTCAGGAGATTGGTCAGATCGTGGGTTGCTCACGGGAAACCGTTGGTCGCATCCTGAAAATGCTGGAGGATCAGAACCTGATCTCCGCACACGGTAAAACCATCGTCGTTTACGGCACCCGCTAAGCTGTTTCACCCCCCACGGCGTGATGGCACCATCACGCCGTTTCTGTTTGCGATAAGCTGATGTGGCGCCGAATCATCTATCATCCCGAAGTCAATTACGCTCTGCGTCAGACGCTGGTATTGTGCCTGCCTGTCGCGCTGGGATGGCTGTGTGGCGATCTGCAAAAAGGCCTGCTGTTCTCGCTGGTCCCCGCCTGCTGCAATATTGCCGGCCTTGATACGCCGCATAAACGCTTTTTCAAACGCCTGATCGTGGGCGGTACGCTTTTCGCCACCGGCAGTTTTCTGATCCAGTACCTCACCAACGCCGCGGTTCCGCTGCCGCTTATTATGCTGGCGCTGCCGCTGCTGATTGGCGTGACGGGCGAAATCAGTCCGCTGCACGGGCGTCTGCTGCCCGGCACGCTGATTGCAGCGATCTTTACGCTGAGTCTGGTAGGGCGCATGCCGATCTGGGTGCCGCCGCTGCTCTATATCGGCGGCACGTTCTGGTATGGCCTGTTTAACTGGTTCTGGTACTGGCTGTGGAAAGAGCAGCCCATGCGTGAAACGCTGAGCCTGCTCTATCGTGAGCTGGCTGACTACTGCGATGCCAAATATACCCTGCTGACGCAGCTGACCGATCCGGAAAAAGCGCTGCCGCCGCTGCTGGCGCGCCAGCAGAAAGCGGTTGACCTGATCACCACCTGCTATCAGCAGATGCATATGCTTTCTGCCAGCCGCGATAACAGCCATAAGCGGCTGACGCGCGCTTTTCAGGTGGCGCTGGATCTGCAGGAGCATATCGCTGTCAGCCTGCACCAGCCGGAGAAAGTGCAAAAGCTGGTAGAACAGAGTCATGCGGAAGCGGTTATCCGCTGGAATGCAAAAACCATTTCGGCACAGCTCAGGCTGCTGGCCGATGCCATTCTCTATCACCAGCTGCCCGCCCGCTTTCAGATGGAAAAGCCGCTCGGCGCACTGGAAAAAATTGCGCGGCAGCATCCGGATAATCCGGTTGGCCACTTCTGCCTTTATCATTTCAGCCGCATCGCCCGCGTGCTGCGCACCCAGAAACCGCTCTATACGCGCGACCTGATGGCCGATCGCCAGCGGCGCCTGCCGCTGCTGCCCGCCCTGCGCAGCTATCTGTCGTTCAGGTCCGGCGCGCTGCGCAGCGCGGCCCGCTTTGCCGTTATGCTGATGTTTGGCAGCTCGGTTGCGCTGTTTTTTAATATTCCCAAGCCCTACTGGATCCTGATGACCATTATGTTTGTCAGCCAGAACGGCTACAGCGCCACGCGCGTGCGCATTCAGCACCGGGCGCTCGGCACCTTTGCCGGGCTGCTGATTGCCGCCGCATCGCTGCGCTTCGCCGTACCGGAATCGATCGCGCTGCTGTTTATGCTGGCAATCACGCTGGCCAGTTATCTGGTGACGCGCAAATATTATGGCTGGTCGATGATTGGCTTTACCGTGACGGCGGTCTACTCGCTGCAGCTGCTGTCGCTGAATGGCGCTCAGTTCCTGCTGCCGCGGATGATGGATACGCTGATGGGCTGCCTGATCGCCTTCGCCGGTATGATCTGGCTATGGCCGCAGTGGCAAAGTGGCCTGCTGCGCCAGAATGCGCACGATGCGCTGGAGGCGTATCAGGAGGCGCTGCGCATGCTGCTGGGGCCGGAACACGCGCCGGAAAAACTGGCTTACCAGCGGGTAAAGGTTAACCAGGCGCATAACGCGCTGTTTAATGCGCTGAATCAGGCGACCAGCGAGCCCGGTTTTAACGCGCAGTATCTGAAGGATATGCGGCTGTGGGTCACGCACAGTCAGTTCATCGTAGAGCATATTAACGCCATGACTATTCTGGCGCGTGAGCACACTATGCTGACCCCGGCTCTGGCAGAGCGCTATCTGCAGTCGTGCGAAATTGCCCTGCAGCGCTGTCAGCAGCGGCTGATCTACGACGGGCCGGGCAGTGAGAGCAACGTTATGGAGGCGCCGGAAAACCTGCATGAGGGGCCGGTGACGATTGTCGAGCAGCATGTTAAACGCATTCTGCAGCATCTCAGCGTCATGCACACCATCTCCTCTCTGGCGTGGAGCCAGCGACCGCATCATGGCCGCTGGCTGCGGGCTATTCGTCCGAAAGGATAATCAGGCTGCAATAACCCTGCGCAGCGCGGCGGCAAAGCGTGTCATTCCGGCGTCGATCTCCTCCGGAGTGATAACCAGCGACGGCACAAAGCGGATTACGTCGCTGCCGGCGCTCAGGATCATCACGCCTTCTGCCGCTGCCGCATTGAGAATATCGCGGGCTTTACTGGCATGTTCCGGTTTCAGTACCGCGCCCATCAGCAGACCCTTTCCGCGAATTTCGCTAAAGATGTCCAGCTCACTATCCAGCGCCATCAGCGCGTCGGTAAACTGCTGCCGCCGCGCTTCCACCCCGGCCAGCACCGCCGGCGTGTTAATGATATCCAGCGCGGTTTCTGCAATCGCGCAGGCGAGCGGATTGCCGCCGTAGGTGGTGCCATGTACGCCGGGCGCCATCACGGAAGCGATCTCATGCGTGGTCAGCATCGCGCTCACCGGGAAGCCGCCGCCCAGCGCTTTCGCTGTCGTAAGAATGTCAGGCTGAATCCCGTAGTGCTCATAGCTAAACAGCTTGCCGCTGCGTCCCATGCCGCTCTGCACTTCATCCAGCACCAGCAGCGCGTTATGCTCATCGCACAGCGCGCGCAGCCCCTGCATAAATTCCGGCGTTGCCGGCATCACGCCGCCCTCACCCTGAATCGGCTCAACAACAATCGCGCAGGTATGATCGTCAATCACGGCTTTTACCGCCGCCAGATCGTTGAACGGGACGTGGACGATATCGGCCGGTTTTGGACCGAAGCCGTCAGAATATTTAGGCTGTCCGCCAACGGAGACGGTAAACAGCGTGCGGCCGTGGAAAGCGTTGTGAAACGCGATGATCTTACTTTTGAACGGCGAGTGCTTTTTGCAGGCGTAGTAGCGCGCCAGCTTGAACGCCGCTTCGTTGGCTTCCGCACCGGAATTGCCAAAAAATACGCGGTCGGCGAAGGTGGCGGCAATCAGCTTAGTGGCCAGACGCAGCGCCGGCTCGTTGGTAAAGACATTACTGGTGTGCCACAGCGTTTCGCCCTGGCGCTTCAGCGTCTCAACCAGTGCCGGATGGCAGTGACCCAGCGCGGTGACCGCTATACCGCCGGAGAAGTCGATATACTCTTTACCCTGCTGATCCCAGACGCGGCTGCCTTTGCCCTTTACGGGCACAAACTGCGCAGGTGCATAAACAGGCAAAATGACGTTATCAAACGTCTCCCGGGTTACCGCTATGTTTTCCGCTGCCATTGCTGACCTCATCCGGCTGTTGAGTGATATTAAATGAAATTATAATCACAAAATATGCATAAAAAATCACAGAATGGCAAACGGAAGTTAGCGTTCGAGAAAATTTTTCAGCAGCTGATGGCCCTGCTCGCTGAGCACGCTTTCGGGATGAAACTGTACGCCTTCCAGCGGCAGCGTGCGGTGACGCAAGCCCATGATTTCATCGGGCTGATTATCACGCAGGCTCCAGGCAGTGATCTCAAACGCGTCAGGCAGCGATCCATCCGCCACAATCAGTGAGTGATAGCGCGTCACGGTAAGTGGATTAGCGAGGTTGCGAAACACGCCCTCGCCGGTATGGCGTACCGGCGAGGTTTTCCCGTGCATAACCTGACGCGCACGAACAACCTTTCCGCCAAAGGCCTGAGCGATGGCCTGGTGTCCGAGGCACACCCCCAGCACCGGCAGCCGCCCGGCAAAATAGCGAATGGCATCCAGAGAAATACCCGCCTGGCCGGGCGTACAGGGGCCAGGAGAGATAACCAGATGGCTTAGCGGCAATGCCGCCATCTCAGCCAGCGAGATAGCGTCATTACGCACCACGCGCACCTGCGCGCCCAGCTCGCAGAAATACTGATAGAGGTTCCAGGTAAAAGAGTCGTAGTTATCAAGCAGCAGCAGCATCATGACCTCGGGTCGATCAAACCGCCGCTATTCTACGCACTTTATCGCGCCGGGCTTACCACTTTTGTCAGCTGCGCAGTCAGCGCGGCGAGATCGCCCGCGACGGCTTCGCGAATTGCCTCCTGCCACGGCTCCGGTTCCAGCCGATCCCACTCCAGCAGATAGCCGGCGTGCAGCGCCAGCTGCTCAAAAAAGATGCGCTGAGCGCGTCCGTTGCCCGCCCGGAACGGATGCAGTACATAGAGTTCACAGTAGTAGTGCGCCAGACGGGCCACAAAGGCGTCTGTATCGAGTTCAGCCAGCCCCTGCTCCTCCTCCAGCGCGCTCATCAGCGCATTGCCCTCTTTCTCAATGTATTCGCAGTGGCAGTAAGGGGTCTCGTCGCGCCAGATATCGATAGTGCGGAGTTCGCCCGCCCAGCTGTAGAGATCCTGAAACAGCGTGCGATGAATATGACGTAAACGCGGCAGGCCCGGTGTACGCGGCCCTGGATCCAGCGTCGCCAGCCGCGCGGCACTGAACGCCAGCTCCGCTTTGCGCAGCTGTGCGGCATCATGAATTTCCAGCCGGTTTTTCAGCACATCGTCGTTGTGCCACAGGTAGGGATCGCGTACCGCCAGTGAATTATCCGCCATACTGCCTCCTCAGCGAAGTGAGCCGATCTTCTGCCTGCTCAGCGGTGACTGCAGGCTCGGTCAGGGTATAACCAGACAGCCTGCAGCTGGCCTGATAGCTGGCAGCACGACGCTGCAGCCACAAAGTGGCTTTCTGTTTTTCAGTGAGTTTTTGCGGCATAGCGCCTCCGGCTGACAAGATTTGCCCTAAGTATAAGAGCAAATTCTGGCTTTGCCGGAGCGCGGTCAGCGACGTCACGCTACAGGTGACGCGGAAACAGATTAAGGCAGGATTTTCGCGGAGGTAATAACAACCGGTTTTGCCGGGACATTCTGGTACGGGCCCACATCTTTAGTCGGAACCTGGGCAATCTTGTCGATCACATCCATCCCTTTCACAACTTTACCAAATACCGCATAACCGAAGTCGCGCTGTCCGTGATCGAGGAAAGCGTTATCTGCCACATTCAGGAAGAACTGGCTGGTTGCGCTGTCTTTCTCAGCGGTACGTGCCATAGAGATGGTACCGCGCAGATTACGCAGCCCGTTATCAGCTTCGTTTTTGACCGGCGCGCTGGTCTGCTTCTGCTGCATATCCGTGGTAAAACCGCCGCCCTGGATCATAAAACCCGGGATCACGCGATGAAAAATGGTGTTGTTGTAGAAGCCGTTATTAACGTAATCCACAAAGTTTTTTACTGAAACCGGCGCTTTCTGATTATCCAGTTCAAGTTCAATGTTGCCCGCCGACGTGGTGAGCAGGACATGCGTATCCCCTTTTGCAGCCAGTGCGGAAGCAGATACGGAAGAGAGTGCTAACAGGGCGATCGCCGCTGTCAAAGTACGTTTAAGCATGAAAGAGTCCTTACCCTGGAGATCGGCTTAAAAAACAGAATTGATTGTAAAGAGCATGTAATACAAGAGCCAGCGTTTTACCTATATTTACCGGAATGTTGCAAACGTCATACTTTTGCCGCCGCGCAATCATTTGCGTGATTGAAATCACACATATCATGAAATTTGCATAGCTTATTTCACTGCTTGTTTATTAAGATCACAGTTCCATTTACAATTCATGACACTTTTGCCTCATCGTCCCCCACAGGTTATGAACATGACAAACCGTAATCGCATCGGCCTTACCTGGATCAGCTTTTTCTCTTATGCGCTCACTGGCGCACTGGTGATTGTGACCGGTATGGTGCTGGATAATATCGCGCAATATTTCCAGCTGCCCATCTCAGAGATGAGTAACACTTTTACTTTCCTAAATGCCGGCATTCTGGTTGCCGTTTTCCTGAACGCCTGGCTGATGGTGATTGTGCCGCTGAAACGCCAGCTGATTTTCGGCTTTGTGCTGATGATTCTGGCGGTAGCGGGCCTGATGACCAGCCATAACCTGCAGGTCTTTTCACTCTGCATGTTTATTCTGGGCGTGGTCAGCGGCATCACCATGTCCATTGGAACCTTTCTGATCACCCATATCTATGACGGTCGCCAGCGCGGTTCACGCCTGCTGTTTACTGATTCATTTTTCAGCATGGCCGGCACGATTTTCCCGATTATTGCTGGCGTACTGCTGGCGCGGGCGCTGCCGTGGTACTGGGTATATGCCTGCATCGGCGTTATCTATCTGGCTATTTTTGTTCTGACGCTGATGGTGGAGTTTCCGGTTCTCAAAAGTGAAGCGGCCGTTCAGGGTGGGGAAAAAGAGAAATGGGGCGTGGGCGTGCTGTTCCTCTCTATCGCTGCGCTCTGTTACATCCTGGGTCAGCTGGGCTTTATCTCCTGGGTGCCGGAGTATGCAACCAAATCGATGGGCATGGATATCGCCTCTGCCGGGCAGCTGGTCGGCAACTTCTGGACCGCTTACATGGTCGGTATGTGGGCGTTTAGTTTCCTGCTGCGCTTCTTTGACCTGCAGCGCATCCTGATGGTGCTGGCTGCGCTGGCCACCGGCCTGATGTACTGGTTTGTCTCCTCTCAGGAGGCGGGCATGCTGCACTGGATCATTATGGCGCTGGGCTTCTTCTCCAGCGCAATTTATACCACCATCATTACGCTGGGATCGCTGCAGACCAAAGCGGCCTCGCCTAAGCTGGTTAACTTTATCCTGACCTGCGGCACCGTGGGCACCATGCTGACCTTTGTGGTTACCGGACCGATAGTGGCTAAAGGTGGCGCGCATGCGGCGCTCTCTACCGCTAACGGCCTTTATGCCGTGGTGTTTGTCATGTGCGTGCTGCTCGGCTTTGTCACGAAGCACCGTCAGCACGGTCATGTGACCCACTGATGATACCGCCACTGCCGCCTCGCGCGGCAGATGCGACCCAATAAAAAGGCGAGCCGGAAGGCTCGCCTTTTTTACGTCATCCGCGCCGGTTTACGGCTGTGCGACGAACCCGACGGCGTCATACACCTTCTTCAGCGTCTCCTGCGCGTGCGCACGCGCTTTAGCTGCGCCGTCACGCATTACCTGATTGAGCAGCGCTTCATCATTGCGGAAGTGGTGATAGCGCGCCTGCAGCTCGGTCAGCATACCGGATACCGCCTCGGCAACGTCGCCCTTAAGGTGTCCGTACATTTTGCCTTCAAACTGCTGTTCAAGCTCCGGAATCGATTTGCCGGTAACGCCTGAGAGAATATCCAGCAGGTTAGAGACGCCCGCCTTCTCTTTGACATCATAGCGCACTACCGGCGGCTCTTCGGAGTCAGTAACCGCACGCTTGATCTTCTTCACGACCGATTTGGTATCTTCCAGCAGGCCGATAACGTTGTTGCGGTTGTCATCCGACTTGGACATCTTTTTCGTCGGCTCCAGCAGCGACATCACGCGCGCGCCCGATTTCGGAATAAACGGCTCCGGAACCTTAAACACGTCACCATAAAGCGCGTTGAAACGGGCAGCAATATCGCGGCTCAGCTCCAGATGCTGCTTCTGATCTTCGCCTACCGGAACCTGATTGGTCTGATACAGCAGAATATCGGCCGCCATCAGCACCGGGTAGTCAAACAGACCGGCGTTGATATTCTCTTCGTAGCGGGCAGATTTATCCTTGAACTGTGTCATACGGCTCAGCTCGCCAAAGTAGGCATAGCAGTTCAGGATCCAGCTCAGCTGCGTATGCTCCGGCACGTGCGACTGAACAAAAATGGTGCTTTTTTCCGGGTCAATGCCGCAGGCCAGATAGAGCGCCAGCGTATCCAGCGTCGCTTTACGCAGAGTGGCCGGGTCCTGACGCACGGTGATCGCGTGCAGATCGACGATGCAGTAAATGCAGTGATAGTCATCCTGCATCTGCACCCACTGACGCAGCGCACCCATATAGTTGCCAATGGTCAGTTCACCTGAAGGCTGGGCGCCGCTGAAAACGATGGGTTTGCTCATGTTATATCCTGATAATCACAGCCCGAGTGCGGGCAGAAGTTCGCCAAAAGTGTCGAGAGTTAAATCGGGCCGGCTGGTGGTAATCGACTCACCGTAGTTGTAGCCAAACGTCATACCGACATTCGGTACACCGGCAGCCTGTGCCGCGAGGATATCATTGCGTGAATCCCCGACAAACAGCAATTGTTCCGGCAGTACGCCGAAATGGCCCAGCACCAGGAAGATGCCGGCCGGATGCGGTTTTTTCACCGCTACGTCATCACCACCGATGATCAGTGAAAAAGAGTCGCTGATGCCGAGAGAGGCCAGCAGCGGAGCGACAAACGGCGTCGGTTTATTGGTAACGATAGCGAGAGGTAATCCCTGGTCGCGCAGCGCGAGCAGCGTCTCTTTCACCTGCGGAAACAGCGTGCTGCCTGACTCAACAGTGTCAGCATAGTGCCGGTCAAAGCAGGCGCGTGCGTCACGCTGCTCTTCCGCATGCGGCTCGCGACCCAGCGCCCAGGTCAGGGCGCGCGCCATCATAATATCGGCACCGTTACCTATCCAGGTTGACGCCCGCTCAATGCCCGGCGCCGGCAGCTGCAGATCGCCCAGCGCCCGATCGATCGCCTGTGACAGGCCCGGTGCGCTATGCACCAGCGTTCCGTCAAGATCAAAGGCCAGCGCGCGGATATCAGTGAAATGAGCCATTAACTTTCTCCAGTTCCGTGCGCATTTCATCAATGACTTTTTTGTAATCGGGATGACCGAAGATGGCCGAACCAGCGACAAACATATCTGCGCCGGCGGCAGCGATCTGTCCGATATTGTCGATTTTCACGCCGCCATCCACTTCGAGCCGGATGTCATAGCCGCTCTGATCGATCAGCCGGCGCGCCTCGCGCAGTTTATCCAGCGTGCCCGGTATAAATGACTGGCCGCCAAAGCCAGGATTGACCGACATCAGCAGAATGATATCCAGCTTATCCATCACGTAATCAAGGTAGCTCAGCGGCGTCGCCGGATTAAACACCAGGCCCGCCTTACAGCCATGCTCTTTAATGAGCTGCAGCGTGCGATCCACATGATCGCTGGCTTCCGGATGGAATGTGATATAGCTGGCACCCGCTTTCGCAAACTCCGGGATAAGCGCATCCACTGGCTTGACCATCAGGTGCACATCAATCGGCGCCGTAATGCCGTAGTCACGCAGTGCTTTCAGCACCATAGGCCCCATCGTCAGATTGGGCACATAGTGATTATCCATCACATCGAAATGCACGACATCGCCGCCTGCCGCCAGTGCTTTGGCGGTATCTTCACCCAGACGGGCAAAGTCAGCGGCAAGAATTGAAGGGGCCAGTAAAAATTGTTTCATCCGATTCTCCCAATGTTGTGCGCCAGCCTCAACTGACGTAATGCGTTGGTCGCGGACGAAACAGGCTAGCGGAAAAGCGCCAGCAGTTCGTCCACCTGCGTACGACCACTTATGCTTCGGCTGATAGAACGCCGGGCTTTTACTACATGTAAATCCGCGTTCTGATACCACTCCCGGGTCAGCAGCGTATCGTGATTGGAAATCAGGACCGGTATCTGGCTCTGCGCCAGCTTCCCGGCCAGCTCAGCAAGATGCTGCTGCTCGCGCAGGCTGAAACTGTTGGTGTGATAGGCCGTGAAGTTGGCCGTTGCCGACAGCGGCGCATAGGGCGGATCGCAATAGACCACTGAGCCTGCAGCAGCGCTGTTCAGGGTAACATCGTACGATTCGCAGACAAAGGTCGCTTTCTGCGCGCGCTCTGCAAACCAGAGTAGTTCAGCTTCCGGAAAGTAGGGTTTGCGGTAGCGGCCAAAAGGCACATTAAATTCACCGCGCAGATTGTAGCGACACAGGCCGTTATAGCCGTGACGATTCAGATAGAGGAACAGCACGGCGCGCTGGTAAGGATCGCGGCTGGCGTTAAATGCCAGCCGCTGCGCATAATAGTGCTCAGCGCTGTTTCCTTCCGGCGTAAACAGCTGACGCGCATCCGCAATAAATGTCTGCGTACGCGTTTTGACAATGTTGTAGAGGTTAATGAGATCGCCGTTGATGTCCGCCAGATGGTAGCGGTCATAATCGGTATTGAGAAATACGGAACCGGCGCCCACAAAAGGCTCAACTAAGCAGTCGCCTTGTGGCAGGTGACGACGAATATCGTCAAGCAGTGGGTATTTCCCACCGGCCCATTTCAGGAAAGCGCGATTTTTTTTCATGCTGTCGTGGTTATTACATCTTCATTGTAGCTGTGGTGAAACCGACAGCAGATCTGCGCTTAAACGGGGCCGCAGCAGCGGGCCCCACATCAATTTACTGACTCTCTTTTTTAACCTGGCTCAGCGGTTTTACCCACGGATTAACCGCACGTACTTCTGCAGGCAGCGCAGCCGCAGCCCGTTTCGCTTCGGCAGGCGTCGCGTAAGCGCCACTGACCAGCACGTACCAGGGTTGACCGTTACGTGTGGTTTTATACACGTGATAGCCGCTCAGATTCTGTTTTTTTGCCCACGCCGTCAGGCTCTCCTGCTTCGACGCCCCGCTCAGCTGCAGCGTATAGTTGCCACCCGAAGGCAGGGACTTGCTGGCGCTGCTGGCAGGCGGGTTGTGCGCTGCCGTGGTGTGGGTCTGGCTCTCGCGGGTCGCAGACGGTTTTGCCGCAGCCGCTGGTTTATGGCTGGTACCGGATGCGGTGGAACGTGAACTGCTGCTGGCACGCGGCGTATTATCAGCCCGCACAGCAGGCGGCGTAACCGCTTTTCCCGCTGTGCTGCCGGCATTACCGCTTACGGTAGCGGGCGCGGTGGGCAGAGAAGAGCCGCCCTGCGCACCCTGGGCGGCAGCATCTACCGAGCCCTGCTGATTACTCAGCGCGCTGTTAAGATCGCCCGGCAGCGTGACGCGCTGCTGGTTCGCAGGCGCCTCTGTTACCTGCGCCTGCGTTGGCGTGGAGGAGACGGAAGGCATTGAGATCGCCTGCCCTTCACCGCCCGCTGCCGGCTGCGTCGTATCCTGCGGCGCGCTGCCTTCAGCCGTTGGCGCCGCTGCCTGCTGGCCGCTCATGGAGGTGGAGTCAGAGAGATCGATATGTTTTTCACTGCCGCCAGATGTCGCCGCACTGCCGCTACTGCGGTTAGCCGCGGGTTTATCATCCGGCCCGGTCAGCGCTGAACCGATGCCCAGCACCAGAACCAGCAGCACCAGAATGCCAATCCCCATCATCATATGCTGACGGGAGACCGGCGCTTTGGCCTTTGGCGCAGAAGACGCTTTACGGGATCGCGCGGGACGGCGATCGCTGGCATCAGGTTTTAACTCATCTTCCGGTTTGAACTCATCCATCTCGCCTCCTCCGTAAAACGGTGCGTCTGCGACACACCGTATCACAACGTTCTTCTTCAGCCTGAACTTGCCTGCCGCAGCGTTATATGACGGTCTGCTGTCAGAACGCTACATTCGCGCTCAGTTACTGCGGCAATCGTTAATTGCAGCCAGCACCATATCATGTGCAACACCGGCACGCACTTCAGAGCGACCAATAGCGAGAGGCAGCACCAGACGCAGTTCGCCCCCGATCACTTTTTTGTCGCGCATCATATGCGGCAGATACGCTTCAGCTGTCATCTCAGCGGGGCCGGTTACCGGCAAGCCAGCGCGCTGCAGCAGCGCAATCACGCGTTCGCTCTCTGCAGCGGTAAATTGCCCCAGTCGCTGCGCCGTACGCGCGGCCATGACCATACCTGCCGCCACGGCTTCGCCATGCAGCCAGTTGCCATAGCCCATATGCGCTTCAATCGCATGACCAAACGTATGGCCCAGATTGAGCAGCGCACGCTGGCCGTTTTCACGCTCGTCGGCAGCCACCACTTCCGCTTTCAGCTCGCAGCAGCGGCGAATACACCAGGCGATTGCGCGCGCATCCAGCGCCAGCAGCGCATCAAGATTTTGCTCCAGCCAGTAGAAGAATTCACCGTCCAGAATGATGCCGTATTTGATTACCTCTGCCAGGCCAGACGCCAGCTCGCGCGGCGGTAGCGTGGAGAGACAATCTGTGTCAATGACCACCGAGGCGGGCTGATAAAACGCGCCAATCATATTTTTGCCGAGCGGATGATTGACGGCGGTTTTTCCGCCTACTGACGAGTCAACCTGCGCCAGCAGCGTGGTGGGCACCTGAATAAATCGGACGCCGCGCTGATAGCTGGCAGCGGCAAATCCGGTGAGATCGCCAATCACGCCGCCACCCAGCGCAATCAGCGTGGTGTCGCGGCCGTGCGGCTTCTGCAGCAGCGCGGTAAAAACCTCATCCATGACGGTCAGCGTTTTATACTGCTCACCGTCAGGCAAAATTACCTGATCAACATGGATGCCTGCCTGGGTCAGCAGCGTTGCCACTTTCCCGAGGTAGAGCGGGGCCAGCGTCTGGTTGGTTACCAGCATGGCGCGATCGCCTGCCTTCAGCGGCCAAAAAGAAGCCGGATCCTTAAACAATCCGGCAGCAATGGTAATGGGGTAACTACGATCCCCCAGTGAGACAGTGATCTTCTCCATGATGACCGATACCTGTTGCTGAGCCCTCAGGATACTGGATTAATTTTTTTCCAGCATGTTGATGATCTGATTGGCGACCACTTTGGCACTTTGATCATCAGTGCGAATAGTGACGTCAGCGATCTCTTCATAAAGCGGATTACGTTCATCTGCCAGTGCTTCGAGCACTTCACGAGGCGGTTCATCAACCTGCAGCAGCGGGCGCTTTTTATCGCGCTGCGTGCGGGCAAGCTGCTTTTCGATGGTGGTTTCCAGATAGACAACCACGCCGCGGGCGGAGAGACGATTGCGCGTTTCACGGGATTTGACGGAACCGCCGCCGGTCGCCAGTACGATGCCTTGTTTCTCGGTCAGCTCGTTAATGATTTTTTCTTCGCGATCGCGGAAACCAGCTTCGCCTTCCACATCAAATACCCAGCCTACATCCGCTCCGGTACGTCGCTCAATTTCCTGATCGGAATCGAAAAATTCCATATTGAGTTGCTGAGCTAACTGACGACCAATAGTGCTTTTGCCGGCACCCATCGGCCCAACCAGAAAGATATTGCGTTTCTCTGCCATTTTGTCGGTATTACTAAGAATTCGTTGATGATACCCCGCGTTCAGCGCGTTGCTGGCGGGACAGGAACTGAGACCTCATAAGCATTAGCAAGAGTCAGATAGAAAATTATCTCAACACTCATGGCCGTTTGGCAACCGAATAAATCGCCTCCGGCAACCTGCACACAGGTATGGTCTTTGGTTCGCGAGACGGTAACGCTCTTCCTTACGTGCCTTCATTAAACGGGCTACAGCTGCGCAGGCCGGGGGTTGCCGGTGCTTATCATCGGCTGATATTAGCGCTGAAAACGGCCCTTTATCTGCTTGCTGCTGCCCACTTTATGCTGGCATATTTCTTTTTTGACGCCAGTATCGCTTGTGACTGACGCCCGTCGGAAGATTATCCTGCCGCGTACCGCTACACCGTTTTAAAATCGCTAAACCTTGTAAGCTAATTCCTCTCTGGCGTCAACGCGCACGGCACTACAGAACGAATTTTCCGCTTTATCCGGCAGAAAGCGCTGCTTCCCTGACCAGTCTGGGGGTAATAAAGATAACCAGCTCACGTTTTTTCTGCTCCTGCAGCTGCTGCCGGAACAGCGCGCCCAGCAGGGGCACCTCTCCCAGCCACGGCACGCGTTTTTCACTCTGCGTGCGCTGCTGCTGAAAAATGCCGCCCAGCGCCAGCGTTTCGCCATCACGCAGCGTCACCTGCGTCTCTATTTCCTGCTTTTCAATGCTCAGCACCTGGTTCTCTCCCAGCGTCAGGCTGCGGCCAGGCATGTTCTGGCTCAGCCGCAGCCGCAGCTGAATGCGACCGTTGCCCAAAACCGTGGGAGTGACCTCCATGCCCAGCACTGCCTCTTTAAACTCAATGGCCGTCGCACCGCTGTTGCCTGATTTCACTTCATACGGAACTTCGGTGCCCTGTTTGATGGTGGCCGTCTGCTGATGCGCAGTAAAGAGCCGCGGGCTGGCGATAATATCGATCTGATTCTCCTGTTCCAGCGCGCTCAGCTCAAGATTCAGCAATTCACCGCTCATTTTACCCAGCGTCACCCCGGCGCGCAGTGCCGGCGTACTGACGGCCAGCGGCAGGCTAAGCTGCGGATTGCGCAGCGTCGCCGCTACCGCATCTGCCGGAGAGAGCTGCCAGCTGACGCCCAGTTCACGCAGATGCTCTTCGTTAAGCGTCACGATATGTGCCTGCAGCTCGACCTGCTCCAGCGGCCGGTCAAGGGCTTTGAGCCAGCGCGTGGTGCTTTCCAGTGCCGGTGCCGTATCGCGCAGCAGCAGTGAGTTAGTACGGCTATCGACCGTGACGCTGCCGCGTGCTGACATCAGTGAAGGCTCTCCCTGCAGGCTGCGGTGAATATCGCTGGCGCTGGCATAATGAAGCGTAACGGTGCGCTGCTCCAGCGTCTGCTGCGCCTGTCGCTCTTCCTGCTCCTGCCGGACCCGCTGCGTCTGACGCTGCTGCCAGCTTTGCGGATAGACCAGCAGCACCCCCTCCTCTTCTATCAGAACAAGATCGGTCAGGCGTGAAATCAGCGACAGGGCATGCTCTGCGCTCACCTTCTCCAGGCGCAGCGACAGTCGTCCCTCAACCCCGGGCGCAATCAGCAGATTAGTCTGCTGATAATCCGCCAGCGCCTGCAGAATGCGCTCTACCGGCGCATCGTCAAATACCAGGCTCAGCGTGCTGGTCTGCGCCTGCAGTGGGGTGCTTAACATAAGCCCCAGCAGCATCGCGATCCGTTTCATAAAAGCCTCCTTTAATTACCCAAACGATCTGTTGCTTCACACAGCGGCGCGGCGCGGTTAACGTCAGCGTGCGCGCGGTTATCTCCGTGACCTGCCAGGGATAAACCGGAAAAGGGATGGATGGCTCCAGCCGGTAGCTTTTCCCCTCGGGCGATATTACCCAGGCGACAAAGTGGGGTGCGCGACCTGCCACGCCCTGCAGGCGCCAGTTCTGCGGCGTGGCGGCGGGCGGTTCGCAGGCGCGGGTGGTGAGAGGGACGAAAGGATTGCGTGCGTCGGCGGCACTGAACCAGAGCAGCAGGCACAGCAGCGCGCTACTCCGCATCAGATTGCTCCAGCCACAGCTCTGCCGTCAGCAGACGCGCGCCGGACCGCAGTGAAAAACGCTGCGGTACCGGCTGAGCGGTTCCGGCCAGTTCACTGAACAGCGGCATAAATTCACGCCACTCCAGCTGCAGCACCAGTTCTGATGGCTGAGCCTGCGGCTGCCAGTTTTGCAGCTGCGCGCCACGCATGTTCACCAGCTGCTCCAGCGATGCGCTGGCCGCGCTGCCGCGCTGCGGCACCTGTAACATAGCGATCTCCTGCGTAAGCGTGGCGACTGACGGCAGCAAAGCCTGCTGCAGCTGGCTTTGCTGCGCGGTAAGCGCTGTCAGCGCTGTCCGCTGTTGTGCCAGCGCCTGCTGCTGGGGACGCAGCAGCAGTAGCCAGAGCAGCAGCAGCACGGCTGCGGCAACCAGCGCGCTGCAACCGGCACGCCACGCAAAAGGCCACAGCGTATAGCGCCACATCAGCTCACTCATCGCGCGGCTCCCGCATCCGCGCCTGCAGCGTGAACCGGTATCGGCCATCGGACTGCCGGGTTATCGCCCTCTGCCTGACGGCGGCAAACAGCGGCTGTGCCAGCAACCGATGGCGCAGCTCGCTCACCGCAGCCACGCTGTCACTCCACCCTTCGACGCGCAGCAGCTGCTGCTGACGATCGATACGCTCCAGCCACAATGCATCCGGCAGCAGCCCCGGCAGCTGCTGCCAGAAACGTTGCCAGTGCTGATACTGCAGCGCCACCTGCTGACGCTGCTGCTGTAAGTCCAGCAGCCTGTCGCGCGCCTGCAGCAGTGATTGCTGTTGCGTGCGCAGATGCCGCAGCGCAAGCAGCCGCTGCCGGGCCTGTTCTGTTGCGCTTTCAGCCTGAGTCAGCTGCTGTCTGCTATATCCTCCCAGCAACAGCGCAACGAGCAGCGGCAGCGTTAACGCGGTAACCAGCAGATATTTCGTCTGCCGGCAGCACTTCTGCCACTGCCGCTCACGCCACGGCAGCAGATTAACCCTTAGCATGAGCTGTCTCCGGGGCGCAGCGCCAGTCCCAGCGCCAGCGTAAAGTCACCCTGCTGTGCGGGCAGAGGCGGCTGCTGGTAGCGTAATAATGAGAGCGGCAGGCACAGCTTCGCCTGTAGTGTGGTCAGGGCTGACGAAGAGGTACAAAACGAGTCCGATACCTGCGGAAAGAGCTGTGTAACAGTGTCTGAATTGAGCGCGCCTGTGATGATTCCACAGCGCAGCGCGCCATCATTAAACACCCAGAACCCGTGCTCGCCTGCCGGGTGGATCAGCAGCGTATGCAGGGCAAGCGGCAGCTGCTGTGCGACCTGCATCAGAGCCTGCGTGCTCAGTTCAAAGATGTCAGGCTCAAGACCCGCCTGCTGCAGCGGCTGCAGCCACTGCGTCATCACGTCCCGCCGTGCCGCCGTCACCTGCAGCGTGTTTTCAGTCGCGTCACACTGATAGTCAAACGCCAGCAGCGCGGTTTCCACCGGAAAGAGGGTGCGGGCGGCGGCAGTGACATAACGATTTAAAGCGGGTTCGCGCAGCGAGGTGTCGGGCAGCGGCAAGGTCCGCTGCAGAACCAGCTGTGGCGGCAGGCCAACGCGCAGTGAAAACTGCGCCGGCAGCTGCCGCCGCCACGACGCTAACATCTCCTGTAACAGCGGCGAGCTTTGCAACACGCCGTTGCGTAACGTATCGTGCGGCAGCGCTTGCTGCCACCAGTGTCGCAGCTGCCAGCCATGACGACGGCGTTCAATACCCAGCGCACACAGGTGCCTGTTCTGAATATCCAGTCCAATTTGCCAGCGCTGAAAAGCCATACGCGCGATCTCCTTATCATCAAAGGTAAACGCTAAACCCGGCTATGCTGAATGACAGGCAAATGACGGGTATATCAAAGCGTCAGGCTTGCCTTTATACTACCGCGCGATTGTTTATAAACTGCCCAAACGCCAACAGATGGGAATTCTCAGGTGAAGTTCGTAAAGTATTTATTGATTCTTGCAGTGTGTTGCATTTTGCTGGGAGCCGGTACGGTTTATGGCTTATACAAGTATATAGAGCCGCAGCTGCCCGATGTGAACACATTGAAAGATGTGCGTTTGCAGACGCCGATGCAGGTTTACAGCGCCGATGGCGAGCTGATTGCCCAGTATGGTGAAAAACGCCGCGTACCGCTGACGCTGAAGCAGATGCCGCCAGAGCTGATCAAAGCATTTATCGCGACCGAAGATAGCCGCTTTTATGAGCATCACGGCGTCGATCCGGTGGGGATTTTCCGTGCCGCCAGCATCGCGCTGATGTCAGGCCATGCGTCGCAGGGTGCCAGTACGATTACTCAGCAGCTGGCGCGTAACTTCTTTCTGAGCCCTGAACGTACGCTGATGCGTAAAATCAAGGAAGCGTTCCTGGCCATCCGCATTGAGCAGCTGCTGAGCAAAGATGAGATCCTTGAGCTCTACCTCAATAAAATCTATCTCGGCTATCGCGCGTATGGCGTTGGCGCGGCGGCTCAGGTCTATTTCGGTAAAACGGTCGATCAGCTGTCGCTGAGTGAAATGGCGATGATCGCTGGCCTGCCGAAAGCGCCCTCAACCTTTAACCCGCTCTATTCGCACAGCCGGGCGCTGGCGCGTCGTAACGTGGTGCTGGCGCGCATGCTGGATCAGAACGACATCACACAGCAGCAGTATGAAGAGGCCCGTAATACGCCGCTGACCGCCAGCTATCACGGTCCTGAGATCGCGTTTTCTGCCCCTTATCTCAGCGAAATGGTGCGTCAGGAGATGGTGAAACGTTATGGCGACCGCGCCTATGACGACGGCTACAAGGTGTATACCACCGTAACCCGTCGCCTGCAGGAAGCGGCGCAGCAGGCGGTGCGTAACAACGTCATGGCTTATGATATGCGCCACGGCTATCGCGGCCCGACCGCCGTGTTATGGAAAGTGGGTGAGACGAGCTGGGATCAGCCGCGTATTCTTAAAACGCTGAAAACGCTGCCCGCCTACGGACCGCTGAATGCCGCAGTGGTCACCAGCGCCAGCGCTCAGGAGGCCACGGCCTTACTGAAAGATGGCAGCACGGTCGCGCTGAAGCTCTCCGGCGTGCGCTGGGCGCGCCCTTATAAATCAGACACGCTGCAGGGCCCGACGCCGCGCAGTATCACGCAGGTGCTGCAGGCTGGTCAGCAGATCTGGGTACGTAAAGTGGGTGATGAGTGGTGGCTGGGTCAGGTCCCGCTGGTGAACTCTGCGCTGGTGTCGCTGAATCCGGAAGATGGCGCAGTGCGCGCGCTGGTGGGCGGATTCGATTTCAATCAGAGCATGTTTAACCGTGCCACCCAGGCGCTGCGCCAGGTGGGATCGAACATCAAGCCTTTCCTCTATACCGCCGCTATGGATCGTGGCCTGACACTGGCCTCTATCCTCAACGATGTGCCGATCTCCCGCTGGGACGCCGGCGCAGGTGCAGACTGGCGGCCTAAAAACTCGCCGCCAACCTATGCCGGTCCTATCCGTTTACGGCAGGGGCTGGGAGAGTCTAAAAACGTGGTGATGGTACGCGCCATGCGCGCGATGGGCGTCGATTATGCTGCGGAATATCTGCAGCGCTTTGGCTTCCCGGCGCAAAATATTATTCATACTGAGTCGCTGGCGCTGGGTGCGGCTTCATTCACCCCGCTGCAGGTGGCGCGTGGCTATGCGGTCATGGCAAACGGCGGTTTCCTGGTTGATCCCTATTTCATCACCCGCATTGAGGATGAGCAGGGAGGCGTGATTTTTGAAACAAAGCCTAAGATTGCCTGCCCGCAGTGTAATCTGCCGGTGATCTATGGTGATACGAAGAAGTCAGTTGCCCTGAATGAAGAGAGCGTGGAGAACGTCGCCACCTCTGATGAGTCGAAGAATCAGACGGTGCCACAGCCAGCGCTGGAGCAGGTTCCGGCACAGCCGCAGCCAGCAGGCGATCAGCAGTATGCGCCGCACGTGATCAATACACCGCTCTCTTTCCTGATCAAAAGCGCGCTTAACTCCAATATCTTTGGCGAGCCGGGCTGGATGGGTACCGGCTGGCGTGCCGGACGCGATCTGAAGCGAAATGATATCGGCGGAAAAACCGGTACGACAAACAGCTCTAAAGATGCCTGGTTCTCCGGCTATGGCCCGGGTGTGGTGACGTCAGTCTGGATTGGCTTTGATGATTCACGCGCGCTGGGACGTTCAACCGTATCAGGTGCGATTCCGGATCAGATTTCCGGTTACGAGGGCGGAGCCAAGAGCGCGCAGCCGGCGTGGGATGACTATATGAAATCTGCGCTGGAGGGCGTACCGGTGCAGCCGCTGACGCCGCCGGAAGGCGTGGTCACCGTGACTATCGACCGGGCAACCGGCAAACTGGCTAACGGTGGTGGCAATACGCGTCAGGAGTATTTCATCAACGGCACGCAGCCGGTGGAATATAGCGTGCACGACGTCGGCACAACCATTATGGACAATGGCGAAAGCCACGAGCTGTTCTGATAAACAGGCGCCTGCGGGCGCCTTTTTTATTCAGTAATCAAGCCGGCCCTGTTTTACCAGCCATTCGCGCACCAGAAACAGCGCACTGACGTTACGCGCTTCGCTGAAGTCAGGTTCTTCCAGCAGCGCCAGCAGGTTCTTCAGCGGCCAGCGCCGTACCACCAGCGGCTCCGGCTCATCCCCTTCCAGCTTCTCTTCATAGAGCCCTTCAGCCACCACGATATTCATTTTGCTGGAGAAGTAAGAGGGTGCCATGGTGAGCTTGCCGAGGGCTTCAAGACGGGTCGCGCCGTAGCCAGCCTCTTCTTTGAGTTCCCGGTCGGCCGCCTCAAAGGCGCTTTCGCCCGGATCGATTAGCCCTTTTGGAAAACCAAGCTCATAGCTTTCCAGCCCCACCCCATACTCCTGAATCAGGATAACGTCGTCGCCGAGAATCGGCACAATCATTACCGCTTCGCGTTCAGAAGGCTTCATGCGCTCATATACGCGGCGTGCACCATTGCTGAAAGCGAGATCGACGGCTTCAATGGTAAACAGGCGGGAGCGGGCCACCGCTTCTACCTTGAGGATGTCAGGTTTTTTCAATGGAGTGGTCATATCAGCCTCAGACGTTGCACAACCTTGTGAAATGCGATAGCGCCAGCATACCGAAGGCCGCGCAAATGTGCGACAGGCAACGCAGGCTAAGCGGCAGCCCGATTGGGCGACCCGCGTATGGCGCGCTACACGCACGCTCGTTTTAAGCGTAAGTCAACGCCTCAGCGCGAAATTCAGAAAATACCGATATTTAATTGAGTATTGCCTGGTTAACATCCTGTCACGGATTAATCTAATAATTTATAATCCGATGATTTAGCGCATTATTTTATCTGTGTTTCTTCTTGTCAGAACCTCTTCTGCTCGCCAGAATTGACACATCTTACGATTTTCGCCGGGAGTAGAACGTTAACGTGAAGGCATTTCGTTGGCTGGAATGAGCTGAGCATGAGCACTTTTATTGTCATCCTGACAGTGATGCTGATCGGCTCATCATTAGCAGGTATCGCTTACTGGTACGCTATGCGGCATCGTCCGCCGTTAGCGCGACCGCTGCCGTTTATCAGTCCGCCCTGCCGCAAACTCTCGGATGATGAGCGCACCGCAGTAGAAAAGTATCTGGCTGCGCTGGCGAAACGTCAGCCGCCGCGCACCCGCGCCCGCTTTGCCACGGAAGCGGAAGCGCTGACGCTGACGGCTCAGAGTAGTCATGTCTACCCGGTTACCCGTTCCATCACCCGCTACGGTCTCTCAACCGACGATCCGCACAAATGGCGCTACTATCTGGATGAAGTGGAAGTGCATCTGCCGCCGCTCTGGGAACAGTATATTGCCGATGAAAATTACGTTGAGCTGATCCGCACGCAGACGCTGCCGCTGGTCATCTCTCTGAATGGTCACTCGCTGGTTAACTACGCCATTGATCAACCTACCCTGCCGCCGCTGATCCAGCCTGCCAGTACCAACGCCTCTATCCGTAAAGCAGAGAGTGAAAACGTTGAGTTACTGCGGGTGCGCAAAGAGTCACACGAGGAGTACCAGCTTTCGCGACCTGACGGTACGCGTGAAGCGGTCGTTATCAGCTGCGCTTTTTTGCTGTTTTTTCTCGGTCTGGTGCTGCCGGGCAATCTTCTGCTCTGGCTGGTGGTGCCTGGCTGCGTAATGATCGCCGTCAGCCTCTGGTTCCTCTGTCGTTTTCCCGGTGAGAAAAGCCTGCGTGATATTCACTGCCTGCGCGGTGCGCCGAAACGCTGGGGCCTGTTTGGTGAATCGAACCAGGAGCAGAGCAACATTTCGCTGGGCATTATCGATCTCATCTACCCGCCGCACTGGCAGCCTTATATCGCTCACGATCTGGGACAGGTCACCGAAGTGGATATCTATCTGAACCGTCAGGTTGTGCGTCAGGGGCGTTTTTTATCGCTGCAGGATGAGGTCAGGAATTTCCCGGTTCAGCGGTGGCGCAAGAATCTGGTACTGACCTGCGGTTCACTGCTGGTACTGGCAATGCTGCTGACCTGGATCCCGCTCAGTATGCCGCTCAAGCTGAGCCTGGCCTGGGTCAAAGGCACGGAAAGTCTTGAGGTCGACAGCGTGGATAAGCTCTCTGCCCTGCCGCTGCACGTCGGCGATGTGCTCAGGGTGACGGGAACCGGTATGTGCTCGGTGCCAGGCAATTACCAGAGTAATCGTACCTACGCTTATATGCCTTTTGACTGCTCTGCTATCTACTGGAACAAAGCCGCTCCGCTGCCACAGCCGCAGTCTGACATTATTGATAAGGCCGCTGCGCTGCTGGATACCACCCTGCGCCAGCTGCATCCGGAAACCAGCACCGATCCCAAGCTTAATCCGCAGCTCGCCTCAGCGATTCAGAAGTCAGGCATGATTTTGCTGGATGATTTTTCCGAGCTGGTGCTAAGGACGCAGGATCTCTGCAGCCAGCAGCAGGATTGCGTCCGGCTGAAAAATGCGCTGGTTAACCTGGGCAATGCGAAAGACTGGGATTCGCTGATCCACCGCGCGGACACCGGCAAACTCAGCGGCATGAATGTGCTGTTAAGACCTGTCAGTGCTGAAGCGCTGGAGAATCTGGTGAATACCGCGACTTCAACCTTCTTTTCCCGTGAAACCCGTCGCGCGGCGGAAACGCTGAACAG
Organism: Pantoea sp. M_9; assembly: GCF_008631385.1. Lineage (NCBI taxonomy): Bacteria > Pseudomonadati > Pseudomonadota > Gammaproteobacteria > Enterobacterales > Erwiniaceae > Pantoea > Pantoea sp. M_9. Next base: position 60,455 of record NZ_VWUF01000012.1, on the reverse strand, counting down.
CCCGCCGCCGGGCGGCTTTCTCATCATCAGCGATGAAGGCCGGCAGCTGGTGACGCAGCCGCAGCCTGCCGTCTCCCTGTTTGATCTGGACGCACCTTCGCAGTGGCGCGAGCTGCAGCGTATTGCGGGCATGCTGCTGCATACGCCGTTCAGCGCCAGCGGCATCATTACCAGTATGAGTACCGACGCTAACGGGACACGCCATATCATGCTGCATAACGAACCGGATGCTATGGCGCAATGGCGCTACATTGGCAGCGTTGTGCTGATGCTGATACTGCTGATTTCCGCAGTGGTGAACGGGTTGCTGACGCTGCGTCGCATCCATCGTAACCGGCTGCGCATGGCTGAAATTCAGCAATATTATGATAAATGCTTTAACCATAATCTCAGCACTATGCAGAGTGTGCGCTCGCTGTTCTGACCCTCCGCCCTTCTGTGCTACCCTGACGCGCATTTTTTGCGACGGCTGTCGGAGCCGGCATTTACGCTAAACTGATAGGGTGCGGCGTCGCGTCGCACCTTGATTTATCACTTTCTGCCCATATCTCCGGGTATCTGCAGCTCTTCCTCTGCGGAGTTCGCGTCAGAGCCGGTTGCATATTGCGCGACGCGATCATAAGAGCCCGGCCAGCATCTGGCGCAGAGATCCGGGCGTCAGCCGCTTCCGACGCCGACTGGCCGCCACCCTTTTTCAGCGCCGCCCTGCCGGACCCGTTTGCCGGTAAAGGTGAAACGCTGCGTTAAAGCAGGAGCCACTATGAAAGAGAAAATCAGCGACGGCGTACGCCTGGATAAATGGCTGTGGGCCGCGCGCTTCTATAAAACCCGCGCGCTGGCACGTGAAATGATCGAAGGTGGCAAGGTTCATTATAACGGTCAGCGCAGCAAACCCAGCAAGCTGGTTGAATCGGGCGCGGAGTTAACGCTGCGACAGGGAAACGATGAGCGGACGGTGATCATTAACGCCATCAGCGACCAGCGGCGCCCCGCCAGCGAAGCGCAACTGATGTATAGCGAAACCGCCGCCAGCGTGGAAAAACGGGAAAAAACGGCGCTGGCGCGCAAGCTGAACGCGCTGACTATGCCACATCCGGATCGCCGGCCTGATAAAAAAGAGCGTCGCGATCTGATGAAATTTAAACTGTCGGGTGATGAATAATTTTCACCCCTGCGAGAGAAAACTTATGTCTGTTCAAGATCAATTACACCGTTACCTGTTCGAAAACGTTGCCGTGCGCGGCGAGCTGGTCAATGTCTCCCATACCTGGCAGGAAATTGTCCGCAACCATGACTATGCAGAGCCGGTAAAAACGCTGCTGGGCGAGCTGCTGGTTGCGACCAGTCTGCTGACCGCCACGCTAAAATTTGATGGTGATATCACGGTGCAGCTGCAGGGTGACGGCCCGCTGACGCTGGCAGTGATCAACGGCAATAACCGCCAGGAGCTGCGTGGCGTGGCGCGCGTGAAAGAAGGTGCAGAGATTGCGCCCGGCAGCACGCTGAAAGAGATGACCGGTAACGGCTATCTGGTTATCACCATTACACCAGAAAAAGGCGAACGTTATCAGGGTGTGGTCGGTCTGGAGGCGGATACGCTGGCAGGCTGTCTGGAAGACTATTTCATGCGTTCTGAGCAGCTGCCTACCCGCCTGTTTATCCGTACTACCGAACAGGGCGCAGCCGGTATTTTACTGCAGGTGCTGCCCGCGCAGGAGACCAGTCAGGATGATTTCAATCATCTGGCCATGCTGACGGAGACGGTGAAAGCAGAAGAGCTGATCACGCTGCCGGCAAACGATGTGCTGTGGCGTCTCTATCACCAGGAAGAAGCCACCGTTTACGATCCGCTGCCCGTTATGTTTAAGTGCACCTGCTCGCGCCAGCGCTGCGGTGAAGTGCTTAAAACGCTGCCAGAGAGCGAAGTGGATGAGATCCTCAAGGAAGATGGCAAAATTGATATGCACTGCGACTATTGCGGCACGCACTACGTCTATGACGCGGTTGATATTGCTGCCATCCGGAATGAATCTGTCAGCGACAGCGACCAGCTGCATTGATTCCGCTGCGGGCGGCCACGCCGCCCGTTTCGCGTAAAACTATACCCCCATGTTTTTTCACGGAAATTAACTAATTTTCACTAACTTTACTTTTATAAGTAGCCGATTTCTCCGCTTGTCACGTTCCAGTTCGCATTTTTAACTATCTTCACTTTCCGCTTCTGCTCAGATGTGTACACTGCGCGCGATCTGTCCTGCGCAACCGAGTGCGCCACGCGGCAGACACCCCCTAAAAATGCAATGAAGTACCGATTTAAGGAGCAGTCACATGCGCGTTAACGGCCTGACATCGCAAGACCTCGCCGACCTGGGCATCAGCGGCACTACTGAAGTGGTGTATAACCCTGACTATGACACGCTGTTTCAGGAAGAAACCCGCCCGGAGCTGGAGGGTTATGCGCGAGGCACCCTGACGCAGAGCGGCGCCATCGCCGTGGATACCGGCATTTTTACCGGTCGCTCACCGAAAGATAAATATATTGTCCGCGATGACACGACGCGCGATACGCTGTGGTGGAATGGTACCGGCAATGGTAAAAACGATAATCAGCCGCTTTCGCAGGAGACCTGGCAGGCGCTGAAAGATCGCTGCACACAGCAGCTTTCAGGCAAACGCCTGTTTGTGGTGGATGCCTTTTGCGGTGCCAATCCTGACTCCCGTCTGAGCGTACGCTTTGTCATGGAAGTGGCCTGGCAGGCGCATTTTGTGAAAAACATGTTTATCCGCCCGACCGAGGAAGAACTGGCCAGCTTCACTCCTGATTTTGTGGTGATGAACGCGGCGCAGTGCACCAATCCGGACTGGCAGGCGCAGGGGCTGAACTCAGAAAATTTTGTTGCATTTAACCTGACAGAACGCATGCAGCTGATTGGCGGTACCTGGTACGGCGGCGAAATGAAGAAAGGCCTGTTCGCCATCATGAACTATCTGCTGCCGCTGAAAGGCATCGCCTCAATGCACTGCTCCGCGAACGTGGGTAAAGCGGGCGACGTGGCCGTGTTCTTTGGCCTCTCCGGCACCGGCAAGACCACGCTCTCCACCGATCCTGAGCGGCAGCTGATTGGCGATGATGAGCACGGCTGGGATGACGACGGCGTCTTCAATTTCGAAGGCGGCTGCTATGCAAAAACCATCAACCTGTCTGAACAGGCAGAGCCGGAAATCTATCGCGCCATTCGTCGCGATGCGCTGCTGGAAAACGTGGTGGTGCGTGCCGACGGCAGCGTGGATTACGCCGATGGCAGCAAAACAGAAAACACCCGCGTCTCCTATCCGATCAATCACATTGAAAACATTGTGCAGCCGGTTTCCAAAGCGGGTCACGCGAAAAAGGTCATTTTCCTTACGGCGGATGCGTTTGGCGTGCTGCCGCCGGTTTCACGGCTGACGCCAGAGCAGACGCAGTATCATTTCCTTTCCGGCTTTACTGCCAAGCTGGCCGGTACTGAACGCGGCGTCACGCAGCCAACGCCAACCTTCTCTGCCTGCTTTGGCGCCGCATTTCTGACCCTGCATCCAACGCAATATGCTGAAGTGCTGGTTAAGCGCATGGAAGCGGCGGGCGCGCAGGCTTATCTGGTTAACACCGGCTGGAACGGCAGCGGCAAACGCAACTCACTGAAAGATACGCGGGCGATTATCAACGCGATTCTGGCAGGCGAGCTGGATAACGCCGCCACCGAGACACTGCCGGTGTTCAATCTGCAGATTCCGACGCAGCTGGCCGGAGTGGACGCCGCCACGCTGGATCCGCGCCGCAGCTGGCAGAGCGAGGCGGAGTGGCAGCAGGCCGCGCAGGATCTGGCACAGCGTTTTATCACGAACTTTGAGAAGTATACCGACAACGATGCGGGTAAAGCGCTGGTAGAGGCGGGTCCGCAGCTGTAAGCACGGCTGAACAGCTGTAGCGGGCGGCATCACTGCCGCCCTTTTTCCGTCTGCTCAGGAGCTGTGCGCGACGCTGGTCAGCGCGGTGCTGTTTTCCGGCATCGGCAGCCACGCGCGAATACGTAATCCGCCGCGCTCGCTGGCACCAATTTCCAGCGATCCTTCATGCGCATCAATGATGCGCTGCACAATCGCCAGCCCCAGCCCGGTGCCGCTGGTACTGCGTGCGCTGTCGCCGCGCACAAACGGCTGAAACAGATGCTGCAGCTGATCGGGCTTGATACCGGGACCATCATCATCAACCTGGAACCAGGCGCGGTTAAGCTCCTGTCCGCTGCTGACCTTGATCCAGCCGTTACCATATCGCGCAGCGTTGACCACCAGATTTGCCACCGCGCGTTTAATGGAGAGCGGATTGATATTCAGCATCAGCTCATCGGTCATTACCGCATTCTCAATCTCGCGTTCATAGCCGCTCTCAGCCGCAACCACTTCTCCCAGCACGCTGTTGAGATCGGCCCGCTCAGTCTGCATCTCCTGACCCGTACGCAGATAATCGATGAACTGCTCGATGATGGCGTTGCACTCTTCGATATCTTTGTTAATCGACTCCGCCAGGTAGCCATCCTGCTCACCCATCATCTCAGTCGCCAGACGGATGCGCGTCAGCGGCGTGCGCAGATCGTGACTGACGCCCGCCATCAGCAGGGTGCGATCGTCAGCCAGCTGCTTGACGCCGGCTGCCATCTGATTAAAGGCGCGCGTCACTGAACGCACTTCAGAGGCCCCATACTCACGCAGCGGCGGCGGAATAATGCCTTTGCCCACCTGCAGTGCCGCGTGCTCCAGATCCACCAGCGGCCGGTTTTGCATCCGGATAAACAGCCAGGCTCCGCCAATCGCCAGCAGCATAATCGCCAGCGTATAGCGGAACAGCGGCGAGAAGTCACCCTGATGAATTTCCGTCAGCGGTACCCGCACCCAGATATCGGGCGAAAGCCAGGTTTTCAGCCAGACAACCGGCGAGTTTTTGTTGACCTCGACGCGCACATCGGTCGGGCCGCCCAGCTGCTGCGCCATCTGCTCACTCAGAAACTCATAGTGCTGCGCCCAGCGCAGCCCGCTCTCTTCTGCCGCCGCGTTGGTATAAAGCGAAATCCCCAGTTCGCGGTAAATTTCGCGCCGGAAAGCGGGTGGCACTTCCAGCTGCGTCCCATCTTCCAGCTGCAGCCGATCGGTCATCAGCATACGCACTTCGTAGGCCAGCACCTTATTAAACTGCTGCAGGCTGGGAAGAATAGCGAAGTTCAGCACCACCAGATACGTCGTTACCAGGCTGACGAACAGCAGGGTAACGATCAGCAGCAGGGTGCGGGCAAAGGAGCTGCGGGGCGAGAAGCGCAGTCGCCTCATGCTTTACTGCCGTCCGGCACAAAGACGTAGCCCAGACCCCAGACGGTCTGGATATAGCGCGGATGCGCGGGATCTTCTTCCACCATGCGGCGCAGGCGTGAAATCTGCACGTCGATTGAGCGTTCCATGGCGCTGTATTCACGCCCGCGCGCCAGGTTCATCAGCTTGTCACGCGAAAGCGGCTCACGCGGATGACTCACCAGCGCTTTCAGCACGGCAAATTCACCGCTGGTGAGCGGCATAGGCTCATCTTCACGGAACATTTCACGCGTGCCGAGGTTCAGTTTGAATTTGCCGAAGGCGATAACCGCCTCTTCCTGTGAAGGCGCACCCGGCAGCTCGTTGGCCTGACGACGCAGCACCGCGCGAATCCGCGCCAGCAGTTCACGCGGGTTAAACGGCTTGGGAATATAGTCATCCGCCCCGATTTCCAGTCCGACAATGCGGTCAACCTCTTCACCCTTAGCCGTTACCATGATAATCGGCATCGGGTTGCTCTGGCTGCGCAGACGGCGACAGATAGAGAGGCCATCTTCGCCCGGCAGCATTAAATCCAGCACCATCAGATGAAACGATTCACGCGTCAGCAGGCGATCCATCTGTTCAGCATTAGCGACACTGCGCACCTGAAAGCCCTGTTCGGTGAGATAGCGTTCCAGCAGCGCGCGCAGACGCATATCGTCATCAACGACCAGAATTTTGTAGTTCTCTTGCATGTTCAACTCCCAAAGGCGCCATTGCCTGAAGCAATATTGTGAGGATAAGGGACCTGTCTGTGACAGATATTTATGGTTTATATTCTAAGCGAAATTGTTACAAAGCATATTAAACAGGAGCTTATATTTAATTTCTTGCCTGGAATGCGGCTCCGCTCCCGCTTTTGCCACCCGATTTTACCCTGATTAGCGCTTGTCTGAAAAAACGGCACTTTTTCTCACTGCGCGTGGCTCGACCGTATTTTTCCCGCTCTGCCAGAGCCTGTCCTGCGCTTTCACATCAATTCAGCGGGATAGCAGACCGCCGGCAGCACAAAACTGCGCAGATTCTGGTTAGCGCCTGATAACGCTCTCGGAAGAGTGCCAGCGGCGGCACAATCCAAGACCATTTATAAATAAAGACAGTTAAATCAGCGAGTAAACACCACTTTCGCCCGGCCCGATGATCTCCGACACTTCTGCTGTATCGACCCGATCGGTGTCATGTGGAGAAGAAAAATGAAAAAAGTTGTTCTGCTGAGCGCGCTGGTTCTCTCCAGCCTTACCCAGGTTCAGGCGGCAACGTCAGTCGGTGAAGCCGCTGGTGCGCAGGCGTCAACGACGGCAAAAGGCAACTCGGATGCAATTGGCGTGGGCGCAGTAGCAGCACTGCTGGGCGTGGCGCTGGCTACCATGGGCGGTGGCGATGGTAATGGCAGCAGCACCTCAACCACTACCGCAACGGTGCCGGGCAAGTAAGCGCTATACCGGGACTGCGCTGCCTGTGGCTCACCACGCGCAGTGCAGTTCACTTACGCCTTGTCGTGATAGGTAATCTGATTCACAAACCAGATCTTTTGCCCTTCAGGCGTGTTAACGGTGACCTCATCATCAACCTCTTTTTTGATCAGCGCCCGCGCCATAGGTGAATCGATCGAGATGTACTCTTTCACATTATCGCCATAAATTTCGTCCGGTCCGACGATGCGAAAACGCTTTTGTTCCCCCTGCTCATTCTCCACCTCTACCCACGCGCCAAAAAAGACTTTGCCCTCCTGCTGCGGGGCGTAATCAACAATTTTCAGCTCAGCGAGACATTTGCGCAGGTAGCGTACCCGCCGGTCAATCTGCCGCAGCAGCCGTTTGTTGTAGGTATAGTCCGCGTTTTCTGACCGATCGCCGAGGCTGGCGGCCCAGGAAACGATACGGGTGATCTCCGGACGCTTCTCATTCCACAGATGATCGTGCTCGGCGCGCAGCTTGTTGTAGCCTTCGCGGGTAATCAGTTGAGTTTTCATTACATCGGCTCATTTATGTCAGTTTTGCAGGTCGCCAGCTGCGTACAATAAGCGACGCTGCCGCAGGCAGCAAGATGCGGGCGCGATTCAGAAAAAGATGGATTGCCGCCCGGCTGGCTGGCAATTTACGCCCTCAGTCCGTATAACTGTCCCCTGTTTTTAACCCCGGATAAGCAAGATCGTTACTGATGATGAAAGATTCGCTGAGCCAGATTATCGCAGGTGAGCTGCAGGCACGCGCCGAACAGGTTGATGCCGCCGTACGCCTGCTGGATGAAGGGAATACCGTCCCCTTTATTGCACGTTACCGTAAGGAAGTCACCGGCGGGCTGGATGATACCCAGCTGCGCGCGCTGGAGAGCCGCCTGAGCTATCTGCGCGAGCTGGACGATCGCCGCCAGTCGATTCTGAAATCGATTGACGATCAGGGCAAACTCTCGCCGGAACTGGCGCAGGCTATCAACAGCACGCTGAGTAAAACCGAGCTGGAAGATCTCTATCTGCCTTACAAGCAGAAGCGCCGTACGCGTGGCCAGATCGCCATTGAAGCGGGTCTCGAACCGCTGGCTGACACATTGTGGAACGATCCCTCGCAGCAGCCGGAAGCGGTAGCCGCAGGCTTTGTGGATGCGGATAAAGGCGTGGCGGATACGCGCGCCGCGCTCGATGGCGCACGCTATATCCTGATGGAGCGGTTTGCCGAAGACGCCGCGCTGCTGGCAAAAGTGCGCGACTATCTGTGGAAAAACGCCCATCTGGTAGCACGTGTCGTTGAGGGCAAAGAAGAGGCGGGCGCTAAATTCCGCGACTATTTTGATCATCACGAAGCGCTGAGCAGCGTGCCTTCGCACCGCGCCCTGGCGATGTTTCGCGGCCGCAACGAAGGCGTACTGCAGCTGTCGCTGAACGCCGATCCGCAGTCTGAAGAGGCGCCGCGTGAAAGCTATGGCGAAACGCTGATTGCCGATCACCTGGGTCTGCGTCTGAATAATGCGCCGGCTGACAGCTGGCGCAAAGCAGTGGTGAGCTGGACATGGCGCATCAAGGTGCTGCTGCATCTCGAAACCGAACTGATGGGCACTATCCGTGAACGGGCTGAAGATGAAGCGATCAACGTCTTTGCCCGCAATCTGCACGATCTGCTGATGGCCGCTCCGGCCGGTATGCGCGCCACAATGGGGCTTGACCCCGGCCTGCGCACCGGTGTGAAGGTTGCCGTAGTCGATGCGACCGGTAAACTGGTGGCCACCGATACGGTCTACCCGCACACCGGTCAGGCGGCGAAAGCGGCGGCGGCCGTCGCGGCACTCTGCATAAAGCATCAGGTTGAGCTGGTGGCGATTGGTAACGGCACCGCCTCGCGCGAAACCGAGCGCTTTTTCCTCGATGTGCAGAAACAGTTTCCGCAGGTCAGCGCGCAAAAAGTGATCGTCAGTGAAGCGGGTGCCTCTGTCTACTCCGCCTCGGAACTGGCGGCTCTGGAGTTTCCTGACCTCGACGTATCGCTGCGCGGTGCGGTCTCTATTGCCCGTCGCCTGCAGGATCCGCTGGCCGAGCTGGTCAAAATTGACCCTAAATCGATTGGAGTGGGTCAGTATCAGCATGATGTCAGTCAGAGCCAGCTGGCGAAAAAGCTGGATGCCGTGGTTGAAGATTGCGTTAACGCCGTTGGCGTCGATCTCAACACCGCCTCGGTCGCCCTGCTTACGCGTGTAGCGGGTCTGACGCGCATGATGGCGCAGAATATTGTGGGCTGGCGTGATGAAAACGGGCGTTTTCAGAACCGTCAGCAGCTGCTGAAAGTGAGCCGCCTCGGACCAAAAGCATTTGAACAGTGCGCCGGCTTTCTGCGCATCAATCACGGCGACAATCCGCTGGATGCCTCTACGGTGCATCCGGAAGCGTATCCGCTGGTGGAGCGTATTCTCTCTGCCACTGAGCAGGCGCTGGATGCGCTGATGGGCAATCCCGGCAGCCTGCGCAATCTGAACGCGCGCGACTTTACCGATGAACGCTTTGGTCTGCCTACCGTGACCGATATCATCAAAGAGCTGGAAAAGCCGGGCCGCGATCCGCGTCCTGAGTTCAAAACCGCGCAGTTTGCCGAAGGCGTGGAAACCATGAACGATCTGCTGCCCGGCATGATTCTGGAAGGCGCCGTAACCAACGTGACGAACTTTGGTGCCTTTGTGGATATCGGCGTGCATCAGGATGGACTGGTGCATATCTCCTCTCTCTCCGATCGGTTTGTGGAAGATCCGCATCAGGTGGTGAAAGCAGGCGATATCGTGAAGGTCAAAGTCATGGAAGTGGATCTGCAGCGTAAACGTATTGCGCTCACTATGCGTCTGGATGAACAGCCGGGTGAGAGCAATGCGCGCAGCGGTAGCCGGCCTGCTGCCAGAGAACCGGCGCGCGCGGCAAATCCGGCCAAAGGGCGCGGCAAGCCTGCGCCTGCAGGCAACAGCGCCATGGGCGATGCGCTGGCTGCGGCTTTTGGTAAAAAGCGCTGATTTCAGCCTGCTAATCTGCCTGCAGCCGGCAAATGGCTGCAGGTAACAGGTTGCGAAATTGTCCCGTCAGGCTACGCTGAAAAAATCTGTGTGATCCACTGACCTTCCGCGTGGCCTGACAATCTGATGGATAAAATCAACGCCCTGCTCGATGAGATCTATGAAGGAGACCTGCCCGCCATCGCGCGCGAGCGTCTGCTGTCACATATCCGCGCCGCGCGCGACAGCGTCAAGCTGCCACGTAAAGCGCACTGGGATGAGAAAGATGTGGTGCTCATCACCTACGCCGATCAGTTTCGTGAGCCGGAGCAGCCCACCCTCGCCAGCTTTACGCGCTTTTATCAGCAGCACCTGCAGTCTGCCTTTAACCTGGTACACCTGCTGCCATTCTTTCCCTACTCGTCCGATGATGGCTTTTCGGTTATCGACTACCACAAAGTCAATCCGATCTGCGGTGACTGGCAGCAGATTGCGGCACTGCACAGTCAGACGCGACTGATGTTCGACTTTGTCTGCAACCATATTTCGGCACACAGCGCCTGGTTTCGTCACTATCTGGCGCAGGACCCGGGCTGGGATGATTTTTTTATCAGTATGCCACCGGCCACCGATCTCAGCGCCGTAACCCGCCCGCGCACTTCGCCGCTGCTCACGCCTTTTACCCTGGCCGACGGCAGCACGCGCTATATCTGGACCACCTTCAGCGCCGATCAGATCGATCTTAACTTCGCCAGCCCGGAAGTGCTGATCCGTATGATCGGCGTGCTGCTCGACTACCTGAAAAAAGGTGCGGATTATGTGCGGCTGGATGCGGTGGGCTATATGTGGAAAACGCCGGGCACGCGCTGCATTCACCTGCATAAAACCCATTTGCTGGTGAAGCTGTTCCGCGCCGTCGCCGATGTTGTTGCGCCGGGCACGGTGATCATCACGGAAACCAACGTGCCGCACCAGGATAACATCAGCTACTTTGGCCGCGGGGATGATGAAGCGCAGATGGTGTATCAGTTTTCTCTGCCGCCGCTGGTGCTGCAGGCGATCCACGCCGGTTCAGCGCGCGCGCTGCGTCAGTGGGCCGCCTCGCTGACGCCTGGCAGCGGCAGCACCACCTTTTTTAACTTTCTCGCCTCGCACGACGGTATCGGCCTGAATCCGGCGCGTGGCATTCTGTCAGAGCCTGAAATTGTTGCCCTGGTGCGTGAGCTGGCGCTGGAAGGCGCGCTGGTGTCATATAAAAATAACCCCGACGGCACCACCAGCCCCTATGAAATCAACGTGACCTATCTCGATGCGCTCAACCATCAGACCGATGATGATGAGACGCGCCTGCGCCGTTTCCTGCTGGCGCACGCCATTCTGCTGGCATTTCCGGGCGTGCCCGCGATTTATATTCAGAGCATCCTCGGCTCGCGTAACGATAACGAAGGGGTGCGCGCTGCCGGCCACAACCGCGCCATCAATCGCGAAAAATATAGCCTGCGCGAAATGGAGCAGTGGATCAGCGGCGGCGACTGGCTGCGTCAGCAGGTGTTTGAACGGCTGAGTGCGCTGATCCAGCTGCGCACCCGTCAGCCCGCTTTTCATCCCGATAACGCCATGACTCTGCTGGAGAGCGACAATGCCATCCTGCTGTTTCGCCGCCACGCGCCAGATGAAGAGGGGCTGCTGTGCCTGTTTAACCTGAGCAGCCGTGAAATTACCGTCACGCTGCCGCAGGCGCGCCATTATCAGGATATCGTCAGCGGGCAAAAGGTGGAGGGCAGCGTGCCGGTGACGCTCGCTGCCTGGCAGTTTATGTGGCTGCGTGGATAAACTGCGTCACGTGCCCGCAGAACGCCTCAGGGTGTGAGATAAACGGCGCATGCGCTGCCTTTTCCATGATCACTGACGGGGAGCCGGGCCAGCGCGCATCCAGCTCGCCGGCAATACGTCGCGGTACCAGCCCATCCAGCGCCCCATAGAGGCGCAGAAACGGCACGCTGAGAGCGTCCAGCGCCGGGCGCAAATCGCTCTGCCGCAGGATCTCCAGCCCGCTCTGCAGCGCCGCTACTGACGGCATCGGCTGCGACAGCACCACCTCTTTCAGCTGACGCGCATCCTGACGCGCATTTTCTGTCCCCATGGTCTGTAGTGCCAGAAAGCGCTCAACGGTGCGCCGGAAATCGTCACTGAGCTGCTGCTGAAAACCGGTCAGGGTGTCGGGCTTAATCCCCGGCCACTCCGCCTGCGCGGTAAAACAGGGCGAGGAGGCTACGCTGATCAATGCAGAAACGCGCGCCGGCCGCAGCAGCGCCAGCTGGCTGGCAACCAGCCCGCCCAGTGACCAGCCCAGCAGCGTGGCGCGCTCAGGCAGCTGCGGCAGCAGCTGTTGCGCCATCTCCATCAGCGTCAGCGGACCGGCCGCTGCGCTGCGGCCAAACCCGGGCAGATCCACCAGATGCAGGCGAAAATGGGGGCTGAGTCGCGGAACTATGTGTTGCCACACTTCGGCATTCAGCCCCCAGCCGTGCAGCAGCACAAGATCGCGATCGCCCGCGCCCGTGGTGTGCCAGTAAAGCGAACTCATCGGTTACACTCCCGAAAAGTGAAAAAGAGGTCGCTATGCTATCAACCCCGGCCCGCTGCTGGCTATGCCATCTTCCGCTGCAGATTGCACACCACGGGCTGTGCAGCCTCTGCCTGCATCAGCTGCCGCTCCTGCCGGCACTCTGCCCCTGCTGCGGCCTGCCAGCTACTACAGCGCAGCGCTGCGGCCGCTGCCTGAAAAAGCCGCCGCCGTGGCACCGCTTAACCTGCGTCAGCGATTACACCCCGCCGCTGAGTGACTGGGTACAGCAGCTGAAATTTTCCGGCGCGATCGCACTCAGGGTGATGCTGGCGCGGCTGCTTTTGTTAAAATTGTTAACAACGCGCCGGAATGAACCCGCTACGGCGTTCGATCTGGTGCTGAGCGTGCCGCTGCATCATCAGCGCGCCTGGCAGCGCGGCTTTAATCAGTCAGCGCTGCTTGCGCAGCCGCTGGCACGCTGGCTGCGGTGTGAGTATCGTGAAGGTGTCAGCCGGATACGTCGCGGCAGCACCCAGCATCAGCTTAACGCCCGCGCGCGTCGTCATAATCTGCGCAGCGCGTTCCGCCTTGAAATGCCGGTGCAGGATCGCCATATCCTGCTGATTGATGATGTGGTCACCACCGGCAGCACCGTAGCGGAAATCAGCCGCCTGCTGCAGGCGGAGGGCGCCGCCAGCATCCATATTGGCTGCCTGTGCCGTACCTTGTAGAGCGTCGGTGTTGGGCGTATTATAACCAGGTAATTTAGTCAACTATTGAGCAATCGCCATGATCCGTATTACTGATACTGCGCAAGAGCATTTCGCAAAACTGCTGTCAAAACAGGAAGATGGCACCCAGATCCGCGTATTCGTTATTAACCCGGGTACGCCAACCGCCGAGTGCGGCGTCTCCTACTGCCCGCCTGATGCGGTAGAAGCAACGGATACCGAACTGAAGTTCGATAAACTCTCTGCCTATGTGGATGAGCTGAGCGCACCCTATCTTGAAGATGCAGAGATTGACTTCGTTACGGATAATCTCGGCTCTCAGCTGACCCTGAAAGCGCCAAACGCGAAAATGCGTAAAGTTTCTGACGATGCGCCGATGGCAGAGCGGGTTGAATATCTGCTGCAGGCGCAGATCAATCCGCAGCTGGCCAGCCACGGCGGCCGCGTGTCGCTGATGGAGATCACCGATGATGGCATCGCCGTGCTGCAGTTTGGCGGCGGCTGTAACGGCTGCTCGATGATTGATGTCACGCTGAAAGATGGCATTGAGAAAGAGCTGCTGGCTGCTTTCCCGGAGCTGAAAGGGGTTCGCGATCTCACTGAACACCAGCGCGGCGAACACTCCTACTACTGATAGTTTATGCGGCAGCGCCCTGCGCTGCCGCGCTTTAACTACGCTTTACGCGCCTCGCTTACCGTTTTCAGAAGTTTCTTCACGCTCTTATCCGCAAACGCCTCTTCCAGCGTAAAGCTCCACTTACGTCGCCAGTTAGGATACTCGTCTGTTGTGCCCGGCACATTAACCGGCGTTGTCATGCCCATCCAGTCCTCCGGCTGCAGGCCGAGCAGCGCGCTGCGGGTAAGCGCCAGAAAGCGATGGATGGCCTGATTAAACGCCGGCGTCAGCGCCTGTTTTTCCGCCTGCTTTGCACTGCGCGCCGGCATGGCCCCGGCCTGATGCAGCGCATCCAGCAGCGCCTGTTTCTGTTCCACGCGCTGCGCCTGCAGCGACTGCAGCGTCCTGCCTTTATACATACCCAGCTTCTCGCCCAGCGCCAGATCGTCCGCCTGCCAGAAACCGCTCAGCGTCGGCAGATCGTGCGTGCTGGCACTGGCGATGGACTGCGGCGGATAGCTGTCGGGCAGGCGATAGCGCCCCCCTTTTTCCTGCTCGAAGAACAGCACCTTCCAGGAGAAAACCCCGCTGTCGCGCAGCAGTTTGACAATTTCCTGCGGCACGGTGCCGAGATCTTCGCCAATCACCATGCAGCGCATCCGCTGGCTCTCCAGCGCCAGCACCGCCAGCAGATCCTCTACCGGATAGGAGACGTAGGCGCCTTTATCCGCGCCTTCCCCGTGCGGGATCCACCACAGTCGCAGCAGCGACATCACATGGTCGATGCGCAGCGCGCCGCAGTCGCGCATATTCGCGCGCAGCAGGTCGATAAACGGCTGATAGCCACGCGCGCGCAGCACGTGCGGATCGAGCGGCGGCAGCCCCCAGTTTTGTCCCAGCGGTCCCAGCGGATCGGGCGGCGCGCCGACCGAGGCGCCAAGTTTATACAGCTGCGGATCCTGCCAGGTTTCGGCACTATGTTCAGCCACACCCACCGCCAGGTCGCGGTAAAGCCCCACCGCCATACCCAGCTCCTGACTGCGCTGCCAGCAGTCACTGAACTGCTGATGCGCCAGCCACTGCAGCCAGCTCCAGAAGCCAATCTCCTCTTCATGCTGCGTACACCAGGCCTGGACTTCCGGCTGCGCGGCACTGCGCAAGCCCTCCGGCCAGGTTTCCCAGCCCCACCCCTGCTCATCCTGCCCGCTGCGCTCAGTCAGGATGCCATCAAACGCAGCCTGGTAACGCAGCGCGTCACCGCCCGCCGTCAGAAACGCCTGGTAATCCGCTTCCTCTGCCGCCTGCGGCTGATACTGCTGCCAGGCCAGACGCAGCGCCTCCAGCTTGAGTGCCGCCACCGCCGCATAGTCAACCGCCTCCACCGCGCGCGCCTTCTCCAGCGCCTTGCGGGTTTTCGCACTCTTCCACCAGCGCTGTGCCGCGGCGCTCTGCTGAAACGCTGCCACCTGGCTGACATCAATATAGAGAATATTCAGCCAGCGGCGCGACGCCGGGCTATAGGGGCTGGCGAGGTCGGGCTGAGCCGGATAGAGCGCATGCAGCGGGTTAAGACCAATAAAGTCGCCGCCGTGCGCCGCCACCTGCTCCAGCATCCGTTTTAAATCGCCAAAGTCACCGATACCCCAGTTCTGCTCTGAGCGCAGCGTATAGAGCTGCACCAGCGCACCCCAGCGTTTTTCTCCCTGTGCCAGCGGTTCAGGCAGGTAGCAGCGACGCGGCGCAATAATCAGGCGCGACTGCCACTCCTGACGCCCTTTACGCAGGCTGAGCTGATGATAGCCCTGCGTCAGACGCGGCGGCAGCGTCAGCACCTCACCGCCCTGTACCGTACCGCTGTGGCTTTTACCCTGCTCAGTGGTCAGCTGCCAGGCAAATTCACCTTTGCCACCCACCGCAAGCTCGCGCCGGGCGCGTGCCACAAAGACCTGCACCGGCGGCACCGGCGGCGCTTTACCTGCCGGCGCCTCCATCACCGCCAGCAGCGCCTCTTTGGTCTCATCGCTGATGGTTTCCTTTTCCCCTCTGGCATTCACAAAACGCAAGGCAATTCCCGCCGCTTCTGCGGCCTGATCCAGTTTATTGAGAGACATCAACGCTCCTTTCGCGTCCGGGCTGGCGGATAGAGATCAAAAGGATAAGTAAAGTCGCGCCTGGTGAAAAAAGCGACCGAATCGGAAGGGAGAGGCAAAAAATAGCTGCCGGGCGCGTGGCCCGGCGCAGGATCAGCAGAGTTCGAGATGGACCTCATGCTGCTCAATCACTTTAAGCACGCTGGCGGGAGGCTTCTGATCGGTAAATATGTAATCAATCAGTCCCATATTGCCCAGATTGACCATAGCGTTACGCCCAAACTTTGAGTGATCCACGACCAGCATTACGCAGCGCGAATTGTCGATGATGGCCCGTTTGGTCCGGACTTCATGGTAGTCAAACTCCAGCAGCGAGCCATCCATATCGATGCCGCTGATACCGAGAATGCCGTAGTCGAGGCGGAACTGCGAGATAAAGTCGAGCGTGGCTTCGCCCATGATCCCGCCGTCACGCGTGCGCACTTCTCCGCCAGCGATGATCACCCGGAAATCGGGCTTGCCCATCAGCAGAATGGCAACGTTCAGGTTGTTCGTGACAATCCGCAGATCGTTATGGTTCAGCAGCGCATGGGCAACCGCTTCGGGTGTAGTACCGATATCAATAAACAGCGTTGCGCCATCCGGGATCTGACTGGCCACGCGCGCGGCGATGCGTGCCTTTTCTGCCGACCACATCATTTTACGATCCTGCCAGGCGGTATTTTCCGAACTGGAGGGGAGCGCCGCGCCGCCATGATGGCGCTGAATTTTATTCTGATCGGCCAGATCGTTTAAATCCCGGCGGATGGTCTGCGGACTGACCGCAAAATGCTCAACCAGCTCTTCCGTACTGACATACCCCTGACGCCGGACCAGATCGATAATGGCGTCATGACGTTGCGTCTGCTTCACATCTCTCTCCTCGGCTTGCAGCCGTGTTCTTTTTATCTCTGATGACGGGCAGCGTGGCGCGTATCCACAAACGCCATAGCCAGCCCGACCAGCAGGCCGGTCACGTGCGCGGCATTAGCAATTGCCAGACCAAATGCGCCGTACCAGCCAATCACCAGCCATACAATAGCGAAACCAATCAGTCCGCGCTCCAGATAAATACCGCTTTCGGGATCGCGCTCGCCGCGCAGCCAGCAATAACCCATCAGCGCATAGACCACACCCGAGAGACCGCCAAACAGCACGCCGCTGAATTTGGCCTGCATCCAGCCGCTGAGCAGCGCAGAGATCAGCATAATCACAAACAGCTTGCCGCTGCCGAGTCGCTTCTCGACCGCTCCGCCGAGATACCACCACCACATCAGGTTGAACAGGATATGCAGCAGCGAAAAGTGCAGCAGCGCATGGCTGAACCAGCGCCAGACCTGAAAATATTGTGAGGCGTCAGCCGGCCAGCCCAGCCAGGCCAGCGCGACATCATCACCCGCAA
Organism: Pantoea sp. M_9; assembly: GCF_008631385.1. Lineage (NCBI taxonomy): Bacteria > Pseudomonadati > Pseudomonadota > Gammaproteobacteria > Enterobacterales > Erwiniaceae > Pantoea > Pantoea sp. M_9. The sequence goes on along the minus strand of NZ_VWUF01000012.1, from coordinate 43,162 downwards.
TCTGCATCAGAATAAACACCGCGACGCAGAGCGCCATCACCGAAAGCGTCAGCGGTCCGGCGCGTTCGCGAATCGTGGCCCAGACGTTGCTGCGCTCATAGTGCAGCCCGCTGCGGGTACTGCCGCTGCGCCAGCTGGCCGCCTGATAGCGCGGGTGATTAGGGTCGCGAACGAATTGCGCAAGTTCGTTTTCGACCATCTGCAGCTGGCTCTCATCATCCAGCACGATCACGAAGTGACTTTCCTGCTCTATGCGCAGCGTCACACCGCATGTCGCCATATAATCTACAAACGCCTGCGCGGTGCGGGCGTGGCTGAACCGGGTAATACGCATCATGCTGCGCTCTCCTTAAGATAGCGGGTCAGAGGCTACCGCGGTCTGCGCAGGAAACGCTGCACGCCAGGCGTCAAACCCGCCATCAATGCTGTACACCTCACTGAAACCCTGCCCCAGCAGAAACTGTGCGGCGCCTTTGCTGCTGTTGCCGTGATAACACATCACCAGCACCGGCAGATCGCGGCGCGCCTGCGCGATAAAGTCCGCCAGGTTGTCACTGGAGAGATGCTGCGCGCCAGCGGCATGCCCCAGGGCGAAGCTCTGTGGATCGCGAATATCGACTAACTGCGCGCCCTGCGCCAGCTGCGCGTTTGCCTGCTGAACGTTAATACACTCGAAGGTTTCCATCGTTATCTCTCATTTCGCTGTTCTGTTTGCGCCTAGTTTACCCTGAGAAACAGGTGCCATAACCTGATAAAGAAAAGGGTTATCTGTTTTTTTTCCTGCCGGAATGTTAGCTGCATCACGCAGGAATGTTTTTATTGCGTTAAAGACTGGCGAAAATGTTGGTTTCCGATTATTATTACGCTCGAAAACGAACATTTTAGAACTATTCCGAACATCGGAGGAGATGACGTGGAAACCAAAGACCTGATCGTGATCGGCGGCGGCATCAACGGAGCCGGCATTGCAGTGGACGCTGCAGGACGCGGACTGTCTGTGCTGATGCTGGAGGCGCGGGATCTGGCGTGTGCCACCTCCTCCGCCAGTTCCAAACTGATTCACGGCGGCCTGCGCTACCTTGAGCACTACGAGTTTCGTCTGGTTGGCGAAGCGCTGGCCGAGCGTGAAGTGCTGTTAAAAATGGCGCCGCATATCGCTTTCCCGATGCGCTTCCGCCTGCCGCACCGCCCGCACCTGCGTCCGGCGTGGATGATCCGTATGGGCCTGTTTATGTATGACCGCCTCGGCAAACGCACTACGCTGCCGGGCAGTAAAGGTCTCCGCTTTGGCGCGGAGTCGGCGCTGAAGCCGGAAATTACGCGCGGTTTTGAATATTCCGACTGCTGGGTAGATGATGCCCGCATGGTGGTGCTGAACGCGCAGGAAGTTGAGCGTAAAGGTGGCGAAGTGCGCACCCGCACCCGCGTTAACCGCGCATGGCGTGAAGGCGGCATGTGGATGGTTGAGGCAGAAGAGGTCGATACCGGCAAAATTCTGACCTGGCGCGCTAAAGGCCTGGTTAATGCAGCCGGTCCGTGGGTTAAACAGCTGTTTGACGACGGTCTGAAGCTGAAATCTCCGTATGGCATTCGCCTTATTAAAGGCAGCCATATCGTGGTGCCGCGCGTGCACACTGAAAAGCAGGCTTATATTCTGCAGAACGAAGATAACCGTATCGTGTTTGTTATTCCGTGGATGGATGAGTTCTCTATCATCGGTACCACCGACGTTGAGTACAAAGGCGATCCGAAAAACGTCAAGATTGATGAGGAAGAGACGCGCTATCTGCTGAAAGTGTTTAACGCGCACTTCAAAAAGCAGCTGACCTCAGATGATATCGTCTGGAGCTACTCCGGCGTGCGTCCGCTGTGTGATGATGAGTCAGATTCACCGCAGGCGATCACCCGTGACTATACGCTGGACGTGCGTGATGATAACGGCGAGGCGCCGCTGCTGTCGGTGTTTGGCGGCAAGCTGACTACCTATCGCAAGCTGGCAGAGCATGCGATGGAGAAACTGGCGAAATACTATCCGAACGCCGGCCCGGCCTGGACAAAAAACGCCGTGCTGCCGGGTGGTGATTTCTCCGGTACGCGTGAGGACTACGCTGCCGGCCTGCGTCGCCGCTATCCGTTTATCAGCGAAAACATGGCGCGGCACTATGCCCGCACCTACGGCAGCCGTACCGAAATGCTGCTTGAGGGTGCCACCAGCCTGACCGATCTGGGCGAGAATTTTGGCCATGAGTTCTATGAAGCTGAACTGCGTTATCTGGTCAAAAACGAGTGGGTACGTGAACTGGATGATGCTATCTGGCGCCGTACCAAGCAGGGTATGTGGCTGAATACGGCCCAGCAGGCGCGCATCAGCGAGTGGCTGGCGCGCAACAGCCAGAAGCCGGCGCTTTCGCTCGCATCGTAAGGTCTGTATCCCGCTTTACCGGCCCCGCACTTGCTGCGGGGTTTTTTATGTCGCCGGATAACAGAATCAGGAAGAGAGTACGGGAATAACAGGACAGCGCCGCTGCCCTACAGAAGCGGCAGCGGCGCTGGCACAGAGCAGCGGTCAGAGTCCGGCGTGTTCGCGGATATATTTGCGCGCTTTTACCGCATATTCAAACGGGTTGGCGATAGCCGGATCCTGCTCCGCCTCTACCACCATCCAGCCTTTATAGCCCGCCTCGTCGAGAATTTTAAACACCGGCGCGAAATCGATCGCACCATCTCCCGGCACGGTGAAGGTGCCTTTCTTCACGCCATCAAGAAACGACAGGGATTTCCCGCGCACTTCAGCCACCACTTCGTCGCGGACATCTTTCAGATGCACGTGGAAAATACGCGGCAGATGCGTGGTCAGTACGTCCAGCATCGCCTGCTGCGATCCTTCAGAGTAGTAAATATGGCCGGTATCATAGAGCAGGCCTACGCTGTCATGAGTCAGCGCCATAAAACGGTCAATCTCTTCCGGCGTCTGGATCCCGGTTCCCATATGGTGGTGCAGCGTCACGCGCATGCCCTTTTCTGCGGCAAGCTGCGCCAGTTCGTTATAGCCTTCCGCCGTCAGACGCCACTCTTCATCGCTGAACACCGGTTTCTGCTCAAACACGGCCAGGGTGGTGCCCTGAATACTTTTGCTCTGCTCTGAACAGCCGATAACGCGCGCGCCCATCGCATGCAGGAAGTTCATATGGTTGATGAACTCATCGATGGTCTTCGCCTTATCGCCGTTAGCAAAAAAGGTGCTGAACCAGGCGTTGCAGATCTCAATACCGCGGATATCGAGCATCGGCTTCAGAATCGCCGGATCGCGCGGGTATTTACTGCCGACTTCGCTGCCGGTAAAACCGGCCAGCGCCATTTCACTCACCGTCTGCTGGAACGTATTCTCTTTGCCCAGATCGGGCATGTCGTCATTGGTCCAGCCGATCGGCGCTATCGCCAGCTTTACATTCTCTTTGTTCATCTTCAGATCCCGGAATCAGGGCAGCGGAGCAGTCGCGCCGCCGCAAAAAAGTAGCAGGTTATTTGCTGTAAAATGCCGGACGCGGTGGCATTTCAACCGGCTCAATCGCACCGCTGTTCTGCGCTTTCAGGCAGGCGTCAGCTGCTACGGAAGCGGCAAAGCCATCCCATGCGGAAGGTCCGGTAAGCTCACCGGCTTTAACATCGTTGATAAACGCCTGCAGCTCGACGTCATAGGCGTCGATAAAGCGATCTTTCCAGTCGGTCAGCAGCGGCGTACCGAGGCGTGCGTTCTTACGCGTCTGGATCGCCGACGGCTCCGGCAGACGGGCTATGCCCTCTTCTCCCACCACTTCACACTGGATATCGTAGCCATAGGCGCAGTTCACGAAGATCTCCACATCGATGCGGATCCCTTTCTGCGTTTCAAACAGCACAATCTGCGGATCCTTCAGTTGCGCATGCGATTTTGACGTGACGCGCGGAAAGACCACCTGCACCGATTTATAGTCATCTTCCGTCAGCCAGCGCAGCACATCCAGCTCGTGGATCAGCGTGTTGGTAATAGCCATGTCGGTGGTGTAGTTCTCACCCACACTCTGATTACGGTGCGCGCAGTGCAGCATCAGCGGTTCGCCAATCTCACCTTCAGTAATCACTTTTTTCAGGGCGCGGTAGCCCGCGTCATACGGGCGCATAAAGCCCACCTGCACCAGCCTTTTGCCGTGCTGAATTTCCGCATCCACAATACGACGGCAGCCTTCCGCACTCATTGCCAGCGGCTTTTCACAGAATACCGGCTTGCCTGCGGCGATAGCCGCCAGCGTAAACTCTTCATGCGTCGGGTCCCAGGAGGTCACCAGAATGGCGTCAACCTCTGGCGAGGCGATCACCTGATGACCATCCTGATAAACCTCCGCGCTGATATTCAGCCGCTGCAGCGCCGCACGGGCTCCCTCAACGTTGATGTCGGAAACCGCCACCACTTTTGCGCCCTGCAGTACGTTGTTACAGCGACGGATATGCTCCTGACCAATTGCACCGGTCCCGATTACCCCGAGTTTGAGCGTCATGATTACACCTGTAGAGTCAGATAAGAGATAAGACGGCCGATCTGCGCCGGCCAGAAGCGTTAATATTTACGTGCCTGCTGAATGTGCTGATTCAGCTTGTCAGCGACCTGCTGCGTACGCTCAGATTCAGAGGTTTGCGCTACGCCGACGTTCCACCAGCTGAAATATTTGTGCACCATGGTTTTTGGCAGCACTTTGATATCAATCAGGGTGGAGACGCTTTGCTGCTGTGCGTCGGCCAGCGCCGCCTTCAGCTGCTCAAGCGTGGTGACGCGGTAGGTTTTGCAGCCGTATCCGGCAGCAATGGCTGCAAAATCCACCGGCACAAAGCCGCCATCGAGCCGCCCCCCTTCCGGATTACGGAAGCGGAATTCGGTCGTAAAGCTGTCCATACCGTGTTCCATCTGCAGGTTGTTAATGCAGCCGTTGGTCATGTTATCCAGCAGGATGACGTTGATCTTCGCGCCCTCCTGAATCGACGTCACCAGCTCTGAGTGCAGCATCATGAAAGAGCCATCACCCACCATGGCATAGACCTCACGCTGCGGCTGGGCCAGCTTTGCCCCCAGCGCGGCGTTGACTTCATAGCCCATGCAGGAGTAGCCATACTCCACGTGATAGTCGTTGTAACTGCGGGTGCGCCAGACGCGCTGCAGATCGCCCGGCAGGCTGCCCGCTGCGGCCACAATAACCGCGTCGTCCGGCAGCTGCTCGTTCAGCGTACCGAGCACGCTACTCTGCGTCAGCACGGATTGAGTCAGACGCTGAAATTCGGCAAACAGCGCGTCGCGATCGATATGGTCGGCAATTTCCGGAACGAAATCATCGCTGTTCCAGGTGGCAGCATAGACGCGCTGCGTCTCCTGCCGCAGCTGACGCTGCGCCTCTGCTATCTGATCGCCCCAGTGGCTTTCAAAGCCCTGCAGCTGCTGCGTCAGCGCGGTCAGCCCTTCGCGCGCATCGGCGAGCAGCTGCACGCCATCGAGCTTGTAGCTGTCGAAGTTGCTGACGTTAAGATTAAGGAAGCTGACCTCCGGATGCCGGAAAATCCACTTTGACGCGGTGGTGAAGTCGGTGTAGCGGGTGCCGATACCGATAACCAGATCGGCCTCTTTCGCCAGCAGGTTAGCGGCCAGAGAGCCGGTTTCCCCCACGCCTCCCAGGTTCAGCGGATGTTCGGAACTCAGCGTACCCTTGCCCGCCTGCGTTTCCGCAAACGGAATCGAGAAGCGCTCAGCAAACTTCAGCAGCGCCTCACCCGCTCCCGAGTATTTGACGCCACCGCCCACCACAATCAGCGGTTTGCGCTTGCGCGCAATCAGCGCCAGCGCTGCCTCAAGCTGCGCTGGAGAAGGAAGACGGCGATCGAGCCGATGCACGCGCTTCTGAAAGAAGTAGTCCGGGAAATCCCACGCTTCGCCCTGTACATCCTGCGGCAACGCGAGCGTCACTGCACCGGTTTCGGCGGGATCGGTCAGCACGCGCATGGCGTTAATACAGGCGGACATCAGCTGCTCCGGGCGGCTGATGCGGTCCCAGTATTTGCTGACGGCGCGGAAAGCATCATTGGTACTGATACTTAAATCGTGGCTCTGCTCAATCTGCTGCAGCACCGGATCGGGCTGGCGGGTCGCAAACACATCTCCGGGGAGCAGCAGCAGCGGAATACGGTTGGCCGTGGCGGTTGCCGCAGCGGTAATCATGTTGGCCGCGCCCGGGCCTACCGACGAGGTACAGGCGATAATTTGACGGCGCAGCGACTGTTTGGCAAAGCCGGTCGCGGCATGCGCCATACCCTGCTCGTTGCGTCCCTGATACACAATCAGATCGCCGCTATCCTGCTCCAGCGCCTGACCCATGCCGAGTACGTTACCGTGGCCGAAAATGGCGAACACGCCTTTCACAAACTTGCTCTCTGCGCCATCGACATTCAGATACTGATTATCGAGAAACTTCACCAGCGCCTGTGCCGTTGTCAGTCTGATCGTGCCCATATCTTTTTTCCTTTACTTGCCGGCATCCGCAGAGGAGCCTCGCGACCCGGAGCAAACTCTCTGGCTGCCCCGCGCATAAGTGAAACATGCGGCGATTATAAACAAATATTTTTTCCATAAAATACAATTACAGAAGAAACATTTCATTTTGCGATGGAGATCAAATTCAGCAGAGTAAAGTGGCTGAGCAGCCGTTTCTGCGTGGCTAAAGTGGAACGAAGCCAGAAAGCGTGACGCCGATGTGAACTTTTGTTTCACCCGAAAAGCTTCTGCTATTTACCTGATATTTCCTGCGATCGGCTTCACAGCCCGGAGATGCCGCACCTGTTTATGACGTTACCCCTGCTCTGTTGCGTAAAGCGGTAATTTTACCTGGCTCACAAAATAAAGATGTATGTTTCATTTTATGTTGTTTATGAAATATTCATTCCTCATACTGACTTTCCAGCCAGTCAGGCATTCTGAGAACCCGACAGCAGCGCACCCGACACGGGTGATGATGTTCGTGCCTGCTTATCACAGAAGGAAACTATAGGTATGAGTACACAACAGAAGCGGCTTGATGTGATTTGTATCGGACGCATCGCCGTTGATCTCTATGGTCAGCAAATCGGCTCGCGCTTAGAGGATATGACCAGCTTTAATAAATATCTGGGGGGATCCTCAGGCAACGTGGCGTATGGCACAGCCATTCAGGGGCTGAAATCTGCGATGCTGGCGCGCGTCGGCGATGAACATAACGGCCGTTTTTTACGTGAAGAGCTGCAGCGCGTCGGCTGTAATACTGACGGCCTGATCACCGATAAAACGCGTCTGACCGGACTGGTGATCCTCGGCATTAAAGATGAAGAGACCTTTCCGCTGATTTTCTATCGCGACAACTGCGCGGATATGGGGCTGGTGCCGGATGATATTCAGGAGGCGTTCATTACCTCTTCACGCGCGGTCGCGATTACCGGCACGCACCTTTCCCATCCGGATACCCGCGCCGCCGTGCTGAAAGCGCTGGATATTGCCCGCCGCAACGGGCTGCGTACCGCGCTGGATATCGACTATCGGCCGGTATTGTGGGGCCTGACCTCACTGGGCGACGGTGAGACGCGCTTTATTGAGTCGGGCCAGGTAACCCGCCAGCTGCAGGAAGTGCTGCACTATTTTGACCTTATCGTCGGCACTGAAGAGGAGTTTCACATTGCCGGCGGCAGCACCGATACGCTGACGGCGCTGAAAAATGTGCGTCAGGCAAGCCAGGCCACGCTGGTGTGCAAGCGTGGTCCGCTGGGCTGCGTGGTATTTGAGGGCGATATTCCGGACAGCTGGGAACAGACCCGGCTGCAGAGCGGCGTGCAGGTTGAAGTGCTGAACGTGCTGGGTGCGGGCGACGCATTTATGTCTGGTCTGCTGCGCGGCTGGCTGAACGATGAGAGCTGGGAGCAGGCGTGTCGCTACGCGAATGCCTGTGGCGCACTGGTGGTGTCGCGGCACGGCTGCGCGCCGGCAATGCCCACCAAAGCGGAGCTGGATGATTTCCTCAGCCGCGACCGTGAGGTCAAACGACCGGATCGCGATACGCGCCTTACTCACCTGCACCGGGTCACCACGCGTCGGCAGCAGTGGCCGGAGCTGAATGTATTCGCCTTTGACCACCGCAAACAGCTGGCTGATATGGCGCAGGAAGCGGGCGTCAGCGAGGCGCGCATTCCGCAGTTGAAACTGCTGCTGCTGCAGGCGGCGCAGGAGGCGGCGGCAGAAGCGGGCCTGAATGAAAAGAGCGGCATTCTGGCCGATACCACCTACGGGCAGAAGGCGCTGAACGCAATTACCGGCAAAAAGTGGTGGATTGGTCGTCCGATTGAGCAGCCCGGATCGCGACCGCTGCGCCTGGAGCATGGCAATATCGGCTCGCAGCTGATCGACTGGCCAGCGGAGCACGTGGTGAAGTGTCTGGTGTTTTACCATCCGCACGACAGCGCTGAGCTGCGCGATGAGCAGGATGCACTGCTGCTGGATGTCTGGCGCGGCTGTAACAAGAGCGGGCATGAGCTGCTGGTAGAGGTGATCCTGCCGGAGAGCAATCCGGATCATAACGAGTCTTACTATCATGAGATGCTGAGCCACTTCTACAGCCTCGGTATTCAGCCCGACTGGTGGAAACTGCCGCCGCTCTCTGCAGAGAGCTGGCAGGCAATAGGTGCGCTGATTGAACAGCAGGATCCGTACTGTCGCGGCATACTGCTGCTTGGTCTGGACGCGCCGGAAGATAAGCTCAAGGCGGGCTTTGCCGCGGCGGCGCAGGCAGAGTGGGTAAAAGGATTTGCCGTCGGACGCACCATCTTTGGTCAGCCGTCACGTCAGTGGCTGAAAGGCGAGCTGGATGACCAGACGCTGATTGAGACGGTAAAAGGCAACTATCTGCGGCTGATCGGCTACTGGCGCGCGGCGCGCGGGTAGGTCCGGCGGGCGCGGTTTCCGTACACCCTCTCCCCTGGCGGAGAGGGTGCAACCCTCTGCTTCAGCTGTTTCCCCCCTGCATCTCTCTTTCCGGATCCGATAACCTCACCGCAAACCGCACCGCCACCACGCGGTTTTGTGAGGTATTGCATAATCCAATGAAATAGATGCGCTGCTGATGACAATTGAATGAAATTTTCCATCCATCTGGTACTATAGCGCTCATTATCCAGCCATTTTTCTTTTGTAAGCGGGCCGAAGCAATGACCAATAATCCAACCCAGCTCACTCTGCTACAGGACGATATTCGTCGTCGCTACGAGACGCTGAGCAAGCGTCTGAAGCAGGTGGCTCGTTATATTCTCGATAACAGCAATAGCATTGCCTTTGATACCGTCGCCTCTATCGCTCAGCAGGCTGATGTACCGCCCTCCACGCTGATCCGTTTTGCCAACGCTTTTGGCTTCAGCGGCTTTAATGAAATGAAACAGGTATTTCGTCAGCATCTGATGGAAGAGACCGTTAATTATACCGAGCGCGCGCGCCTGTTTCGCCAGACGGCTACCGACGACAGCGCCAGCTCGCCGGAAAGCCCGATGGAGATCCTCAACGTCTTCACCATGGTTAACAGTCAGGCCCTGCAGCAGCTGGCGATGCAGATTAACCCTGAACAGCTCAACAAAGCGGTACAGATGCTGAATGAGGCGGAGAATATCTACATTATTGGCCTGCGCCGCTCCTTCAGCGTGGCTTCCTATCTGGTGTATGCGCTGCGGCACCTTGAGCGCCGCGCGTTCCTGATTGACGGTCTCGGCGGCATGTTTACCGAGCAGCTGAGCATGGTGAATCCTAAAGATGTGGTTATCGCTATCAGCTACTCGCCCTACGCCCGCGAAGCTGTTGAGCTGGTCGAGCTGGGTGCCCGGCGCGGCGCGCATCAGATTGCCATCACCGACAGTCAGGTCAGCCCGCTGGCCGCCTTCAGCGACGTCTGCTTTGTGGTACGTGAAGCGCAGGTTGATGGATTCCGTTCTCAGGTTGCCTCACTCTGCCTGGCGCAGACGCTGGCCGTGTCGCTGGCGCTGACTAACAGCAGCGAGCCGGAATAACTGCACCCGTAAAAAAGGGCAGCGCGCTGGCTGCCCTCTTATCCTCCATACCGCGACTCAGCGGCTGCGTGGATAGCTATCGCTGTTTACCCAGGCGTGATCTTTCTCCCAGGTAAATTTCCACTGCCGTACCGGTCCCGCCATCACGTTGAGATAGTAGTTGTCATAGCCCGCCAGCGTGGCGACCGGGTGGTAACCGCGTGGCACCATGACCACATCGCGGTTGCCGGGTGCCATACAGACATCCAGCGAGCGATCGTCGGTATAGACCCGCTGCATAGCAAAACCGGGCTCCGGATCAAAGCGATGATAGTAGGTCTCCTCCAGATAGGTCTCATCCGGGCTCGCTTTATCATCATGCTTATGGCTTGGCCAGGAGCTGGTCGCCCCTTCACCGGTATAAACCTCCACCACCAGCAGGCTGTCCGCCGCTTTGTTATCCGGCAAAATATTGTGCACCAGGCGCTGATTACGCCCTTTGCCGCGATGCTCTATCCCTACTTCTTCTGGCGGGATAAGCCGGGCCGGCAGATCGCCATGCCCCGGTGCGCTGCATACGGCCAGTTCGAGATCGGTTTCTGCGGTGATCTCCGCCTGATCGTGGTGCGGCACATAGACTGACCAGGGGGGAGTCCGCTCAAACGGCGACATGCGCTTGCCGATACCGGCAAAAGCAGCGTGACGGGTTTTAACCGACGCCCGCCCGGCAACCAGCACCAGGCAGAGCTCTTTTTCATCACTCTGCAGCGTCAGCGTCTCGCCCTGCTTTAACAGGTAAGCCGCAAAGCCAACGTATTCCCAGCCCGCGCTCTGCGGCGTGACGTGCTGAATACGACCGCTGCTGTCAGGCTGCTGTGCTTTTGAAATCAGGGACATGCTTTCCTCCTGTCAACTGCCTTAACCCAGCGTCGGCATACTGAATTCCGATACGGTCTGCTGACCGCTGGGCCAGCGTACGGTGGCGGTTTTCATCCGCGTATAAAAGCGTACGCCATCCGGGCCATGCACATTCAGCGCACCAAACACGGAACGTTTCCAGCCGCCAAAGCTGTGGAAAGCCATAGGAACCGGCACCGGAACGTTTACGCCCACCATGCCTGCCTCAACGTTCTGAATAAACTCGCGCGCGGTGTGGCCGTTGCTGGTAAAGATGGCGCTGCCGTTGCCAAACTCATGGCTGTTAACCAGCTGCAGTGCGCTGCTGTAGTCGCTGGCGCGCATGATGCTCAGCACCGGACCAAAGATCTCCTCGCGCCAGATCACCATATCGGAGGTGACGTTATCGAACAGCGTGCCGCCTACATAGTAGCCCTCTTCATGACCCGCGACCCGGAGAGTCCGGCCATCGACCACCAGCTTCGCCCCCTCCTGCTCACCTTTATCGATGTAGCCGAGCACTTTTTTCTGATGGGCGGCAGAGACCACCGGACCCATCTCATTCTCTTCCGCGCCCTGCTGCATGCCGGGCCCTACGCGCAGCGCTTTGATCAGCGGCGTCAGGCGGGCAATCAGTTTGTCCGCGGTATCATCGCCGACGGCAACCACCACCGGCAGCGCCATGCAGCGCTCGCCCGCTGAGCCAAACGCACCGCCCATAATGGCATTAACGGTGGCATCCAGATCGGCATCCGGCATGACGATAGCGTGGTTTTTGGCTGCGCCAAACGCCTGTACGCGTTTGCCGTGCGCGCTGGCCGTTTTATAGATGTGCTCCGCAACGCCGGACGAGCCGACAAAACTGACGGCCGCGATGCGCGGATCTTTATACAGCTGCTCTGCATCATCATTAGATGAGTGCACAACGTTGAATACGCCATCTGGCAGGCCCGCTTCTTTCAGCAGCTCCGCCATACGCACCGATGCGGACGGATCCAGAGCCGGTGGTTTGAGAATAAAGGTATTTCCGCACGCCAGCGCAATCGGGAACATCCAGAGTGGCACCATCGCCGGGAAGTTAAATGGCGTAATGCCTGCCACCACGCCCACCGGTTGCATCAGTGAATAGCTGTCAACGCCGGTGCCAACGGCCGGTGAGTTTTCGCCTTTCAGCAGGTGCGGAATGCCGCAGGCAAACTCAATCACCTCAATACCGCGCGTCAGCTCACCGAGCGCATCTGACCAGACCTTGCCATGTTCTGAGACAATCAGGGCTGCCAGCTCATCACGGTGCTTTTCCATCAGCGCTTTGAAATTGAACATGACGCGTGCACGACGCAGCGGCGCGGTTTTCGACCATTCCGGAAAGGCAGCGTGCGCTACCGCAATCGCCTGCTCAACTTCTGCAGCGGTGCTTTGCGTCAGCTCACGCACCACTTTGCCGGTTGCCGGATCGTAAACCGGAATGGTTTCATTACTGGCGCTGTGCGTGATGCTGCCACCGATAAAGTTTCCAATAATAGTCATGTCGATGCCTCATTGATGTAAAGGGCCCTGCAGGCAGCAAAGGGTTAGCGCCAGGCTACCCGGGCAGGTGAAATGAAAAGCGTGCTATGAAGCTATTACAATGAAATAAATTTTTCAAATAATCTTTTTTGGAAGATTTCCTTTTAGCGGGCTGGATCGCATTTTTTCTGGCTGGCGGGGCGTTTCTCAGTTATCTCAGGCAAAAGATCTGATACTGCAGATAGCATTGCCGGCGTATTTTTGCGAAGCGGATCTACACTTTTAAATTTCATTATTTACTTATTTTGAAACAAATGTTCTCCTGCTTTTCATCAGTATCTCTGCCTGCACGAGGTGCTCAGCGATCCTTATCTGTGTCCCTTCGGGATACTTTTGCCGTTGCTGGCCCCGGTCGGGGCCTTTTTTTTATGGCGTCTCCGCGCTCTCCGGCTGGCGGGATTTCAGCATATAGAGCGTGTAGCCCAGCGCGACGCAGACCAGCAGCGCCGTCAGCAGATAGACCTGCGACACGCCGGCATAGCTCATGATCAGGCCAGCAAGGGGGCCCGTAATGCCCAGCGCCAGATCCATAAAGGCGGTATAGGTTGCCAGCGCGCTGCCCTGATTCTGCTGCGGCACCGCTTTGACCGCGACGACGCCGATAGCCGGAAATACCAGAGAAAAGCCTGCGCCGGTCAGAAAGGCCCCCAGCTTCGCCATCCACGGATCGACCGCGCCTGCGACCAGAAAGAGGCCCGCCGCTTCGATGGCAAAGCAGACGCTGGCGACGCGCAGTCCACCCCATTTGTTAATCGCATCTGGAAACAGCAGGCGCATGCCCACGAACGCGCTGCTGAACAGCGTCAGGGCAAACGCCGCCCCTTCCCAGCCACGTTCGCGGTAGAACAGGGTAATAAAGGTCGCAATCACGCCAAATCCGGCCGATCCCATCGCCAGCAGCACGCCATAGCCATATATTTTTCCCAGCACCGCACGGAACGGCAGCGGGCGCGCTTTACTGCCTTTAACCGCCGCACGCGGCAGCGCCAGCACCATCGCCAGCAGGCTGATGGCCACAATGACTACCGAGAGCTGCAGCAGCCCGCCGCTGCGAAACAGCGCAACCCCCAGCGGCGCACCCAGCGCCATGGCGCCGTAGGTGACAATGCCGTTCCAGGAGATGACGCGCCCGATATGCAGAGAACCCGCTTTCGCCACGCCCCACAGCGACGTCCCGGTGCCGCAAAAGCTCTGACCGACGCCGAGAATAATGCGCCCCAGGCAGAGCAGCGTCAGGCTGAGCAGCGCCTGCTCCTGTGCCAGGGCGGAGAAGAGCATACAGAGTCCGCTCAGCAGGCTACCTGCCAGACCCAGCACCACCACGCGCTTGGGGCCCCAGCTGTCGGCAAAGCGTCCGGCATACGGCCGGCTGAGCAGCGTAGCGATATACTGCAGGCTGATCACTACCCCGGCCCAGAACGCGCTATATCCCAGATTGTCATGGACGAACCCAGGCAGCACCGCCAGCGGCAGCCCGATAGTCAGATAGGTGGCGAAATTAAATTTCACAATAGAAAGAATCTGCAGATTCAGCCGGAGACGGCTCTGTTCCGCAGCAGCAGGCAGGTCAGGCATAGATAAACGCGCTCACGACAGGCATTTGATAACAGAAAATTAACTATACGCCTTTTCAGAGGGTATGCATCTGCTGAACGCCCTGGATCGTAGCTCTGTTTCTGGCGCTGTGCCCTGGCGTCTTCCCTGCCTGCACGTGTATAAACAATCTCTTACCCGCCTTCAGCTACACTTGGATCAGAAAAATTCCCCGCAGGAGCAGCAATGAACGAAAAGCCGCAGGAGAGAATTGGCCAGAACATTCTGGTCAAGCTGGCGATGTTAGTGATTATTCTGGCAGGCATCCGCGCCGCATCAGACATACTCGTCCCCTTTCTGCTCGCCAGTTTTCTGGCCATCGTGCTCAACCCGCTGGTCAGCTCGCTGATGCGTCGTGGGCTACGCCGCGGCGTCGCTATCTCACTGGTGATTACCGTGATCTTTATTATGATGCTGCTGCTGGTCGCCGTGCTGGCAAGCTCAGTCGGTGAATTCAGCGATACCTATCCGCAGATCCGCACCATGCTGGAGCAGAAGCTGACGGTCATCCAGCATCTGGCGGCAGGTTTTCATATTAATATTTCAACCGAAACGCTGGCGCAGCACTTTGACCCGAATCTGATCATGAACATGGCGACCACGGTACTGGCACAGTTTTCCGGCGCGATGACCAATATTGTGCTGCTGATCCTGACGGTGGTGTTTATGCTATTTGAAGTGCACCACCTGCCTTATAAAATGCGTAATGCCCTCACTAATCCGCAGATCCGTATTGCCGGCCTGCACAAAGCGCTAAAAGGCGTCACCCACTATCTGGCTCTGAAAACGCTGGTAAGCCTGATAACCGGATTTTCGGTATGGCTGGTTCTGCTGCTGCTGGACGTGAAGTTTGCGCTCTTCTGGGGCGTGGTCGCTTTTATACTCAATTTTATTCCCAATATCGGCCCGATTATCGCCGGTATCCCGCCGTTTATTCAGGCGCTGGTGCTGAATGATATTTACGATGCGATGCTGGTCGCATTTTTGTTCAGTGCAATCCATATGGTATTTGGCAACATGCTGGAACCGCGTCTTATGGGGCGCGGGCTGGGCCTCTCTACGCTGGTGGTTTTTCTGTCACTGATTTTCTGGGGCTGGCTGCTGGGGCCGGTCGGCATGCTGCTGTCGGTGCCGCTGACCAGCGTCACAAAAATTCTGATGGAAACCACGCCGGGCGGCAGCCGGCTGGCGATCATGCTTGGCACCGGCAGGCCGCGCCTGAAACGACGCGAGCCGCAGCGACAGATCAAATAGCATCCGGCCCCGCCACCGTTTTGCGTTTAGCGATCAATCCCTCTTTATCGCTGCTTTTAACCGTAAAAACACGATTTATCCGCTGGATAAACGCAAATTGAGCGGAAAAAAGTAGGTGATAAGCGCAACGGGCAGCGATCGTTAGCGCCGGCTGCTGGCATCACGGACGATTCGCAGCCCTGCAGAGCGTAAAGAAGATGCTATGCTGCTGGCGCGGCTGATGAATGCCTAACCCCACGAGGAGAGTCTGGTGCCTCTGCGTAAAAAACGTCGTGATTTTGGCTGGCTCTATATTGTCTGCGCCGGACTGCTGCCGCTGGTGCTGGGCATCGTCTGTACGGCGATTGAAGCGCGCCATATGGTCAGGCAGCAGCAGGTGGCAACAGCCAATATTCTGCTGGCTCAGGCGGAGAAAATGAGCGACAACGCCTGGGGTATGATCGCCGAACTGCAGCGATACCAGCATCAGAGCTGCAGCGATATCGAAAAACACCTGCAGCGTATCGGCACGCTTAACGCCTACTTTCGTTCGGTGGGGATGCTGCAGGGCGATAACATCACCTGCTCCTCCGCTTACGGCGTTAATCACGGCGCGCTTGAATCAATGATAATGCGTCCGCTGCCGGTAACGGGTAAAGCCGGCTGGAGCCTCTCACTGCCCGGCACCTCAGGCGTACCGCATCGTCCGGCGGTGATTTTCGTGCGTCAGCTACCGGACAGCAGCGGCTTCTGGGCCGTTATTGATGGCCAGTATCTGATGGACTTTATGCATGCCATGGGAGAGTCCCGCGGCTATCAGATGAGCCTGCAGTTCAGCGAAGGCGCGATTATCGCCAGCGGCAACCCTAAAACGCCCGCTGAACACTATATGCAAAGCACCCAGTTTCAGAGTGCCTCGCAGCATTACCCTATTCGCGTCAGCGTAACCGTGCCACCGGCAGAGCTGATCGCCGCCTGGCGGCAGGCGCTGTTTATCTTCCTGCCGATGGCCTCAATCTTCTCAATCATGCTGATAATACTGACGGCAAACTGGCTGCGCCGGCGTATCTCCTGGGCCGATGAAATCCGCCGCGCTATGCGTAACCGTCAGTTTTCGGTTTACTATCAGCCGGTTTACAGCAACACCCTGGCGCGCTGCTCAGGCGCCGAAGCGCTGCTGCGCTGGCAGCTTCCCGATGGGGAGATGGTGCGGCCCGATATTTTCATTACGCATGCGGAGTCGGAGGGGATGATTGTCGATCTCACCCGCCACCTGCTGGAACTGATGAGTGAAGATATCGCCCTCTGGCCGGTGATGCCAGGTTTTCACCTCGGATTTAATCTGGCGGCAGATCATCTGCAGCATGCAGAATTTACTGAGGATATCATGCAATTTGCGCACGCTATCCGCGACAAGCAGATGCTGCTCACGCTTGAACTTACCGAGCGCAGCCTGATTAAGGATGGCGAAGCGGTGGCGCACAAGCTGCGCTTTCTGCAGGCGCAGGGCATGAAAGTTGCTATCGACGATTTTGGCACCGGACACTGCTCCCTCTCCTATCTGATGACCTTCCCGCTCGACTACCTGAAGATCGATCGCGGCTTTATCAATGCCATTGAAGGGCTGGAGATCGAAACGCCGGTGCTGGATGCGATTATCAATCTCTGCCATAAGCTGAAACTGGAGGTGCTGGGCGAAGGAGTGGAAACCGCGCTGCAGCTCGCCTATCTGCAGCAACGTCAGGTCACGTTTATTCAGGGCTATTTTTATGCCCGCCCTGTCGCCAGTCAGACCTTTTTGCGCTGGCTGAAGGAGCATGGCAGTCAGCCGCTGACCGATGTCGTCTCTGCACCGCACTGACCTCGCCACAGCCCGCGTGACATGCGGGTTATGTCAAAAAAAGTAAAATATTTTTTACCCCTCTGACACCGCTTTACGACCATATAATTAGCTAAAAAGTAACCACTTAATGGCTAAAACATGACAAATATCACATAAAAACGGTATACTCTGTCGCGGTTCGCAATAATTACCTGGGTAATAATTGCTATGGCTGGCCAGGGAAAAACCCGTTTTCACGGCTATGCTTTAATTTTCTCAACGCCGCGGACTGAGTTGATAGCAGACAGCCGGCGGCGTTGAGGATTTTTCGAATTCCAATACAGGGTAACATCATGAAATTACGTAGGAAGCGTGTAAAACCTATCGGGCTGGATGACGTCACCATTATTGATGACGCCCGCTTACGCAAGGCTATTACTGCGGCATCGCTGGGTAATGCGATGGAGTGGTTCGATTTTGGTGTCTATGGCTTCGTTGCCTATGCGCTGGGTAAAGTCTTTTTCCCTGATGCATCTCCGGGCGTGCAGATGATCGCAGCGCTGGGTACTTTTTCTGTTCCGTTCCTGATCCGTCCGCTGGGTGGTCTGTTCTTCGGCATGCTGGGCGATAAGTATGGCCGCCAGAAAATTCTCTCTATCACCATTGTTATTATGTCGATCAGTACCTTTTGTATCGGCCTGATCCCCTCCTACGCCTCAATTGGCATCTGGGCACCGATTCTGCTGCTGCTGGCCAAAATGGCCCAGGGCTTTTCAGTCGGTGGTGAGTATACCGGGGCATCGATTTTTGTTGCAGAGTACTCCCCGGACCGTAAACGCGGCTTTATGGGCAGCTGGCTCGACTTCGGCTCTATCGCCGGTTTCGTGCTGGGTGCAGGCGTTGTGGTGCTGCTCTCGACCATCATCGGCGAAGCTAACTTCCTTGAGTGGGGCTGGCGCGTGCCGTTCTTCCTGGCGCTGCCGCTGGGCCTGATTGGCCTCTATCTGCGCCATGCGCTGGAAGAGACCCCGGCTTTCCAGCAGCACGTTGATGGTCTGGAGCAGGGTGACCGTGACGGCCTGCGCGATGGCCCGAAAGTGTCGTTCAAAGAGATCGCCACCAAACACTGGAAAAGCCTGCTGGCCTGTATCGGTCTGGTGCTTGCCACCAACGTGACCTACTACATGCTGCTGACCTACATGCCGAGCTACCTGTCGCACAACCTGCACTACTCGGAAGATCATGGGGTGCTGATTATCATCGCCATTATGATGGGTATGCTGTTTGTACAGCCGATCATGGGCATGCTGAGCGACCGCTTCGGTCGTCGTCCGTTTGTTATCCTCGGCAGTATTGCGCTGTTCTTCTGTGCGATCCCGGCGTTTACGCTGATTAACAGTAACGTGCTGGGCCTGATTTTTGCCGGCCTGCTGCTGCTGGCGGTGATCCTCAACGCCTTTACCGGCGTGATGGCCTCGTCGCTGCCGGCGATGTTCCCGACGCATATTCGCTATAGCGCACTGGCCAGCGCATTCAACATTTCGATTCTGGTTGCTGGTCTGACGCCGACCGTGACTGCCTGGGCAGTAGAAGCCAGCAACAACCTCTATATGCCTGCCTACTATCTGATGGTGGTTGCTGTCGTGGGTCTGATCACTGGTCTCTATATGAAAGAGACGGCGAACAAACCGCTGCGTGGCGCCACGCCTGCGGCATCTGACCTGGATGAAGCCCGTGAGATCCTGCAGGAGCATCACGACAATATTGAACAGAAGATTGAAGATATTGATGCCGAGATCGCACGCCTTGAGGCTAAACGCCGCAACCTGGTCGATCAGCATCCGGTTATTAAAGAGTAATATTCACCCGTCCCGCCGCCCGGCGGGACTTTTTTATCTCCCGTCTCCGCCTCTCAGCAGCACACATTCTTCATTACCCGACGTGAAAAAGAGTAAACTGTAGTCACTATTTTCATCCAAATAAGTTGTGTGAACATGTCTGAATTTAATCTGATCCAGCGCCCGAGAAGGCTGCGTAAAAGCGCCTCTATGCGCGCAATGTTCCAGGAATCTGGCCTTAGCATCAACGATCTGGCGCTGCCGATCTTTGTTGAAGAAGAAGTGGATGACTATGTGCCGATTAACGCTATGCCAGGCGTAATGCGTATTCCGGAAAAACGTCTTGCGTATGAAATTGAGCGTATTGCCAAAGCGGGTATCCGCTCGGTAATGACCTTCGGTATTTCGCACCATACCGACGCCACCGGCAGCGATGCGTGGCAGGAGAATGGTCTGGTCGCGCGTATGGCGCGTATCTGCAAAGATACCGTGCCGGAGATGATCGTGATGTCCGACACCTGCTTCTGTGAATACACCAGCCACGGCCACTGCGGTGTGCTGTGCGATCACGGCGTGGATAATGACCAGACGCTGATCAATCTGGGCAGGCAGGCGGTAGTAGCCGCGCAGGCAGGCGCTGACTTCATCGCCCCTTCAGCGGCAATGGATGGTCAGGTTAAGGCGATTCGTCAGGCGCTGGATGGGGCGGGCTTTACGGATACGGCCATTATGTCCTACTCCACTAAGTTTGCCTCTTCGTTTTACGGTCCGTTCCGTGAGGCCGCTGGCACGGCGCTGAAAGGCGATCGCAAGACCTATCAGATGAACCCGATGAACCGGCGTGAAGCCATCCGCGAATCCCTGCTGGATGAAGCCGAAGGAGCGGATTCACTGATGGTTAAACCTGCCGGCGCCTATCTCGACATTCTGCGCGATATTCGCGAACGCACCACGCTGCCGCTGGCTGCCTATCAGGTGAGCGGTGAATATGCGATGATCAAGTTTGCCGCGCAGGCGGGTGCAATTGACGAGCGTAATGTCGTGCTGGAAAGCCTGGGTGCCATTAAGCGCGCCGGCGCCGACCTGATATTCAGCTACTTTGCGCTGGATCTCGCCGAGCAGAAACTGCTCTGATAAGCACTCTTCAGCCTGGCGGTCGCTATCGCCGGGCTGCTGATTTACACAATAATCGTGAGCACGCGAACCGCCTTTTCTGATCGAAAATTAAATAAATAACGCTGCTTTTATTCGGTTATTTCCAGAAATAACGGTAAAGCATTTATATAAAAACAAGACCATTCTTGATATGGAAACACATCAGTTAAAATAAGAAAAATAATTTAGCACACCGCTCTTTTATGCCGTTTAATTAACCTTCATAGTGACGAGTGAAGGGAAAATATCGGCATGAAGCAGAAATATAATCAGCAGGTTATCGCCATAATAAAAGAGTGGATCACTAATAATCTGGAGCAGCGCCTGAGCATCGACGATATTGCACAGAAATCAGGATATTCGAAATGGTATCTGCAGAAATTATTTGCCCGCTATTATAGTGAAACGCTGGCGCGCTATATTCGCCGGAAAAAACTGACACACTGTATTGCCGATCTTAAATACAGCGACACGCCAATTATTCGCCTGGCGCTAAAATATCATTTTGAAAGCCAGCAGTCGCTGACCCGTTCGTTTAAGCAGACGCTGGGCTGCACGCCGCTGCAGTGCCGCAGGCGCAGGTTGAGTCACGAAGCGGAAGCGCATATCCGCAACAGTGACGACCCCTGTGCAATTTGCCGGCGTATGGAGGGTAAACCGGGCTCTCCGGATGAAGACCCGCTGTGATCGGCCGGCGACACGCTTCGCGCCGGCCGCAGAGAAGCGCAATTGCTGTTATGCCACTGGCTTACCCGGCAGCATCACGGCTGACATGATCTGCCGGCAGCGCAGCGCCTCCTGACGCGCCTGCTGCTGCTGCGGCAAGGCCAGATCCTGCCACACCTGCTGCAGATGTGTTGCCAGGCCGGGCTGGAAGCGGATTTTCTGCAGCGCGTAATCAGAGTTACTACCTTCAATAATCTGCTGCATCGCCTGCGGGCTGTTATCGCGCCCGTCATGGGTCAGCGTACAGAATACGGCAATATAATAAGCTTTATCTTCATCATCATAATGTGGCATCAGCCACCATACGGCTGCGCTCAGCAAAATCAGCACCGGCAGCAGAAATTTCATTTTTAACATAGTGTCACAGGATCGGCGGAGTAAAAAACCTGGCGATAATAGCAGATTAGCGGCCCGGCTACCCGCCCGCGTGACCCATCCGCGCCGGTTTCTGCGGATTCTCTTAAAGTTGTTGTTTTGCGGTTTATTGATTGAGCAACTTCCCGCCCTTTGTTAATTTTAAAACTTCATTTCGCGCCGCTCAGGGTGCATTCAGGACGTTGCCACAGGGCCAGTTTTTTTGCCTGCATTAAAACTGCGATAGCTGACGGCCTGCGACAGGAAAAAGCATGAACAAAAATAACGTTAAAACCCATCTGGTCTCGCTGGGTCTGCGGGCAGAGAAGATGCTGACGCGGCGTAAACAGCTGGCCAGCTATAATCCGCGCGATGAGCAGGATATCGATATGTGCAGCCAGCCCGCCACCGGCACGCCGATCCCGCAGCAGATCTGGATGTACTGGGAGAGCGAAACGCTGCCCGCTGAAGTGCAGATTTTTGTGGATAAAATTGTCCGGGAAAACCCGGGTTACCAGATGACGGTGGTTAACAATCGCAATCTCGCGCACTATCTGCCGGATCTGCAGTTTACGCATCCCGATATGCGTCCGTCGCACAAAAGCGATGTTATCCGCCTGGAGCTGCTTTACCGCTATGGCGGCATCTGGATGGATGCCACCATTATCCTCAACCGTACGCTGGATGCGCTGCTGGCCGTTAACGCCGACCCGCGTTATGACCTGATTGCGTTTTATCGTGCCGGTTCAACGCACGATATGGCTTATCCGGTAATTGAGTCGTGGTTCCTTGCGGCCCCGGCGAACAATGCCTTTATTGGCCGCTGGCTGCACTATTTCCGCCCGATTGTAACGCTGGGAGCGGAAGCTTTCTTCCGGCAGCTGCTGGCGCAGCCTGACTATGACACCCTGGTGCAGGGCATTACGCCCCCCGATTATCTGGTGGTCTATCTGGCGCAGCAGCAGGCGCTGCGCGAAAGCAATCATTACAATCTTTATCTGCGCAAGTGCGAAGCCAGCGCGCTGCTTTATCAAAGCCTGAGCGAGTGGCGTCCGGTGCGGCTGAGCCGCATGCTGATGGTCGATCGTCTGCCGGAGGTGCTGCCGCCGTTAACCAAACTCACCGGCTTTGACCGCAAATATCTCGCCACCAACCTGAAATATGGCGTGGTCAACCGCGACAGCCTGCTGGGACAGCTGCTGCTGAGCCGCCGGTAATGCTCAGAGCGCCTGGGCGCAGGCCCAGGCGGAACTCCACGCCCACTGGAAATTGTAGCCCCCCAGCCAGCCGGTCACGTCCGCAACCTCACCAATGAAATAGAGGCCCGGCACATCGCGCGCTTCCATGGTTTTTGAAGAGAGCTGGGTGGTATCAACGCCCCCCAGCGTGACCTCTGCAGTGCGATAACCTTCGGTGCCGTTTGGCTGTACCCGCCATTGATGCAGCAACTGCGCCAGCTCAGCCTGCTGTTTGCTGTTGAGCTGCTTCAGGGTGACATCCGGGATCTGGTTCATCGCCTGCAGCACTTCCACCAGCCGCTTCGGCAGTATCTTCGCCAGGCTGTTTTTCAGGCTGAGATTAGGATGCGCGCTGCGCTGCTCATCAAGGTAGTCGGTCAGCGCCAGCGCCGGCAGCAGGTTGACGCTGATAAACTCGCCTGGCTGCCAGTAGCTGGAGATCTGCAGCACTGCCGGACCAGAGAGACCGCGATGGGTAAACAGCATCGCTTCCTTAAACAGCGTGCCATCCTGCGCTTCGATGGTAGCCGGCAGCGCAACGCCCGACAGGGTGCTGAGCTGCTCCAGCAGCGGCTTATGCAGCGTAAACGGCACCAGCCCGGCGCGGGTCGGGTAGACGCGCAGACCAAACTGCTCCGCCACTTTGTAACCAAACGGCGACGCGCCCAGTCCCGGCATCGACAGCCCGCCGCTGGCGATCACCAGTTTCTCTGCCCATACCTCTGCGCCATTAAGCTGCAGCCGGTATCCCCCGTTATCACGCTCCGTGCTCAGCACTTCGCTGCGCAGCCGCAGCGTCACCGCACCCGCTTCACACTCTTTCAGCAGCATATCGACAATCTGCTGCGCGGAGTCATCGCAGAACAGCTGACCCAGCGTTTTTTCATGCCATGCGATGCCGTGCCGGCTGACCAGATCGATAAAATCCCACTGGGTGTAACGCGCCAGCGCAGATTTGCAGAAGTGCGGGTTGTGCGACAGGTAGGCCGCCGGCTCGGTATACAGATTGGTAAAGTTGCAGCGGCCGCCGCCTGACATCAGAATCTTACGGCCCGCTTTTTTGCCGTTATCCAGCAGCAGTACGCGGCGCCCGCGCTGTCCCGCCTGCGCTGCACAGAACATCCCGGCAGCACCTGCCCCTATTACGATAACGTCAAACTTTTCCACTGCGATGTCCACCCGATTACGAAAGGCGCTGATTGTAGTGATCTGCGGCTTTTTACGCCACCTTCAAAAAAATGCCGTAAATATGTCATAATGTAACTGTTTCATTTTTCGGCTCTTTTACCTTGTTTTGTCCTCTGAGTTACCAATTTAAGACAAAAAAAGGCTATATTTCTCTTTCCCATACAGTGCGTTGTCGCAGATAATGCGCCGCGTTCATGTCCTCCAAAATGGCGTAACGTTTATGCTACATCTGTTTGCTGGTCTTGACCTGAGTACCGGCCTGTTATTGGTTCTTGCCCTGCTGTTTGTATTGTTTTATGAGGCAATCAACGGCTTCCACGATACCGCCAACGCGGTCGCTACCGTTATCTACACCCGTGCGATGCGGGCGCAGCTGGCAGTGGTGATGGCAGGTGTGTTCAACTTTTTTGGCGTGCTGCTCGGCGGTCTGAGCGTGGCCTACGCCATCGTACATATGCTTCCTACCGACCTGCTCCTGAATGTCGGTTCGGCGCACGGCCTCGCCATGGTCTTTTCCATGCTGCTGGCTGCCATTATCTGGAACCTCGGCACCTGGTATCTGGGCCTGCCGGCCTCCAGCTCCCATACGCTGATTGGCGCCATTATCGGTATTGGTCTCACCAATGCGCTGATGACCGGCACCTCTGTAGTGGATGCGCTCAATCTGCCAAAAGTGATCAATATCTTCCTGTCGCTGATCCTGTCACCGATTATCGGATTGATCATCGCCGGCGGCCTGATTTTCCTGCTGCGCCGCTACTGGAGCAGTACGAAGAAACGCGCGCGTATTCATATGACTCCCGCTGACCGTGAAAAGATCGATGGCAAGAAAAAGCCGCCGTTCTGGACGCGCATCGCGCTGATTGTTTCGGCCATCGGTGTCAGCTATTCACACGGCGCTAACGACGGACAGAAAGGCATTGGTCTGATCATGCTGGTGCTGATTGGCGTGGCTCCGGCGGGTTTTGTCGTGAATATGAACGCTTCCGGTTATGACATCACCCGCACGCGCGATGCCGTTAACCATCTGGAGCAGTATTACCGCCAGCATGGCGATTCGCTGACGCACATTGTGCAGATGGCACCGCCTGCGCTGCCGACGCCGGAAGAAGTGCCGAGCGGCCCGCAGGAGTTTCACTGTGACAGCGCCCGTGCGCTGCAGGCTATCGGCCGGGCTCAGGGCCTGCTGAACAATCTGCAGAGCTACGATCAGCTCTCTGTCGATCAGCGCAGCCAGATGCGTCGTCTGCTGCTGTGCATCTCTGACACTGCGGATAAGGCGGCCAAGCTGCCGGAAACCAGTGCGGACGACAAGCGCTTCCTCAGTAAGCTGAAGGGCGATCTGCTTGGCACCATTGAGTATGCCCCGGTCTGGATTATCGTGGCCGTAGCGCTGGCGCTGGGTATCGGCACCATGATTGGCTGGCGTCGTGTGGCGACCACCATCGGTGAAAAAATCGGTAAGAAAGGCATGACCTATGCGCAGGGTATGTCAGCGCAGGTGACCGCCGCCGTATCGATTGGCGTGGCAAGCTATACCGGTATGCCGGTTTCAACCACGCATATCCTCTCCTCCTCTGTGGCCGGCACCATGCTGGTTGACGGCGGCGGACTGCAGAGTCGCACCATCAAAAATATCGCCATGGCGTGGATCTTCACGCTGCCGGTCTGTATTTTGCTCTCAGGCGGACTCTACTGGATTGCGTTGCATCTGATCTGATACCGCACTATTCCGGCAAAAGGGCGACAGCAGTGTCGCCCTTTTTTATTGCCTGCGCGCGGGATAACGGCGTGCTTTACTGCCAGATTGCCATCGCCACCAGGCTCACCACGACCAGAAAACAGAGCCCGCTGGTCAGTACAAACTGACTGCGCACCCGCTCACAGCGGCGGATAAACTCATCATCATGATGGTCAAGATAGCGCTTTAGCCAGATATAGCGCACCAGCCGCACCTGTTTACCCGGCTGGCCGTGAGAAGTAAAAAAGCCGGCACCGTCAACATACTGGTACAACAGCGGATCGCAGCCGCGCAATACGTAGAGCAGCGCACGCAGGGATGAGAAGTAGCGCGCCATATTCACCAGACAAACCACACAAAGAGCCCAAAAAAGCGCGATAGTGCTGATCATATTTCCCCCTTCTGGCTGGTACCGCAATGACGTGATATGCAGCGGGGAAGTGCTGCAGACGTCCTGTGGAAAATAAGCCAGCCATCGATAAGCAGATTGGCATTGTTGTTTTACAGGTCTGCGCCTCGCCACAAGAGAAAAGTGGCACGCAATTTCAGTGTAGAATATCTGCTCAAATTTTTTCCAGCGGCGCGCTTCGTCAATATATGCATAACCCGCTGCTCTGCGGATCGTCATCACGCTCAGGCGCAGCGGTGCAGCATTTGCCGGTGACACTGGCTATACTCAGCAGATAACAACAGATCCTGCAGTTTCACTGAGTCACCGGCGCTTCATCGCCGCTTCGCGCTAAGGAAAACGCCCGCCGTGGTTTGCGGGAGGGTAGCCCCCCAGAATATTGAGAAAGGAGTTTTATCATGGCCTATAAACATATCCTGATTGCAGTCGATCTCTCTCCGGAAAGCCAGCTGCTGGTGGATAAAGCAGTCTCGCTGGCGCGCCCTTATGATGCCAAAATCTCACTGATCCACGTTGACGTTAACTATTCCGATCTCTATACCGGCCTGATTGACGTAAATCTCGGCGATATGCAGAAACGTATTTCCGAGGAGACGCACAGCGCCCTGAAAGCCCTCTCCGTCAGCGCAGGCTATCCGGTTGGCGAAACGCTGAGCGGCAGCGGCGATCTGGGCCAGGTGCTGGTGGATGCTATCCGGAAATATGATGTGGATCTGGTGGTCTGCGGACATCACCAGGATTTCTGGAGCAAGCTGATGTCATCCGCGCGTCAGCTGATCAACACCGTGCATATCGATATGCTGATTGTGCCGCTGCGCGACGCAGAAGAAGAATAAAAAAAACAGGCCGGGATAACCGGCCTGTTTTGTGTCTGACGCCCAGCTCTGCCGCTTCAGGTTAGCGGCGGATAGATATCAAAGCGGTGACTTTTGGTTACCACGGCAGACTGTGTTACCACGCCTGCCAGCAGCGGTGCGTAATCAGGACGCTTGACCACAATACGCTTCTTCGCCAGACGCCGGGCCGGCTCCAGCAGCGCATCCGCATCCTCATCTGCTCCCACCAGCGACTGAAATACGCGCATCTCTTTTTTGACCATCGCACTTTTCTGCCGGTGCGGATACATGGGGTCGAGATAGACCACATCCGGCGCGGGCGTGATATCGCTCAGCGCCTGCTGACTCGCCACGTGCAGCAGCGTCAGCCGCTCGCGCAGCCAGCCACCGATTTCGCTGTCGGCGTAGCCACGCTGCAGGCCATCCTCAAGCAGCGCGGCGACTACCGGATGACGCTCCAGCATCCGCACCCGGCATCCCAGCGCAGCAAGCACAAACGCATCGCGTCCGAGACCGGCCGTTGCGTCAACCACATCCGGCAGATAGCCGCCTTTGATGCCCACGGCTTTGGCCACCGCTTCGCCGCGTCCGCCGCCAAATTTACGCCGGTGTGCCATGGCACCGGAGACAAAATCGACGAAAATACCGCCCAGCTTAGGCTCATCGCGCTTGCGCAGCTCAAGATGCGCAGACGTGAGCACCAGCGCCAGCGGCGCGGTCTCATCCTGCTCCAGACCCCAGCGCGTTGCCAGCTGTGATAAGGCGCCGTTTCCGGCGCCTGTTTCATCCACTAAACCAATTTTCACAAGCCGGTTTATCCCTGGATCCCGTAGCTCTTCAGCATGGCATCCAGCTGCGGCTCGCGGCCGCGGAAGCGTTTGAACAGCTCCATTGGCTCTTCAGCACCGCCGCGCGTCAGGATATTGTCAAGGAAAGCCTGGCCGGTTTCGCGATTGAAAATGCCCTCATCGCTGAGGCGCGCCCACGCATCTGCTGCCAGCACATCAGCCCATAAATAGCTATAGTAGCCGGCGGCATATCCGCCTGCGAAGATATGGCTGAACGCATGCGGGAAACGTCCCCACTGCGGCGCCTCCACAACGGCAACCTGTTTCTTAACAGCATGCAGGGTGTCCATAACCTTCGGTCCCTGCTCCGGATCAAAACCGGTATGAAGCCGCAGATCGAACAGTCCGAACTCAAGCTGGCGCAGGATAAACATCGCCGCATGGTAATTCTTCGCCTTCAGCATTTTTTCCAGCAGTTCGTCCGGCAGGGATGCACCGGTTTCGTAATGGCCAGAGATGAAATCCAGCGCATCCGGTTCCCAGCACCAGTTTTCCATAAACTGGCTCGGCAGTTCGACCGCATCCCACGGTACGCCGTTGATGCCCGATATTCCCGGAACCTCAACCTGCGTCAGCATATGATGCAGGCCATGGCCAAACTCATGGAACAGCGTGATCACTTCGTCATGCGTAAACAGGGCAGGCTTGCCCGCCAGCGGCTGGCTGAAATTACAGGTCAGATAGGCGATAGGCTTCTGCAGGCTGCCGTCCGATTTGCGCATTTTATCAACGCAATTATCCATCCAGGCCCCACCGCGCTTATGCTCGCGCGCGTAGAGATCCAGATAGAAACTGCCGCGCAGTTCACCGCTTTCATCAAACAGGTCGAAAAAGCGGACATCATGATGGTAGATCTCAACGCCCTTGCGCTCTTTAACGTTGATGCCGTAGATACGTTTTACGACTTCAAACAGGCCTTTTAACACGCGGGCTTCCGGGAAATAGGGACGCAGCTGTTCATCACTGATCGCGAAGAGATGCTGCTTCTGCTTTTCACTAAAATAGGTGATATCCCAGGGCTGCATGTTATCAACCCCGTAGACCTCTTTAGCGAACTCACGCAGCTGCGCCAGCTCCTGCTCAGCCTGCGGACGGGCGCGTTTTGCCAAATCGCCCAGGAAGTCGATGACCTGAGACGGGCTGTCGGCCATTTTGGTTACCAGCGACTTATCCGCGTAGGAGTCGTAGCCAAGCAGCTGAGCCAGCTCGTGGCGCAGCGCCAGCTGCTCTTCCATTATCGGGCCATTGTCCCATTTGCCTGCGTTGGGTCCCTGATCGGAAGCGCGTGTAGCGTACGCGCGGTACATCTCTTCACGCAGGGCGGCGTTGTCGCAATAGGTGATAACCGGCAGATAGCTCGGGATATCCAGCGTCAGCAGCCAGCCTTCCTGCTTGCGCAGCTTAGCCTGCGCCTCGGCGGCGGCAAGCGCATCTTCAGGTATGCCCGCCAGCTCCGCTTTATCGGTGACAAGTTTGGTCCAGCCCATGGTCGCATCCAGCACATTGTTGCTGTAGGCTGAGCCCAGCTCTGACAGGCGCGCCATAATTTTGCCATAGCGCCGCTGTTTGTCTCTTTCCAGCCCGATACCTGACAGCTCGAAATCACGCAGGCTGTTATCAATAGCGCGCTGCTGCTCCGGGCTGAGTGCAGCAAAGCCTTCACTTTGCTTCAGGCTGCGATACGCCTTGTAGAGGCCCTCATGCTGTCCAACCCAGGTAGAATATTCAGAAAGCAGCGGCAGCACTTTGTCGAAGGCGTCGCGCAGATCGGGGTTATTTTTTACTGCATTCAGATGGCTGACAGGTGAAAATACGCGACTCAGACGATCGTCTGCTTCTGCAATAGGCTGAACCAGGCTCTCCCAGGTATAAGGCGCTCCCCGCGTTACCGCACGATCTACCGTATCACGGCACTCTTCAAGAACCTGAGTCACGGCAGGCACCACATGCTCGGGTTTAATGGCAGTAAAAGGGGGCAGGGTAAAAGGGGTAAGTAATGGGTTAGTCATAAGCGCGATCCTTTCATCATGGAATTATGGGCGCGAATACTCGCGCTAAGCAATTTTACTAAAATGCGGGCGCCGGACATTAAAATCAATGCCGTAAAATGGAATAGAAGTAGGAAAAAACGCTCAAAATTGCATTTCCAGGCGCGATCTGGCAGCAAATCAAGCGTGAGTTTGAATCGTCCCATCACTATTTTGCCATGCCCTTCCCGCTTTCCCGCGGCTGGCCCGATGCGTACTGCGCTGACGCCGCGCCGGGGCAGAAGCCGCAAAAGCCCAGCAATTTCTGTACGGTCCGGCTATAATCGCGCCATATCCAATCGTCAACTCCTTTGATCCAACTGCGGACCCCCATCTTTTATGCTGAGTTATCGCCACAGTTTTCACGCCGGCAACCACGCCGACGTGCTGAAACACACCGTTGAAAGCCTGATCCTCACCGCACTCATGGAGAAGGATAAACCCTTTCTCTATCTGGATACGCACGCGGGTGCCGGACGCTACCAGCTGAGCGGCGCGCACGCCGAGCGTACAGGTGAATATCTGGAAGGCATCGCCCGCATCTGGCAGCAGCCTGACGCGCCAGCGCTGCTGAAACCCTATCTGAACGCGGTGCGTAACCTGAATCCCGGTGGCACCCTGCGCTACTATCCAGGTTCACCGCTGATCGCCCGTTACCTGCTGCGCGAAGAGGATAAGCTGCAGCTGACCGAACTGCACCCCAGCGACTATCCGCTGCTACGCACCGAGTTCAGCAAAGATGCGCGCGCGCGCGTGGAACGCGGCGATGGCTATCAGCAGCTGAAGGCAAAACTGCCACCGCCGGCGCGGCGCGGCCTGATCCTGATCGATCCCCCTTATGAGATGAAAAGCGACTACCAGGATGTGGTGAAAGGGATTCAGGAAGGCTATAAGCGCTTTGCTACCGGTATCTATGCGCTCTGGTATCCGGTGGTAATGCGCCAGCAAATCAAACATATGCTCCGCGATCTGGAAGCTACCGGTATCCGCAATATTCTGCAGATTGAGCTGGCGGTGCGCCCGGACAGCGATCAGCGCGGCATGACCGCCTCCGGCATGATCGTCATTAACCCGCCGTGGAAACTCAAAGCGCAGATGGAAGAGCTGCTGCCGTGGCTGCATAAAACGCTGGTGCCCGCCGGCACCGGGCACTATAGCGTGACGCAGGTAGTACCCGAGTAACCGCCCGGCGCGTTAAATCTCCATAACAGCAAAGTCGTGTGCCAGCTCGGTTGCCGCAAACACCGACTGGCACTCCGCCAGCAGCTTTTCCCGATCCGCAGAGAGATAGCGCGAGCTGAAGTGCGTCGCGATCATGCGCTTAACGCCCGCCTGCTGCGCGACGGCCGCCGCCTGCACCGTCGTTGAGTGACCGCGCCCGTTGGCTTTCTCCGCCATTGCTGCCTCAAGCGTGGTTTCATGCACCATGACATCAGCATTGGCCGCCAGCGCCAGCGCGACCTCAGTCGGCGCAGTATCGCCAAATATTGCCAGCACCTTACCTGGCGTCGCGGGCCCCAGATAGTCTGCGCCGTTGATTTCGCGCCCATCCTCCAGCCGGATAACTTTTCCCTGCTTTAGATCCTGATACCAGGGGCCGCGCGGCACGCCCTCTGCTTTCAGCCGCGCGGCATCCAGAAATCCGGGCTTATCATGCTGCTCAATGCGGTAGCCGTAGCACTCTACCACGTGATTCATCGGATAGGCGGTCACCCGGAACTCACCGTTATCCAGCACCAGACCCGCCTCAATCTCCACGATTTCCAGCGGATAAGTGGTCCATGAGCTGCTCAGGCTCAGCGCGTTTTCCACAAACGCCTTCAACCCCTTCGGTCCGTAGAGCGTCAGCGGATCGAGCATGCCCGCCATCGAGCGGCTGGTAAGCAGGCCCGGCAGACCAAAGATGTGATCGCCATGCAGGTGCGTAATGAAGATCTTCTCCAGTTTGCCGGGGCGAAGCGCCGAGCGCATAAACTGATGCTGCGTCGCCTCTCCGCAGTCAAACAGCCAGGTGTCGCCACGCTTCGAGAGCGTCAGGGCGATCGCGCTGACATTGCGCTGTAAACTGGGCGCGCCCGCGCCGGTGCCTAAAAAAGTCAGATGCATAATAGCCTTACCTGTAAGCGAAACCTGGATTTCACTCTATCATAATCATAGGCGGAACCTTTGCGCCGCTCCGCCAGGTAGCGGTAAACTTTACGCCATATTTTCTCAACAGACGGAAACAACGGATGACCAGACATTTTGACTACCTCGCTATCGGCGGCGGCAGCGGCGGCATCGCCTCCATTAATCGTGCAGCCATGCACGGCCAGACGTGTGCGCTGATCGAAGCGAAAGAGCTGGGTGGCACCTGCGTTAACGTCGGTTGCGTGCCCAAAAAAGTGATGTGGCATGCGGCACAGATCGCCGAAGCCATTCATCTGTATGGACCCGATTACGGCTTTGATACTACGGTGAACCGCTTTGACTGGGCTACGCTGGCCAGGAACCGCAGCGCCTATATCGATCGTATTCACGCCTCCTATGACAATGTGTTGGGCAAAAACAAGGTCGAAGTCATCAAAGGCTTTGCCCGCTTTGTAGATGCGCACACGGTAGAAGTAAATGGTGAAACGATCACCGCCGATCATATTCTGATCGCCACCGGCGGACGCCCGGTTCGCCCTGCTGTGCCGGGAGCAGAATATGGTATCGATTCTGACGGTTTCTTTGAGCTGGAATCTCTGCCGCAGCGCGTGGCCGTAGTGGGTGCAGGCTATATCGCCGTTGAGCTGGCAGGCGTGGTCAACGCGCTGGGCGCGGAAACGCATCTGTTCGTACGTAAACACGCTCCGCTGCGCAGTTTCGATCCGCTCCTGAGCGAAACGCTGGTAGAGGTGATGCAGGCGGAAGGCCCACAGCTGCATACTGAAGCGACGCCTAAAGCCGTAGTTAAAAATGCTGACGGCAGCCTGACGCTGCAGCTGGAAAATGGCAGCGAACAGACGGTGGATTGCCTGGTCTGGGCAGTGGGTCGCGAACCGGAGACCGATAATCTCAATCTTGACGTCACCGGCGTTAAGCTCGATGAGAAAGGTTATATCCGCGTCGATAAATTTCAGAATACCAGCGTCGCAGGCATTTATGCGGTAGGGGATAACACCGGTGCCGTTGAGCTGACGCCGGTGGCGGTAGCGGCAGGCCGTCGTCTCTCTGAGCGTCTGTTTAACAACAAACCGGATGAGCATCTCGACTACAGCAATATTCCGACAGTGGTGTTCAGCCATCCGCCGATTGGCACGGTGGGCCTGACCGAACCGCAGGCGCGCGAGCAGTATGGTGATGACCAGGTGAAAGTCTATAAATCCTCTTTTACCGCCATGTATACCGCGGTCACGCAGCATCGCCAGCCGTGTCGTATGAAGCTGGTCTGCGTTGGCCCGGAAGAGAAGATTGTCGGTATTCACGGCATCGGCAGCGGCATGGATGAGATGCTGCAGGGCTTTGCCGTGGCGCTGAAGATGGGTGCCACGAAAAAAGATTTCGACAATACCGTGGCGATTCACCCCACCGCAGCGGAAGAGTTTGTGACGATGCGTTAACAAAAAGGCGCCCGGACGGGCGCCTTTTTTGATCGCCGTAGCGGGTTACCAGGAGAGGGTAATTTTGCCAAAGTGGCTGGCGCCCTGCTGATGGCGGAACGCCGCCGGCAGATCGCCAAGCGCCGTAAAATGCTCACCAATTACCGGCCGCACCGCAATCTGCTCCAGCGCACGCACAAACTCCTGCTGCTGCCGGCGGTGGCCTACAATCAGCCCCTGGATCCGCGCCTGCTTCGCCATTAACAGCGAAGTCGGGATCACACCTTCATGGCCGGTCAGCACGCCAATCAGCGCGATATGTCCGCCGATGCGCACCGCTTTGATCGACTCTGCCATAGTGCCCGGCCCGCCCAGCTCAATCACCACGTCCGCACCGATTCCCTCCGTCAGCTGCTGTACTTCGCTGCCCCATCCGGGCGTGGTGCGGTAGTTAATACCGGCATCGGCGCCCAGCTCGCGCGCGCGCGCCAGCTTCTCATCAGAGGAGGAGGTGACAATCACCCGCGCGCCCATCGCTTTAGCGATCTGCAGTGCGGTAATGGAGACACCGCCGGTGCCGAGCGTAACGATGGTATCGCCCGCCTTGATCTGCGCATCGCCCACCAGCGCCCGCCACGCCGTCAGCCCGGAGGTGGTGATAGTGGCCGCTTCAGCATGGCTCCAGCCGCGCGGTGCCAGGGTAAAGTGATGCGCCGGGCGCACCACGGTTTCCGCGGCAAAGCCCTGCGCGCCATCCCCCGGCGTGCGGGTAAAGTCGCCCACGCGGGCGTAAGGCAGGCCATCCTGCCACTGCGGAAAAAAGCAGGACACCACGTGGTCGCCGGGGCGGAATTCGCTGACGCGGCTGCCCACCTCTTCCACGACGCCGGCGCCGTCCGCCATCATAATGCGCCCCGCTTCGGTCGGGATCGATCCGTCGGCGACCAGCAGATCGTGATAATTAAGTGAGGTGGCGTGGATACGGACGCGGATCTCGTCAGCGGCGGGCTTGCCGGGGTCGGGCAGATCCACCAGCTGCAGATTATCCAGGCCGCCGGGCTGGTTAAGAATCATCGCTTTCATTCGCTTTTCTCCTGTCAGAACACAATAACGCGTTATCGGTTACTGAGTGTGGCAGTGCAGCAGCATTCCCGCCTGGTAGGGTGTGCGGCAGGGGCGCCGCAGCGATCAGCTCAGTTTGTCGAGCCAGCGCACATACGCCTGGTCCCAGAGCGCAGCAGGCGTGCCCGCTTTACCCAGGCCAAATCCGTGCCCGCCGCTGCTGAGCTCAATCAGCTCAACCGGTACGCGCATGCGCCGGCAGACGTCGCGCATCAGTTCCGTGTTGTAAGGATTAGAGGTGCGATCGTCCTCTGCCTGGGCGAGAAACGTCGGCGGATAGGCGCGGGTCACATAGTTTTGCACGGACCAGTTCGCCGCCTGGGTCGCGGTGGCGTGCGCGCCCACCATCATCAGGCGGGTCTGCGTATGCTGAAACGGCGCTTCCAGCGTAATCACCGGATAGATAAGCCCCACACTGCTGGCCGAAGGCACGATCTCATCCAGCGCGTCCTGCTGCGGATAAGTGCGAAAGTCAGGTCGTGCGGCGGCCATGCCCAGCAGATGGCCGCCGGCCGAAAAGCCGAGCAGGTGCACTTTCGACTCCATCGCGCGCACCATGCGAATGGCGCGCTGTGCATCCTGCAGCGGTGCCAGGTTACCCGCCTGCCACTTTTCACCGGGCAGGCGATAGCTCAGCACATAGGCGGTATAGCCATTGGCATTCAGCCAGCGCGCCACCGGCCACGCCTCCCGGCCCATGCCGATAAAGCGATAGCCACCGCCCGCGGCAATCAGTACCGCCTCGCCGTTGGGGTTTTCCGGACGAAAGCGCTGGATAGCGGGTGAAACGATATTGGTCCATGAGCCTTTGGTATTGACCCTTAACAGGCCCGACGGACCACCCCCACCCGGCGGCTCATCCGGCCAGAGCGGAATGATGTCGTCACGGGCAAACAGCTTGCCGGTGGTCATCGCGAGAACGGTTGCCCCGCTCGCCTGTAAAAAACGACGACGTGTCATCATGTTGCGTGCCAGCCACTCTCAGAAAACACCCGGCCACGGGTCAGATTATTGGTGTGACGAAAGTCTGATTTCTATCCGGCGATAATGTACGCATTCCGCACCAAAAAGCCATAAAAAAACGCGCCATAAAAGGCGCGTAAAACGTGATGGCTGCCGCTGCGGCACATACCGCAAAGCGGCGGCTTAATCCTGCTGCTGAAACTGCGTCATGACGGTCTGCTCGCACTGCTGCTGATCGTGACGCAGCTTACCGCGCTCCTCTTCACCGAGTTCCAGCCAGCCATTAATCACTTCCTGCGCGATCTCTTCATCAAATTCAGTCTTGTTCATCGCAGAAGGTGACTGACTGGCGGCCATTTGCGCTTTCAGCTTCGCGGTATAGCTCTCCATGTCACCGGTTTTCTGTTCACTGCTGACCAGATGGCAGAGCTGGCCGGCGTAAATATTTTCCTGCGCATCCGCATCTGCCGCCAGCGCGCTGGCGGAAAGGGTTAAGCCCGTCAGGGCAATCAATAAGCGTTTCATAAAGGCTCCTGTTGTTTCCGGAAACTCAGGTTTCATCCTGTTGCGTGCGTGCCGCCTGGCGGGCAGCACGCCAGTTTAAAAGCGGTGTCACCGTGATACCGTGCAGCACCACGCTGCATACTACAATGGTCAGGGCCATATCCACCATCTGCTGCGCTTCTGCGCCCTGCAGGCCGTGCACCCAGGCAAAAGCGATATAGTTGATACTGCCAATTCCGCGAATGCCGAGCCAGCCAATCAGCAGCCGGCGCGCGCGCGGCATTTCACAGCGCCAGGTGGTGAGCCAGACCGCCAGCGGCCGCACCACGACAAACAGCAGCAGCGCCAGACCAATGCCCATCGGATTCCAGTGGTGCGCCAGCGTAATGCCCAGCACAACCATCAGCGCGGCGGCCAGCAGGCGCTCTACCGTATCGCCAAATGAGAGCGCATCGCCAATAACCAGACCCACGGACTTAACCATACCGCCGCCGCTCTGCCGCACGCGCTGGTTAGGATTCACCATGACTTCGGCCGGCAGATGTCGTTTCTCCTCCGGCAGATCTTCCAGCGGAAAGCAGCGCGTGACGCGCAGTTCAGCGCGCCGCAGGCCGACGCCTGCGGCAAAGGTTGCCAGAAAGCCGGAGGCATCCAGCGCCTGCGAGGCAGCATAGCTGAACGCAATAAGCGCCAGCGCAAGAAAATCGTTTGGCGCCACATCGTCGTGCGCGCTGCGCAGTCGCGCTGCGAGCTGGCCGATAACGCGCCCCAGCAGATAGCCAATTGCAATACCCCCGCCAATAGACCAGAGCACATCCAGCGTTGCCCACTCCCCCAGACTGGCGAGATCAAAGCCTTCCGGGCGCATCAGCAGCAGCGCCAGGATCAGCAGCGGCAGCGCCGAGCCATCGTTCATCCCCGCCTCGCTGGAGAGCGCAACGCGCAGCGCATCATCATCGCGCGCATCGTTGACTGAAATCAGGCTGGCCAGCACCGGATCGGTTGGCGCAACGATGGCACCAAACGCCAGTGATAGCGGCCAGTTAAAGCCAGTGATCCAGTGCACCAGGCACGCCATGCCGCCTACCGTCAGCAGCATTGCCGGAAACGCCAGCCGCAGTCCGACCCGCCATGCGTGCGCTTTCAGCGGCAGGCGCAGCTTAAGACCGGTGATAAACAGCGACGCGGCCATAGTGATTTCAGTGATATGCGCCACCAGCTCAGAGTGGCCAACAATATCGATACGCAGCAGATCCAGCACCCAGGGACCGCAGATAATCCCGGCGATAAGATAGAGGCCAAATGAGGTCACTGGTCCGCGATGGATCCAGCCGGAGGCCAGTGACATGATCAGTAACAGACCGCCGACAACGGCGGTCCAGGCAAGAAAATTCATAACGCTTCGCTTTTCAAAAACATAACTCCCTTAAGCCTGGCACAGGATTGAAGATTAGTGTCTGAGATGCGCACTGCTCAGACGCACCAGCAGCGCCAGCAGCGCCGCCGCCGTTGCCAGCGTGACCACGCCGTTCCAGCCAAAATGCGCCAGCGCCAGGCTGCCGAGGGCCGCGCCGGCGGCCATGCCGACAAATATCACGGTAAACATCAGGGCATTCAGGCGGCTGCGCGCCTCAGGTGCCAGGCTGTAGACCAGCGTCTGATGCGCCACCAGCGTCGCCTGCACCCCCAGATCAAACCCCACCGTACTCAGGATAATCACGCCCGGCTGCGCCGGCAGCGGCAGCAGCGGCAGCAGAAACATCAGCGCGAACGACACCATCACCAGCGCAGAGCCATACTGTGTCACCCGCGCCGGACCGATGCGATCGGCTACGCCGCCGGCCAGAGGGGCAGCCAGCGCCCCTGCCGCGCCCGCCAGGCCAAACGCACCCGCAATGGCACTGTCGAAATGAAAGCGCTCGCTCAGCATCAGCGCCAGCGTTGACCAGAAGGCGCTGAATCCCACGGATAGCAGTCCCTGTGCCAGCGCGGCGCGGCGCAGCGTCTGATGCTGACGCCACAGCTGCGCCAGCGACAGCAGCAGGCGCGGATAGCTGACGGTGGTACCGGGAGTGAAGCGCGGCAGCACGCGCCAGAGCGCCAGCGTCATCAGCAGCATGGCACCCGCAGCGATAAAATAGAGCGTACGCCAGCCGGCATACTCCGCCACCAGGCCGCTTATCACGCGCGACAGCAGAATGCCCGCCAGCAGCCCGGTCATTACCACGCCAACCGTCTTGCCCCGGCGATGCTCCGGGGCCAGCACGGCAGAGGCGGGCACAATATCCTGCGCCACGGTAGCGGTCAGCCCGGTGACAAAGCTGGCGATCAGCAGCGCGCCCATCCCGCCGGCAAAGCCACACAGCAGCAGCGAGGCCACCAGCAGTAGCCCCTTAATCAGAATAATGGTCCGCCGGTCGTGGCGATCGCCCAGCGGGGCCAGCAGCAGGATCCCCAGCGCATAGCCCGCCTGCGTCAGCATCGGCACCATACCGGTGCTGCTGATGCCGGTATTAAACGTTTTACTGATGATATCCAGCATGGGCTGACTGTAGTAGATAGAGGCGACGCTCAGGCCGGCACCGGCGGCAAGCGTAAACAGCAGCGGAGCGGGAAGCGTTTCTGCGCGGCGGGCAGATGACGATAAAACAGACATAGGCGGCTCTCCTGAAAAGTTACGCCTATTAAAGCGCGCGGCAGCCATACGCGGTAGAGTGTGACAAGACACAACCGTTATGCGTGGTACGTATGAACAACCTGACCAGCACCGATCGTATTGCCCTGATGCAGACCTTTATCCGTATCGTTGAGAGTGGATCCCTCTCCGCCGCCGCGCGGCAGCTTAATACCACTCAGCCTACCGTCAGTCGCCGGCTGCAGGCGCTGGAGCACTATCTCGGCCTGAAGCTGATACTGCGCACCACCCATGCGCTCAAGCTGACCGATGACGGGGAGCGCTGCTATACGCAGGCGCGCCAGCTGCTGGCAACGTGGTATGCGCTGGAGGATGAGCTGACCGGCTCGCATGACGAACCGGCGGGCACGCTGCGGGTGCGCGCACCGCACGCTTTCGGGCAGGATCAGCTGATTACGCCGCTGGTGGCCTGGCTGGAGCGCTATCCGCGTCTGAATGTAGAGTGGATGCTTAACGATCGCACGCCGGACTTTATCAGTGAAAACGTGGACTGTGCGATTCAGGTTGGTGCACCGGACGATCCGGGCATTGTCGCCGTGCTGCTGGCGGAAGTGCCGCGTATTGTGGTGGCGGCGCCGGCGCTGCTGGCCGCCCATCCGCCCGTGACGCAGGCAGAAGAACTGACACAGCTGCCGTGGCTGGCGCTGACCAGCTTTTATCGCAACGAGATTGCGCTGCAGCGCGTCAGCGATAGCGCAATGCTGAACCTGGCGATCGCGCCGCGGCTCGCCAGCGACAGCCTCTATGCGGTACGTAAGGCCGCGCTGGCCGGAATGGGCGCGGCGCTGGTTTCATCGTGGGTGGTACAGGACGATCTGGAGAGCGGCGCG
The DNA here is from genome assembly GCF_008631385.1 of Pantoea sp. M_9. NCBI lineage: Bacteria > Pseudomonadati > Pseudomonadota > Gammaproteobacteria > Enterobacterales > Erwiniaceae > Pantoea > Pantoea sp. M_9. The sequence continues at coordinate 3,946 of NZ_VWUF01000012.1, read as the reverse complement.
CTGGTGCAGCTGCTGCCGGCGTGGCAGGCGCCGCCGCTGCCGGTCTGGCTGACCTATCCGTGGGCCAGCTACTATCCGGCAAGGCTGCGCCATTTTTTTACGCTGATTAAAATGGTCATGCCGCAGCTGCTGGGCACCCGCCCCCCGGCACGCTGAGCAGATCAGCCAGCGTGCTTTTTCTCCATTTTTGACATGTTATCCAGCCAGCCCATAACAAACGCGGAGAGCACAAAGGTCAGATGGATGATCACGTACCACATCAGCTTGTCATTGGCGACGTTGCGCGCATCCATAAAGATGCGCAGCAGATGGATAGAGGAGATCGCCACAATGGAGGCGGCGACTTTATTCTTAAGCGAGCCGGAGTCCATTTTTCCCAGCCAGCTCAGCTTCTCTTTGTGTTCGGCGATATCGAGTTTCGAGACAAAGTTTTCATAGCCGGAGAGCATCACCATCACCAGCAGCCCTCCGACCAGCGTCATGTCAACCAGCGACAGCAGCAGCAGGATCAGATCGTTTTCCGCAATGCTGAGAATGTTCGGCAGCAGATGGAAAATTTCCTGAAAAAATTTAACGGTCAGCGCCAGCAGGCCCAGCGAAAGTCCAATGTAAACCGGTGCCAGCAGCCAGCGGGATGAATACATCAGGTTTTCGGTAAAACGTTCCATAAGTTTCCATAAGTTAGCAGTGAAGCTGCCGAGTATACCCGAACTTGTGTGAAGTTATTTAAGTGCGGCCTCGGAAATTTCCGGCAGTGCCGGGAGAGGGAGCGACAGGCGAAACTCAGCGCCGCCGCTGGCACGGTTTTCCGCCCAGATGCGTCCGCGATGCGCTTCAGTGATGGTCTTGCTGATCGCCAGCCCCAGCCCGACCCCCGGTACGGCAGACTCTTTATCACCCCGGGCAAACTTTTCAAAAATCTGCGTCAGGCTGTCGCCCGCGATGCCCGGCCCGCTGTCCCAGACGCCAATCTCCAGCCTGCTGCCGTCGCGCCAGGCGCGAATACCGTGCTGCGCCGCGTTACCGGCATACTTCAGGCTGTTCTCAATCAGATTGGAAAATACCCGCTCCAGCATCGCGCTGTCGCCTTTAATCAATACCAGCTCGGACGGCAGCGCCAGCTCAAACGCGTGACCTTTAAGCATCGGCCCCATGCTACGCAGCGCGCCATCGATCACCTCATCCAGCGCCACCCACTCTTCGCGCAGCTGCAGGCCGCCGGACTGAATGCGCGCCATATCCAGCATATTGCTGACCAGACGAATCGTGCTCAGCGTCTGTTCACGGATCTGGCCGGCCTGCGCGACAAACGGCGACTGCGCATGCGCCAGATCGAGCATCAGCATCTCCGCCTGCCCAAACAGCACCGTCAGCGGCGTGCGTAAATCGTGTGACAGTGCCGATAGCAGCGCATTGCGCAGCTGCTCCCGCTCTGCTGCCAGGCGCGAGGCTGCCTCGCTCTGCGTCAGCGCCATGCGCTCCAGCGCGTTGGCGATCAGCACGGTAAACGTCTCCACCAGCCGCTGCTGCTCCGGGATCATTAGCTGGCGCAGATTCTCCGGCTCCACCACCAGCAGACCCCGGCACTGCTGGCCGCTCTTCAGCGGAACAATCTGGTAGGGCACGGCCGGCAGCGTATCGGTGCCGGCGCCGGCAGGCTGACCTTTGCTGTAGCTCCATTTTGCGATCCCGGCATCGGGCGGCGTGCCGCGTAAGTCCGGCCCGGTTGCCTGCAGCTCCCCCTGCTCATCGGGCAGCAGCAGCTGACTGCGCGCCTGTAGCGTCACCTCAATCACCCGCTGTGCGGTAGCGGCAATATCCTGCGGCGTCAGCGCACTGCCGAGCGATTTCGCCATTTCATAGAGGTAGCGGGCGCGCTGCTCGCGATAGCGCGCCACCCTGGCCTGGTAGCGCACCCCGGCGGTGAGATTCCCCACAATCACGCCGACCGCCAGCATCACGCCAAAGGTGACCAGATACTGCAGGTCAGAGACGGCGACGGTGCCGGTGGGCGCGACAAACATTAGATCAAACGCGACGATATTGATCACGGTGGCAAACACCGAGGGCCAGCGCCCGTAGCGCAGCGCCACCAGCACCACCGACAGCAGATAGATCATGACGGCGTTGGCGCTGTCAAATTCCGCAAGCAGGCCGCGTCCGATAAACGTCACCGCGAGACAGAGCAGCAGCGCCATGATGCAGCCGCGCAGCCGCAGCCGCCATTTATCGCTGCTGACCGGTTTGCTGCTGGCCGCATGCAGCACCGGACGCAGCGGCTCATCCAGCGCCACGACCAGCAGATCGAGATCCGGCCCCAGCTCGCCGAGACGCTGGGCGAAGCTGTCGCGGCGGAAGCGCCGGTGCGGCTGGCGTCCGGCGACAATTTTGCCCAGATTATGCTCACGTGCGTAGCGCAGCACCGCGCGTACTTCATCAGGATCGGCGAGCGTGGCCGTTTCCGCGCCCAGCTCCTGCGCCAGCTGCAGCGTCCGTAAGATCGCCCGTCGCTGCGCCTCCGGCAGACGATGCAGGCGCGGGGTTTCCACATAAACAGCGTGCCAGACGCTGCCGAGCCGCGCGGCCAGACGTGCGGCAGTTCGCACCAGCTTTTCACTGCCGGTATCATCACCAATACAGAGCAGAATCGCATCCCGCGTATGCCAGACGCGATCGCGTCCCTGCTGGTCACGCCAGGCGCGCATCTGATCGTCCACGCGATCGGCGGTGCGGCGCAGCGCCAGTTCACGCAGCGCAAACAGATTGCCTTTGCGGAAAAAGTTTTCAATCGCGCGCTCGGCCCGGTCGCCGACGTAGACTTTGCCCTCTTTCAGCCGCTGACGCAGATCGTCCGGCGGCAGGTCCACCAGCACCACCTCATCCGCGCTGTCAAAAAAGGGGTCGGGCACGGTTTCGCGCACCTGAATTCCGGTGATACCGGCCACTACGTCATTCAGGCTTTCGAGGTGCTGCACGTTAACCGTAGTGATGACATCAATGCCGGCATCAAGCAGCTCGTCAATATCCTGCCAGCGTTTGGGATGGCGCGCGCCCTGAACGTTGGTATGCGCCAGCTCATCCATCAGGATCACCGCCGGATGACGCGCCAGCGCCGCATCCAGATCGAACTCCGTATGGTGCGAGCGACCGGTGGCACGACGCGGCAGCAGCGTCAGGCCATGCAGCAGCGCGGCGGTTTCTGCGCGATTGTGGGTTTCCACGATACCGGCCAGCACATCCAGCCCCTGCGCGCGCAGCCGCTGCGCCTCCTGCAGCATCGCAAAGGTTTTACCCACGCCGGCACAGGCACCAAAATAGATTTTCAGCTTGCCGCGGTGGCTGTCGCTGTGGCTGAGCAGCAGCGCATCAGGGTCCGGACGGGGCTGTTCGTCATTCATGTCGTTCAAATAGTGAGTTCCGTACGATCGGTGAAACGGTCGCCATAAATGGCGTTACGCGGTGGTCCGCACATTGAAACGGTCGCCATAAATGGCGTTACGCCGTGTTCCGCGCATCGAAACGGTCGCCATAAATGGCGACCCTACAACGTAGGGGGCGCATTTATGCGCACCGGATGCACCTCATCCCTGCAAATCATCCAGCGCCATATTGAGCCGCAGCACGTGCATCAAAACGGTCGCCATACGTGGCGTTACGCTGTGATCCGCACATCAAAACGGCCGCCATACGTGGCGTTACGCGGTGATCCGCACATCCAAACGGTCGCCATAAATGGCGACCCTACGTTGTAGGGGGCGCATTTATGCGCACCAGATGCACCTCATCCCTGCAAATCATCCAGCGCTATATTGAGCCGCAGCACGCGCATCAAAACGGTCGCCATAAATGGCGACCCTACGTTGTAGGGGGCGCATTTATGCGCACCAGATGTGCCTCAGCCCTGCAAATTATCCAGCGCCATATTGAGCCGCAGCACGCGCATCAA